>DASWVO010000338.1:0-16226 GCA_036406235.1 Opitutaceae bacterium
CCGCACACCTGCCGGACCCGCCTACGCTGCGCTCCAACCTGACGACACCGCCCTCGCCATCGAGGGCGACGTCTTCGGCTCCTACCGCGTCACCGACCGACGCGTCACGCCCGGCTCGCGTCTCGCCCCGCTCGTGCCGACAAACATCCTCGGCATCGGCCTCAATTACAGGAAACACGCCGAGGAAGGCGGCAAGACCCTGCCCGCGCGCCCGATGTGGTTCATGAAGACGACGAACGCCGTACAGGATCCCGGTGCGCCGATCGTTCTGCCCCCCACGAGCACCAAGGTCGACTACGAGGGCGAGCTCGCGATTGTCATCGGCAAGCCTGCGCGCAACGTCACCGAAGACGACGCGTTGTCCTACGTCCTCGGATACACAATCGCCAACGACGTCTCCGCCCGTGACTGGCAGTTTGAGCTCGGCGGCGGCCAGTTCTGCCATGGCAAGAGCTTCGACACCTTCTGCCCGCTGGGCCCGGTGCTCGTCACGGCCGATGAGTTGACCCATCCGAACAGCCTCCACCTGCGCACGATCGTCAACGGCGACGTGCGTCAGGACTGGACGACGGCCGACATGGTGTTCGACGTGCCGACACTCGTCTCGTTCCTCAGCGCCGGCCGCACGCTCCCCGCCGGCACGGTGATCCTCACCGGCACACCGCACGGCGTCGGCTACGCGCGCAAGCCGCCGGCCTGGCTCGCGGCCGGCGACAAGGTCACCGTCGAGATCGAGAGCATCGGAGCGCTCACGAATCCGGTCGTGGCGGAGTAGCTCCTGGGAGCGCGGGCCGCCGGCCCGCATCGCTTAACTCAAGATGCGGGCGAGCCGCCCGCGCTCCCAGACCGTCCGGCCCGCCGTTGCGTTGCGGCGCGAAGGCGCATGCGCAACCCTTGCCAACATGCCCCGCGTTCTTCGTCACGCCTTCGCCGCCGCCCTGGTTTGCCTCGCCGCGTTCACACGCGCCACCGCAGCCGGGGCAAAACCCGACTCTTTTCCGACGGCCGATCTGATGCGCCTCGGCGCCTACTATTATCCCGAGGCCTGGCCGGCCGGGCAGTGGCCGCGCGACATGGCCAATATGAAGAAACTCGGGATGGATTTCGTTCACATGGGCGAATTCGCCTGGGCCTTCCTCGAGCCGCGCGAGGGCGAGTTCGATTTCGCCTGGCTCGAGAAGAACGTCCAGCTCGCGCATGAACAGGGCCTCAAAGTCATCCTCTGCACGCCCACGCCCACACCGCCCGCCTGGCTCACGCAGAAATACCCCGATGTGCTCATGGTCGACGCCGCCGGCCGGCGCATGCAGCACGGCACGCGGCAGCAGGCGTGCTGGAGCACCGAAACCTACCGCCGCCACGTCGCGCGGATCGTGCACGAACTCGGCCGCCGCTTCGGTCAGGATTCACGCGTGTGGGGCTGGCAGCTCGACAACGAGCTCTCCCACTACGGCAAGGAGCCGTGCTACTGCGACGCCTGCCACACGAAGTTCCGCGGGTGGTTGAAAACCAAATACAGCTCGATCGACGCCCTCAATCGCGACTGGGGCAACGCGTTCTGGTCCCAGGTCTACCAGGAGTTCGACCAGATCCGCCTGCCGAACCAGCAGGAGGTCGTCGCGCAGATGAATCCGCACGCCGTCCTCGACAGCCAGCGCTGGTTCGCCGAGGAAACGGCCGACTACCTGCGGTTTCAGACGAAGATCCTGCGCGAGTACTGCGGCGATCGTCAGTGGGTGACGACCAACTACATGCACGCTTTCGGCACGCTGCCGCCGTCGAACACCCGCGACGATTTCGAGATCACGACCTGGACGATCTACCCTGCGCATGGCAACGCCGGCGACACACCGAACCTCGGCTACCGGCTCGGCAGTACCGCCGCGATGTCGTGGGCCCACGACTCGATGCGCCCGCTCACCGGCAAGCACGGCATCATGGAGCTGCAGCCGGGCCAGGTGAACTGGGGCAAGGTCAACCCGCAACCCTATCCGGGGGTCGTGCGCGCATGGCTCCTGCGTGCATTCGCGGGCGGTGCGAATTTCGTCTGCACCTACCGCTACCGCCAGCCGCTGTTCGGGGCGGAACTTTATCACTACGGGCTCGTCGGCCCGGACGGCGTCACCACGTCGCTCGGTGGCGAGCAGTATGCGCAGGCCTCGCGGGAAATGACGCTCCTGCGCCAGCATTATCGGCCGGACGCACGCCTGCCCGCCGAGCTCACTGCGCGGCGCACGGCCCTCGTCTACGACGCGGAAAGCCGCTGGAACATCGACTTCCACCCGCAGACCGCGCGCTGGAACACGATGGAGCACCTGCAAAAATACCATCGCGCGCTCAAACGCCTCGGCGCCCCGGTCGATATTCTCCCCAGTGGCGGCATTGATGATCTCTCCGGTTATCCGTTTGTCGTCGTGCCCGCCCACCAGCTCGTAGACGCGACTACCGTGCAGCGCTGGAAAACCTACGCGGAAAACGGCGGCCATCTGATCCTCAGCTGCCGCACCGGACACAAGGACCGTCGCGGCCACCTCTGGGAAGGCCCGTGGGCGATGCCGATCCTCGAGCTGATCGGCGCGGAGATCGCCCTCTTCGACGTCCTGCCGGACCCGCACGCCGGCAAGGTTCACGCCGGCGAGCAGAGCCACACCTGGTTCAGCTGGGGCGAGGTGCTCGAGCCGCGCGCCGGCACATCCACCCTCGCACGCCATGAGGATCAGTTCTACGCGGGGCGGACGGCCGCCGTCACGCGCAAGCTGGGCCGCGGCAGCGTCACCTACATCGGGGTCGACTCCGCCGACGGCGGCCTCGAGCACCAACTCGTGCGCGACGTGTTCGCGCGCGCCGGTGTATCCACGGCGGACTACGCCGACGGTTTCCTTGTCGAGTGGCGCGACGGCTTCTTTGTCGCCGGCAATTTCACCGAACAGCCCCAGACCGCGCCGATCCCGGACGGAGTCACGCCGCTGATCGGCTCGCGCGAAGTGCCGGTGGCGGGCGTCGCGGTGTGGCAGGAAACACGGTAGCGGCCGTCGGCTCAACGGCCATTGGTTCGATAGGGCGGTCGGATTGACATCAAGCCGGCGCCCGGCCCCGCCTCCGGCGGCGCCCTTGATCCACGTCAAGATCCCGCGTGCTTCGCCAACGCATGCGCAAGCTTGGCCTTTGACTCCACTTTTGCATCTTCGAGCGTAACCCGCGACTTCCGTGCAATTTTCCCCCACACGTCTGCGCATCCTGATCCTCCTCGCCCTCGCGGGCACCGCCGGCCTTTTCGCAGGCCTCGGCAGCTACACATTCTACTACGCCCACGGCCTGTCGTATTTTTCCAACGATCCGCGCGCCTGCGTGAACTGCCACATCATGCGCGAGCAGTTCGATGGCTGGCAGAAATCCCCGCACCACGCCGTCGCCACCTGCAACGACTGCCACACGCCCCACGATTTTTTGGGAAAATATCTCACCAAAGCCGAAAACGGCTACTGGCACTCGAAGGGTTTCACCCTGCAGGATTTTCACGAGCCGATCATGATCCGGCAGAAGAACGTCGCCGTGCTTCAGAAAAACTGCGTCGCCTGCCACCAGCAGATCGTCGACGGCATCAACACCCATCCCGGCGACCCGCAGCAGATGCTCGACTGCCTGCACTGTCATCGCGAAGTCGGGCACGGGCCGACGCGCTAGCGCGTCGTCGTCGAGAGCGCATCGTAGATCGCACGAGCCCTTCGTTACTCCACCCCGTCACGTTTTTTCCCCGCTATCCACAATCACCCTCCACGATCCACAACCATGAAGCACACTCTCTCCGACCGCCGCGGCATCGCCCTTTGGGTGTACCTCGTCGTCCTCGCCGGCGCGGGGATCGCCACCTTCCTCGTGCTGCTGCTCTATCAGAACATCGTCGCCCGCAAGGCCGAGGCGACGCAGCACGTATTCCGCGTCGTCGACGTGAACGAGAACGTCACCGATCCGGTGCTCTGGGGAAAAAATTATCCGCGCCAATACGACAGCTACCGCCGCACGGTCGACACGCAGTTCACCAAATACGGCGGCAGCGAAGCCTTCCAGCACCTCGATCGCGATCCGGTGTGGCGCCGCATCTTCAACGGCTACGCGTTCGCGATCGATTACCGCGAGGAGCGCGGGCATGCGTACATGCTCAGTGACCAACGCGAAACCGAGCGCGTGACCAAGGTGAAGCAGCCCGGCGCGTGCCTGCAGTGCCATGCGTCCGTCCTGCCGGCCTACATCGAGGCCGGACTCAAGGCCGGAGCGCCCGCGGGCCCCGAACATCGCGAGGAACAACTTCAGAAGGGCTTCGAAGAAATCTGTGCGATGCCCTACGACGAAGCGACCAAGCTCGCGCAGCACCCGGTCTCGTGCATCGACTGTCACGATGCGGAGACGATGAACCTGCGCGTTTCCCGGCCCGGTTTCCTCAATGGCATCCGCGCGCTCGCCCGGTCCGATTATCCCACGCCACACCTGCCCAGCATCGAACGCTGGCGCCGCGAAGGCCGCCAGGGCGAGTACCAGCCCAACATCGACGCCAACCGCCAGGAGATGCGCTCGATGGTCTGCGGCCAATGCCACGTCGAATACTACTTCAAGGGCGACAAGAAGCTCGTCACGTATCCCTGGGACAAGGGTCTCCGCGTCGAGCAGATCGAAGCCTACTACGATGAGGTCGGTCACACCGACTGGACCCACAAGGAGAGCGGTGCCGCCGCGCTGAAGGCCCAGCACCCCGAGTTCGAGATGTGGAGTCAGGGGATCCATGCGCGCAGCGGCGTCGCTTGCGCCGACTGCCACATGCCCTACGTGCGCGAGGGCGCGATCAAGGTGAGCAATCACCACGTGCGCTCGCCGCTGCTCAACATCGCGCAGGCCTGCCAGACGTGCCACCGCGTGCCGGAGACCGAGATCAAGGCGCGCGTCGAAGCGATCCAGGATCGCAACCAGGCCCTGCTCGACCGCGGCGAAGAGGCCGTCGTCGCACTGATCACGCAGCTCGCCGACGCGAAAAAAGCCGGCGCCGACGATGCGCAGCTGAAGTCCGCCCGCGACCTGCAACGCAAAGCCCAGTGGCGCCTCGATTTCATCTCCGCGGAAAACTCGATGGGCTTCCACGCGCCACAGGAAGCCGCCCGCATCCTGGGCGAGGCGATCGACTACGCCCGCCAGGGGCAGATCGAGTTGCTCAAGACCATGCCCGCCGCCGGCACGGCCGCGCAGCCGTAAATCGACCGCCCCCGCACCAGCCCGAGCCCGGGCCAGTCTGCGACTGGCCCGGGTCCGGTCACAGACCGGACCCGCCCACGACCCAATCGCACCGCACAATACAGCGCAGTACGACTCGCCTGCACTCGCAAGCGCGCCACACTTCGCTCCCATGAACACGGTCAACCTCGACGACCTCCCGTGGGAGGAATGGAGCTCGCCCGGCGGCAGGTTTCACGGGCTCAGCAAGGAGCTTTCCATCGCGCTCGGCGCCCAGCGCAACGCCACGCTCGGCGACGGCGGACATCCCTTCGACCTCGAGCTCGGCCGCCTGCGCCCGGGCAAATCCGGCTGCCCGATGCACAGCCACTCCAGCCAGTGGGAGCTCTTCGTTTTCCTCTCCGGCGCCGGAACCGTGCGCTACGGCTCCGCCCAAGGCGAGGTCCGCGCGGGCGACGCCGTGATGCATCCGCCCGGTGAAGCGCATCAGTTGATCAACACCGGCGCGACCGACCTCGATTACCTGCTCGTCGCCGACAACCCGCTCGTCGACATCTGGCATTACCCCGACTCCGACAAGTGGGGCTTTCGCAAACCGCGAAAGTTTTTTCGCGCCACCGATCTCGAGTACTACGTGGGCGAAGACGACGGTCCGCCGCTCGCCGGTTCCGGAGAGGACGGGCTGGCCAACGCCGCCTCGCCGCCCGAGCCCCCGGGCCCGCTCGCGCGCTTTGTCTCGCTGGAGTCGATCCCGTGGGAGCTGCGCCAGTCGCCAAAAAAGAAATACGCCTCCTACTGTCGCGACATCTCGCTCGCACTCGGCGGCACGCGCGACGTCGGTCCCTGGGCTGGCGGCCATCCATTCGACCTGCAGATCCGTCGCGTGCCGCCTGGCGCGGCGGTCTGCCCGCTGCACGCGCACTCGATGCAGTGGGAGATGTTCTGGGTGATCAGCGGCACGGCCACTGTTCGCACCCGCACAGGAGCCGCGGCGGCGGAAGCGCGCCAGTCCGTCCGCGCCGGCGACGTGTTCCTCCAGTCGCCCGGCACGGCGCATCAGATCCTCAACACGGGCGACGAAGAGTTCGTCTTCTACGTCGTGGCCGACAACCCGCCGGCCGAGACGTGCTATTACCCGGAATCGGACAAGTGGATGATCAAGCCGCAACGCAAGGTCGTCCGCATCACCGAGACCGACTACTTCGACGGCGAGGAGTAGCCCTGGGAGCGCGGGCCGCCGGCCCTCAATCCGGGAAATGCGGGCGGGCCGCCCGCGCTCCAGGAAATCCTTCAGTTCCCCAGCAACGCCACCTGCAGGCCGGGGCCGTGGACGCCTTCGATCAGGATGCCTTCGACGTCGGCGGTCTTCGACGGACCCGTGCACCAGATCACGTTCGGATCCTTCGGCAGCGCCGCGACCGCCTGCGGCACGTCGATGAAGATGTCCTCGCGCCGCAGCACGGCCACGTGCACCCACGGCGCGAGTGCGCCCAACCGGCGCGACGTGCCGTCGTCGGTGAGGATCAATGTGCCGGTCTCGGCGATCGCGCCGGTCGCACGCGTGATGCCGAACTGGTATTCGTCGATCCGCGACCGATCGAACGTCGTCTCCACCGTGAACGTCTTGGGAAACGCGCCCGCGAACTGCGGCCAGAGCGCGGGATCGCAGTAACCATGGCGCCAGTCGTTCTTGTCGAGGAGCGCCAGCAGCTCGTCGAACGACGTGAGCGGCGTGCCGTTGACGCCCCTCAGTCGCTCGGCGAAAAGACGCCAAGCGTCGACCTCGCCACGCGCCTGGCGCATCACGACGAGTTCACGGTCCCAGCCGGGCAGCGGCGCGCGCTCCTTGAGCGGCGCGAGCGCCTCGCGCACGCGGGAGAGAATGGCTTCGCGATCAGTGGTCATGAGAGCTTCTTCGGCGCGAGGAGCTTTTCGCGCGCCACAAAGTAGAGGAATCCCACCAGCACCGCGAA
This sequence comes from Opitutaceae bacterium, assembly GCA_036406235.1. Taxonomy (GTDB): domain Bacteria; phylum Verrucomicrobiota; class Verrucomicrobiia; order Opitutales; family Opitutaceae; genus DASWVO01. Next base: position 7,194 of record DASWVO010000338.1, read on the forward strand.
CGGCAGCAGCGACAGCGCGTCCGCATGCGCTCCGGCAAAGAAGGGATTGTGCGCCAGCGACCAACGCGAAAGCGCGTCGTCGACCGGCTTGAGCACGCCGGAAAGAAACGCGATGATGATGCCCGCGATCGCCCCGCCCGCGATGTAGCCGGACGCGAGCAGCACGCCGGGGCTCTTGTCGCTCTCGGCATTGAACTGCTCCTCGGTGAGCGCCGCGTGCGCGGGCTGCTTGCGAAGCTTGCGGTCAACAAGCCAGCGGATGAGACCGCCGACGAAGATCGGCGCCGACGACGACAGCGGCAGGTACACGCCCACGGCGAACGCGAGGGCCGGCGCGAACGACATCTGCATCGTCACCGCGATCATCACGCCGAGGATCACAAGCGCCCACGGGAGCTGGCGATCGAGGATGCCCTTGATGATGTAGGACACGAGCGTGGCCTTGGGCGCATCGAACTTCTTCACCGTCGATCCGTCCGGCCTTTCCGTATGCGCGCCGTTGATACCGGGATCGACCAGCCAGACGACCTCGCCGCGCTCATTGACGAGATACTTGCCCGCGGGGCCACCGACGAGGTCGGTCTTGTGCCAGACAAAATACTGGTTCGGGTCATCGCTCCGCTGCGGCCCGACGAGGCCCTGCTTGACGGGCTCAAGCTTCGAGACGTCGGTCTGCAGCCCGGGCGCCACCTGGGCGGCGGGCACATAGACGACGGCCGAATCGTTGAGCTTGATCAGGATCGGGCCGAGGATCACGGCCGAGGCGAACGCGCCGATGAGGATCGCGTATTGCTGGAGTTTCGGCGTACCACCGACGAGGAAGCCGGTCTTGAGGTCCTGCGACGTCGCACCGCCATTGGAGGAGGCGATGCACACGATCGCTCCCACCGAAAGTGCGGTGACGTAGTAGGTGCCGCCCGTCCAGCCGACGACGAGAAACACCAGGCAGGTGAACAGCAGCGTCGCCACCGTCATGCCCGAGATCGGGTTGGACGAGGAGCCGATCTCACCGGTGAGCCGCGACGACACGGTGACGAACAAGAAACCGAACGCGACGATGAGCAGCGCGCCGAGAAAGTTCATGTGCAGCGTCGGCACGAGCATAATGACCGCGAGCAGGACAATGATGCCGATGCCGACAAACTTGATCGGCAGATCGCGATCGGTGCGCGGGGCATCGCCATTGGTCGCCACTCCGCCGATACCAATGTCGCGCAGACCTCCCTTGAGGCCATGCCAGATCGTCGGCAGCGCCTGGATCAGGCTGATCACGCCGCCCGCGGCCACCGCGCCGGCGCCGATGTAGAGCACGTACGCGCCGCGGATCTCGCCCGGCCCCATGTCGGCGATCGGGATCGTGCCGGGCGCGAGCACGCCGGGGATCTGCTCGCCGAAGAACTTGATCAGCGGAATCAGCAACAGGTACGACAGCACGCCGCCCGCGCACATGATCGAGGCGATGCGCGGGCCGATGATGTAGCCGACGCCGAGGAGCTCGGGCGAAACCTCCACCGAGACCGAGCCCGCCTTGAACGGCGCGCCGAAGACCTTTTCCGGCGCATCCTTCCAGCCCTTGAAGGCGATGTTCAGCGTCTTGTAGAGCAGGCCGAGGCCGAAGCCGGTGAAGATCACCTTGGCCCCGGGCGACCGCCCGAGCCCCGCCGCTTCGGCGGCGCGCATCTCCGCCTGGGCGGACGGCGACGCCATCGCGCGCGATTCGGGCGAGGCGCCGGCCTTGAGCACCGCGGCGCAGGCCGTGCCCTCGGGATACTTGAGGATGCCGTGCTCCTTCACGATGAGCGCACGCCGCAGCGGGATCATCATCAGGATGCCGAGAAACGCGCCCAGCAGGCCGACGAGCATCACATTCACCAACTGCAGATCGAAGCCGAGAATCAGGATCGCCGGCATGGTGACGCCGACGCCGAACGCGATCGATTCGCCGGCCGAGCCGGCGGTCTGCGTGATGTTGTGCTCGAGGATCGTCGCATCGCGCACGCCGACCTTCGAAAGGCCACGAAACACGGCGAGCGAAATGACGGCCACGGGGATCGACGCGCTCACGGTCAGGCCGACCTTGAGCACCAGGTAAAGCGACGACGCGCCGAACACCATGCCGAGCAGCGCACCGGTGAGCACCGCGCGCAGGGTGAATTCGCGCATCGTGGCCGATGCCGGGATGAAGGGTTCGAACTTAGGAATGCCGGACGAGGGGGAAGACATGCAGGAGATCGTTTTGCGCGCGAGTATCAGGCGGTCCGGCGATTACTCAACAGGCGAGTGGCGGCGAACAGGGAGGTGGCGCCGCACAGCGTTCATCACCCGTCCGGACGACAACGGGCCGGCAAGCCGCGCTATTTTGAAGCCCGCCCCTTCATCCATTTCCGAAACTCGCCCCCCTTCCACTCCGGCAGCGTGCGGCTGTGCTCCCACGCGCGCAGCGCCGGCACCGGCAGCAGCTTCGTCGGCAGATAATTGATGACCTTGCCGCCGATCAGCGCGGCTTTCCACGCGGTCGGCTGCGAGGCGAGCAGGCCCCATGCGCCCATCGGCGGGGTGCCGGCCGCCGCCACGCTCGCACCTTCGCGCTTCCCCTTGTCGCGCAACCGCAGCAAAAGGTCGGGAATCGGAATGTCGACCGGGCAAACCTCGTTGCACGCGCCGCACAGCGACGACGCCTTGGGCAGGTCGGCCTTCAGGGGGAAATTCTTCCCCGCGAGCAGCGGCGAGAGCACCGCGCCGACCGGGCCCGGATACACGCTGCGATACGCGTGCCCGCTCGCCTGGCGGTAAACGGGACAGACGTTCAGGCAGGCGCCGCAACGGATGCAGCGCAGGATTTCGCGGCACTCGCTCGCGAGCACGTCGGTGCGGCCGTTGTCGACAAAGATGACGTGCATCTCCTCGGGGCCGTCGGGCTGCGCCGGCGCTTTCGGCCCGGTGATGAATTCCGTGTACACCGTGAGCTGCTGGCCCGTGCCGGAGCGCGCGAGCAGGTTGAGCAACAACCCGAGATCCTGATCGCGCGGGAGGATTTTCTCGATGCCGACCATCGCGATGTGGACCTTGGTCGCGGCGAGGCAGAAGCGCGAGTTGCCCTCGTTGGTCACGAGCACGAGGCGGCCGCTCTCCGCGACGACGAAGTTCGCGCCGGTCAGGCCGACGTCTGCCTCGAGGTATTTGTGGCGCAGATGCTTTCGCGCGCGGCGCGTGATCGTCTCCGGATCGTCGTTGTAGGCGCCGAGCCCGTTTTTCTCGAACGACGTCGCGATCTCGCGGCGGTTCTTGTGGATGATCGGCTTGACGATGTGCGAGGGGTGATCGTGGTCGATCTGCACGATGAACTCGCCAAGGTCGGTCTCAACGCACTCGACGCCGTTCTTCTCCAAAAAGTGCGCGAGCTCGGTCTCCTCGGAGACCATGGTCTTCGCCTTCACCATCTTCTTCGCGCCGCGCGCCTGAAGAATCGACAACACGGCCTGGTTCGCCGTCTCGGCGGTGGAGGCCCAGTGGACTTTCACGCCATTGGCCTGAAGCTTCGCCTCGACCTGCGGTAGGTAGGTGTCGAGGTTCTCGACCACGTGCTGCTTGATCCCGCCGGCCAGATGGCGGAGCCGATTCGGATCCGGGTAATGGTCGAAGAGCACCCGCGTGCGCGCCTCGTAGCCCTTCTTCGAGCCGTCGTAGACCGCGGCGCGCGTGTCGGAACGAAGGTGCGCCGCGTATTGGTCGATCTGTTGCAGAGCCATGGTGCAAGGAGTGTGGATTTCAGAGTGCGGAGTGCGGATTGATCATTCCGCAATCCACAATCCGCAGTCCGCATTTTCTAGATCAGCCCCCCATTCTTCAACGCGTCGCGCAGCACTTGGGCCAGGTGCTGCGTCTTGATCGGCTTGCCCTCCTTTTCGGCGAGGCCGCCCACGTGCATCATGCAGCTCATGTCGCCCGAGACCAGCACGTCAGGCTGGGCGGCGCGGATGTGCTCGAGCTTCAGCGTGCCCATGCCAGCGGAGATGTTCGGAAAACTCACGGAAAACGTGCCGCCGAAGCCGCAGCACTGCTCGCCTTCGCCGAAGGGCGTGAGCGTCACCCCCGTGATCGAGCCCAGCAGCGCAGTCGAGGCCTCGCCGCTCTTCGTCCCGCGCGTATGGCACGAGCGGTGAAACGCCACGCGCGCCTCGTATCGGCCCGGCCATGACGTCACGCCGAGGCCGTTGACGATGAAGTCCGCCAGCTCCCACGTGCGCCGGCCGAGCGCCTCGACCTCGGGCAGGTCGGGCTCCTTTTCAAATTCGAGCACCGCCCCGTGAAACACCATCGCCGCGCACGAACCCGACGGCACCACGACCGGCTCGTCGCCGGCGAAGGTGCGCACCGTGTGCCGCACGACCTTGCGCGAGGTGGCCCAGTCGCCGCCGTTGAACGCCGGCTGCCCGCAGCACGTCTGCGCCTCGGGAAACGCGATCTCGACGCCGAGATACTCGAGCACCTGGACCGTCGCGCGCGCCACGTCGTCGTAAAAGGCGTCACACAGACAGGTCGCCATCAGTTGCACACGCTTGCTGGTCGGCCGGACTCGTTCGTGGTTGAGCATACGGGGTTCGCGTCCAACCCTGCCCGCCACCCCGCCCGGCGCAAATCTAAACATGATAGTTTTTGCGCGTTTTTGGTAGATTTTGACAACCAGCCGGCTCACGCTCGCCCCCTCCATCTCCTCACCCCTCATGCCCTCCGCCACGCTCTACTCTGCCGCCATCGATCTCGGCGCGACCAGCGGTCGCGTCATCCTCGGTGCGTGGGCCAAAAACCGCCTCACGCTCACGGAAGTGCACCGCTTCCCCAACACGTTTCGCTCGCTCGGCGCGCACGATTACTGGGAGATCGCCGGCCTGTGGCATGAGATCCAGACCGGCTTGCGCAAGGCCGCCGCCGCGCTCCCGCGCCGCGCGCAGATCGCCTCCGTCGGCGTGGACACCTGGGGCGTCGACTATGCGCTGGTCAACGATGCCGGGCGTCTCGTGTTTCCGGTGCACGCCTACCGCGACGCCCGCACGCAGCCCGGCCTCCAGCACCTCGGCAACACCCGCGCCGCCCTCGAGCGCGTCTACGCCGCGACCGGCATCCCCAACGTCTTCTATAACACCTCGCTGCAACTCGCCGAAACCGTCGCGAGCTGCCCGGCGATCGCCGATCTCGCCACGCGCTGCCTCTTCCTGCCCGATTATTTCAACTACCTCCTGAGCGGGCGCATGGAAAACGAGCTCACGATCGCCAGCACGTCGCAGCTCATCGACGTCCACTCGACCGACTGGTCGCGCCCGACGCTCGATCATTTCCACCTCCCGCCCCAGTGGTTTTCGAAACCGGTGCTTGCCGGCACGAAGCTCGGCGCGGTGAAAGACTTTCCTGAGCTCAAGGGCGCGAAAGTCATCGCCGTGCCCGGACACGACACCGCCTGCGCCTACGACGCCATGCCCGCCGCCGAAGACGGCAGCGACCTCTATCTCAGCTCGGGCACGTGGTCGCTCGTCGGCTTCGAGAGCGACAAACCCGTGCTCGGCGCCGAGGCCCTCGCCGCGCGCATCTCCAACGAGCGCATCGGCGACGGCCGCTACCGTCCACTCACCAATGTCATCGGCCTGTGGTTGATCGAGGGCGTTTTGAAGGATGGATTCGCCTCGCGCCCGACCAACGACAGGGAGTGGGCCGCACTCATCGCCGCCGCCGAAAAACTCCCCGCGCCGGCCGTACTGCTCGACGTGACCGATCCGGCCTTCAGCAACCCGAAGTCGATGAAGGCCGCGATCGACGCGCAGTTGAAGAAGCGCCGTCTCGCCGCCCCGAAAAATCTCGCCGGCTACACACGCCTCATCTGCGACTCGCTCGGCAAGGGCCATGCCGACGCGATGCGTTCGTTCGAGCGACTCGCGGGTCGCAAATTCAAGCGCATTCTCATCGTCGGCGGCGGCTCGAAGAACCGGCTGCTCTGCCAGGCGACCGCCGACCAGGCCGGCGTGCCGGTCGTGTCGTTCGCCCTCGAAGGCACCGCGGTCGGCAACCTCGCCTCGCAATTGATCGCCCTCGGCGCGGTGAAAGACCTGAAAACCTTCCGCCGCCACCTCGGTGCAAGCCTCAAGCAGACGGTGTACAAGCCGCGCGGCTGACGCTGCCGTCATGTATTTGATCTGACATTACACCGCGTGGGTAGGGCCCGACCTCCGGGCGGGCCGCTTCAGCATGCGCCTGCCATAACGGCCCGCCGGAGGTCGGCCCTACCCCACAATCCCCCCATCCCACCATGGAAATGAGCTGGCTCCATCCCCGCGACGAACTCGTCGCGACCATGCAGCGGATCTACCGCTACAAGATGACGACCACGTCGGGCGGCAACCTGTCGATCCTCGATCCGTCGGGCGACATCTGGATCACGCCGTCGCGCGTCGACAAGGGCAGCCTGCAGCCCACCGACATCGTGTGCGTGCGCCCCGACGGCACGCGCGCCGGCCTGCATCCGCCCTCGTCGGAGTTGCCCTTTCACCGCGAGATCTACCGCCGCCGGCCCGACATCAAGGCGATCGTTCACGCCCACCCCGGCGCGCTCGTGGCCTTTTCCATCTGTCGCCGCGTTCCGGATACGCGCGTGCAGTCGCACGCCCACAGCGTGTGCGGCCGCGTCGCGCTCGCACCCTACGCCTGCCCGGGCACGGCCGAGCTCGGCGACAAGATCGCCGCGACCTTCGCCGAAGGGGCCGACTGCGTGCTGCTCGAAAACCACGGCGTGGTGATCGGCGGACGCGACCTGCACGAGGCGTTCCAGCGCTTCGAGACGCTCGAATTCGTCGCCCAAACGCTCATCCAGGCCCACCAGCTCGGCCCGGTGCAGGTGCTCACGCCGGAGCAGCTCAGCGTGGAAACGATGCCCAGATTCGGCGAACTGCCCGACGCGACGCCGACGATCCGCGAAAAAGAGCTGCGCACCGACCTCTGCCGTTTTCTGCACCGCGCCTATCAACAGCGCCTGTTGATCAGCACGGCCGGCGCGTTTTCGACGCGGCTCGACGAGCGCCAGTTCGTGATCACACCGCGCCGCCGTGACCGCCTGGAAGTCTCGGCCGGCGGCCTCGTGCGCGCGACGCGCGACGCCTGCGAACGCGGCAAGCGCCCCAGCCGCGCCGCGCTGTTGCACGCGCTCATCTACGAACGCCACCCGGACGTCGGCGCGATCATCAACGCCCAGCCGGCGCACGCCAGCGCCTACTGCATGACGGCCGCGACGCTGAGCACGCACACAATCCCCGAAAGCTACATCGTGCTCAACGACGCGCCGAAACTGCCCTTCCTGCGCATCGTGGAAGACGCCGAACGCATCGCCGCCGAAGTCTCGCTCGGCAAACGCCCGGTGATCCTGATCGAGAACGAAGGCGCGATCGTGCTGGGCAAGACGATCCTCGACGCCTTCGACCGGCTGGAGGTGCTCGAGGCGACGACCGAAGCTCTCCTCCTCAGCCGCTCGCTCGGCCCGGTCGTCCCCATGCCCGCCGAAGCCATCACCGAGCTGCGGAGCGTATTTGGGGTGGAATAATGCGCCTGCGTCGGGCCGGCAGTGCGCGCCGGCCCGAGGGTAGTCGCTGGCTTACGGGACAACGTATACCTCGATGAGCCCGACGCCAGTCGACTCGTTCACACCCGACATCACGACCGTGTAGACGCCGTCGCTGAGCGAAACGAGCATCGCCGCATCCTTGCTGCCCGACGGCAGTGGAAACGCGTGCACCCTTGTCGAGACGCTCTCGATCTCCGCCACGTTGGCTTCACTGCTCCAGTCGTTCGCCGTCGCGATCACGCGGCTCTCCGGCTGGACCATCTGATGCAGCGTGATCTGCGGATCGGCGAGCGCGCCGGAGACGTTCTGGCTGGTCAGCGTGGGGCCGACGCCGCGAATCAGCAGCCGCAACTGTCCCGGACCGCTCACCACAAAACCGGCGATCAGCACGTCGTCGCCCTGAGCCACCTGACAGCGCGCCGATACATTCACGAAGCGGGTCCGCTCCTCGCTGAGATCACCGTCGAACACTTCAGCCAAGGCGATGCCTTCGGAGTCGTTCTTGCCGGGAACGAGCGCAGAGTAGACGCCGCCGCTCAACGTGGGCAACAGCACCGCATCCAGGCTATCCCTTCCGAGTTCGCTAGCGTACAATCTGGCTGCCGCCGCCGCGATCTCGGTCGCGTTGTTCGATGCACCCCAGTTGTCGTTCGAGGCCTGCGGCTGCTGTTCCCCACCGACGTTGCAGTACAACGTCATCACGGGATCCACGAGCGGATCGGTCACTCCGTAGTTGACCAGCGTGGGGCCAACGCCGCGAACCAGCATCGGCTTCGATATCGAACCTTCCACGACAAACCCTGCGATGAGCAACCGATCTCCGGCTCCGCTGCGCGCGCGAATCGAGAGATTACTCAGGCGGATCACGTTCACCGTCAGATCGAATGAACGGCTCGCCACGCTGCCGGCAGAGTTCGAAATGACCACGCCATACGACCCGGCGTCGGCACTCGTGACGCCGCTCAGCGAAAGCGACGAACCCGTCGCGCCGGCGACCGCCGCGCCGTCCTTGAACCACTGATACGTGAACCCCTCCCCCTCCAGCGCATCCAAATCGAGTGTTGCCGCGCCGCCAAGATTGAACGCGGGTCCGCCGTTCCGGGCGGAAATCGCAGGCACTTCTTTGACCACGAGCCGTGCTTCAGTGCTCGTCGCGGAATCCAGCCCATTGGAGACGGTGACGGTGTAGGCGCCGGCATCGGTCGCCGAGACACTGGTAACTGTGAACGTTGCATTGGTCGCACCGGAAAGTGGCAAGCCATCCCTGAACCACTGATACGTCAGGGTACCGGAGCCGGTCGCCGAGACGGAAAACATTGCTGACTGGCTCGGGTAACGCGTGATGCTTTGAGGCGAGGACTTGATCGTAGTCGGGACGGGCTCATCCACGATCAGTCGCGCCTCGTCGCTCACCGCGATGTCGCCGACCA
>DASWVO010000339.1:0-16505 GCA_036406235.1 Opitutaceae bacterium
TGAAAAAGTCGCGGCGGCAACGTGCGCGCCGTCGTCGGTGGACTGTTGACTTAAGCGCGGCTGGCGCGAAGGGCGCAAAAACCGAAAGATCAAAAACGAAATCGTTCCCCCTTTCCCCGTCCGTCGTGAAGTCCCCTGCTATGCGCTTTGATATCCGCACTTGGTCCCCTGCGAAGAACGGCGTCAACCGCCGCGCCTGCGCCCTGGCGCTCGCGTGGCTGTGCGTGAGCCATGCTCCCCTGGGGGCGGGGCCGTCCGAGGTGACGCTGCGTGATTCCGCCACCCGCCTGGAGTGGACCCGGCAGGCCGACGGATGGCGCCTCGCGAGCGTCGTCGTGCGCACGCCGGAAGGGGAGTTCCCCGCGGGCGCACCCGTCGGCAGCTACACGCTTCTCTATTCGCGGGAGAAACCGGACGCCACGCCGGTGCCGTTCCATCTGCCCGGTCATCAAGAGCCGTTTCCCGAGCCGGCCTACATCTACAACACGAAGAAATGGGCCGATGCGACGGTGCCGGTGGCGCTGAACCAGGCCGGCGAGGCGCACACCTTTTTCCCGAAGCAGCTCGAGCAGACCGAAGCCGACACCTGGACCTTTCGCGAGGACACGGCGCTCGCGTCCGTATCCGCGACGTGGCGACTGGATCGCTCCACGCCGGGCGACGTCGAGGTCGCGCTGACCGTCACGGCGAAGCAGGAAGGTTACTTCTCGATCGCGACGCCGACGCTCGCCCGCGTGGCGCCGGCGGAGCTGAAGTGGGCGGTGGTGCCGGGCTATTTCCAGGGGCGGGAAATTAATCCGAACTTCGTGCTCTCGCTGGTTTACGGCCATGGGCTGCCCGATCGGCCGGTGCTGGCGCGCGAGCGCGGCGTGTCGACGCTCGCCTCGATCCTGTCGCACCAGAACGGCGTCACGCTGGCCGTGGCGGCGGAGCCCGGGACGGCGGCCGATCCCTGGCCGGACAAGGGCGGGGCGCGGGGGACGTGGAAACTCGGGCTCTCGCACATGAACCGCCGCGGGGAGTTTTCGCCGACGCTCTATCACCCGGTGTTGGGCGAGGAGGGCTCGAAGCTCGCGGCGGGTGACGCGCGCACCTTCCGATTTCGTTACGTGCTGCGGCGCGCCGACTGGTTCGCGGCGCTACGCCACGTCATCACCGACGTCTACGGGCTACCCGAGTTTCTTGCGCTCAAGCAGCCGGAGCGTTCGCTTTCGGACCGCCTGCAGGCGCTGCACGGCTACGTGACTGACGACCAGACCTCGTTGTGGCGCACCGAGGAGTTCGGCGGCGTCACGCTCGGCGCGCAGGCATATCTCGGCGGCATCGTCGGGTCGGACAAAGATGGGATGAAGAACTCCGACTACGGCGCGATGTGGATGCTCGCGAAGCTGACCGGCGATCCGAAGCTGACCCGCGACCGGCTGCCGTTCGCGCGCAACTTCAAGCTCGTGCAGCAGGGGCGCGACCCCGGCTTCCTCCAAGGCGCGGCGCTCGGCCAGTATTACCTCTCCAAGAGCCGCCGCTTCACCGAGGAGTGGGGCGAGTATGTCGAGCCGGTCGCGCTCACCTATTACGTCCTGCTCGATCTCGGCAACATCCTGCTCTTCACGCCCGGGGACCAGGAACTGCGCGAGCGCCTGCGTCTCGGCGCCGACCGGCTCCTCTCGTGGCAGCAGGAAGACGGGCATTGGGAAGTCGCCTACGACCACAAGAAGCACGAGCCGCTCTTCACGGAGACCCCCGACCTGCGGCCCACGTTCTACGGCCTGCTCGTGGCGTATCGGATTCTTGGTGACGAAAAATACCTGCAGGCGGCCCGGCGCGGGGCGGACTGGCTGCTGCAACACGCGGTCGACCCGGGGCGGTTTCTCGGCGTGTGCGGGGACAACCGCTTCGCGCCGGATTTTGCCACGGCGCAGATCTCGCAGGCGCTGCTCGATCTGCACGATCTCACCGGTCACGAGCCGTATCGTGAAGCGGCCATCGCCACGGCGCGGTTTTATGTGACCTCGATCTTCACGCATCCCCTGGCGACCGCGGAAAAGAAATCCGTCAAGGGCAAGCCACGCTTTGACTGGGAAATCACCCAGGCGGGGCTCGGCTTCGAACATGGCGGCTCGATCGGCACGGCGGGCGGGGCGGGACCGATCCTGCTCGCAACTCACGCCGGCCTGTTCATCCGCATGCACGCACTGACGGGCGAGCCGCTGTTCCGTGACCTTGCGCGTGCGGCGGCGCTGGCGCGCGACGCGTTCGTGAACCCGGAGACCAGTGTCGCCTCCTACTATTGGAACGGGATGGATCGCGGCGCGGGGCCGTTTCCCCATCACGCCTGGTGGCAGATCGGCTGGATTACCGACTACCTCATTTCGGAGGCCGCGATGCGTTCGGCCGGACAGGTTTACTTTCCGGCCGGTTTTATCACCCCGAAGGTCGGGCCGCACCGCTGCTACGGCTTCGCGCCCGGCCGCGTCTTGGGCACCCCCGCCGACCTTGCGTGGGGCCGGCTGACGACCAGCCACCCCGCGATCGACACAATCCTCGCCCGCGCGACCGAGGGCCGGCGCCTGTTTGCGATCCTGCTGAACGATCGCGCGGAACCGACCACGGCCACCGTGCAGGCGGATGTTTCGGAACTGAGCGGCGGCGCCGCGGCGCACTGGACGTCCGCTACGCTGCACACCGGTGAACCAAACGGCGGGCACCCGATCGATCCGGCGCAACCGCTGACGCTGCCCGCCTACGGCTGGGCGGTGATGAGCTTGAACTACTAGCCGCGGGCGCGAGGAACATCATGAGCAGGTTTAAAACAAGACTGATGCTGGTCACGCTGGCTTGCGGGTTGGGCGGGGCGCGGACGATTGCCGAGCCGGTGCCGCAGCCCTCCGCGAAGCCTTACGGCGAGGAGCTGGAGCTGGTCTTTGCCGACGAGTTCGACGGCGACCGCCTCGATCCGGCGGTCTGGACGTCGCAGGCTTACGAGAAGGGACTCTCGCGCGGCACGGCCCGCGGTCCGGACAATGCCGAGGTGCGCGACGGCGAACTGCGGTTGCACGTGCGCAAGGAGGCGCGCGTCGCCGGCCGCCGAACCTCGGAGTGGACGGCCGGATACGTCTATTCGCGGGACACGGTTGAGCCGAATGTCTTCCTCGAAGCGCGGTTCAAGCCGGGTCAGGCGACCGGCGTAAACAACGCGTTCTGGCTCGCGTGCGTGGAGTCGCGCGCCGGCGCCGGGGTGAGCGACCGCTACGAGATCGATGTCGTCGAGACGCGGCAGGAGGCCGGTGCGCCGACGCCGACCGGGCGCGGGCATCTGGCGTGGCACGACTGGAAGACCTTTGCCTACGCACGTAATGCGAAGGGCGAGCGCGACCACGTTGCGCAAGGCATGCACGTGGAGCACTCGTTCGACGAGTATCACACGTGGGGCCTCTGGCTCGGCGAAAGCGAGACGATCTATTACCTCGATGGCCGCGAAGTCTGGCGGGGCGATACGCACTCGCGCTATGCCGACCAGTGGCGCACCGGCGTGGGCAAGTTCCGGCAGTGGTTTCCGGACGAGGAGAAGCGCGCCTACGGCCGGTTCGGGCAGGACGACTGGTCCTACCAGGGTGGATACACGGGCGACCGGATGAATATCGTGTTCAGCAACCTGCCGTGGGCGGATCCGTGGACGCCGCTCACCGACGCCGCGGACGGCACGTATATGGCGGTCGACTACGTGCGGGCTTACCGGCCGAAGCGGCTCCTCACCGCCGAGCCGGAGCAGCATGCCCTGGCGACGGGGCACGTCGTGTTGCCCGCGGCGGCGGATAAGGTCGTTCCGTTCTCCCCGGAGCTCTCGCTGCCCGCGAGCGGCCGGCATCCGCGCTATTTCAGTTTCGTCGCCCGGGCGGGCGCCGGCGCGCGGCTGCGGGTGGCATTCACGGATGCGCAGGGCCGTGATGTGCTGTTCGTCGGCGGCGGCGCCGGGGATGGGTTGCGCGCGGGTTTCACCGGAGAAGTGAGCTCGGCCACCGCGTATCCGGCCAGTGAGCACAGCGGCCCCTGGATCGAGGCCGATCGGGAAATGTGCTGGATCGTTCGGGTCACGCCGCCGGCAACCGAAGGCGCGAAAGCCGCCGTGAGCCTGTGCGTATTCCCGGCCGACGCCGTGCCCGTGCGCGAGCCGTTTTTCCACGGCAACATCGACGCGCACGGCAACACGAGCGTGAACAACGGGTGGCATCTCAACGCAAAGGAACCCGCGGAGGCCGCGGTGCTGCGCGCGTTGCGCTTCCAGAATCACGGCACCGGCACGATCGAGCTGCGCGACGTCAGAGTCGGCCCCAGCTTCCGGAGCGTCCGGCCCGTGGGGGCTGCTAAAGGCTGAGCGCGAGCTGCTTCGCGGGCGGTGAGGCTGGCGACGCGCGCTCGTGCGGCGCTAGTCCTGCCGCAGTGGGGCGGCGCGGGCCTCGTTGCGCGACGGATTGCCCGGCATCGTAAAACCCGGGCGCCAGTGGCTGTCGACCAGCACGATCTTCGGGTGATCGGGCAGGCCCGTCATGTTGAGCAGGAGCTGGGAAAGGATGAGCTTCACGGTCTCGCGGCCGACGAGGCGGTAGCGGTGATCGACGCCGGCGGCATCCTGCGGCGGTTCGGAGAGGTCCATGTTGGCGAACTTGATCTTTTTCGGGACCGGCACGCCGAGGTTCGTGAGCTGCCGGTAGATCGCGCCGGAACTGATGATCACCTCGGGACGATACGTTTGCACCCACTGCAGAAGCCTGCCGTCGGTGATCTCATCCTTGGGCAGGATGGGGATGCGATCCGCGGCCGGGATGTGGTTCTGGTAGTAGAGAAACGATGACGAGAACAGCTTGTGGCCGATGCCGCCGGGCCGGTAGGTGAGCACGAAGCCGACCCGCCGGTAACCCTGGCGCGTCACCCACTCGAGCGTCTCGTCCATCATCTGCAGGTAATTGGGGCAGGAGCGGTGCAGGAGCGGCTCGATGATGCTGTAGCCGGCGGTGGCGGCGGCGAAGCCGGTGAAATCAAAGTCGAGTCGTCCCACGCCGCTGGCAAACGGCGCGACGAACACACCCTGGATGCGCCGGGTGCGCAGGATCGTGTGCAGGCGACCCGCGGTCATGCCGGCGCTGACGAGGTGAAAGACGTCGACCTCGAAGCCCGCCTCCGCCGCCTGTTCGCGGGCGCCGGCGATCATCTCCATGATGGGGTGGTAGCTCTTGAGTTGCGCGGCCGTGAGTTCGGGCACGATCACGGCGAGCTTGGAGGGCGCCCGTCGAGCGCGCGCGGTGCGCAGGTGCTCCATGAGCTGGGCGACCTTCGGGTCGGCGCGATAGCCCAGACGACGAGCGATCTTCTGAATCCGCGCCCGGACCTCCGGAGAAATCTTCGGATGATTGCGCAGGGCGAGCGATACGGCGGAAACGGATACGCCGGCTTTGGACGCGATATCGCGCTGACTAACGTGCGAGGGCTTCATGAACGGGCCGAAACGGAAACAGGGAGCAGGGCGGGCAGACTGCCCGTCGACCGGACGCCGTCGGCGTAATGGAAATCAACATACGCTCCGGTTGCGGACCGGCCTCGATCTCCGGGCGGGCCGCCGCACCGGATCGCCGGCAGCGGTGCGGCCGGGGCGCCTTCGAAACGCAAGCCACGCGGGCGCCGCGTGGGGACGATGCCCGCGTGGAGGAATCCGACGCACGTTGACGCCGTGAGGAAACAGGCGATCGGCCGGAGTTATTGCGCCGCGGCCCCCGTGGCGGCCGCGTAGCCGGCGTCGCCGTCGGCCAGCCGGACGGCATCCAGCACGCCGCCCACCTGCTTGCTGCCCGTGCCGGTGTTGTAGCTTTGAAGGCCGAGCGAGATGATGCCCTTGGCACTGCCGACGAAACTGGTGTTGCCGAGGTTAACGGTCGGCTTGCCGAGCGAGGCCGGTTCGCCTCCGAGCACGGGGTTGACCCAGAGGCGCAGGGCGTCGTTGCCGGGGTTGGTGGGGCTGCCGGCGACATCGAGACATCCGACGATCAAGGCGGCTTTGCCGAGAGGGACCGTGTCCGGGACCTCGACCGACTGCACGCTGCCCGAATTGAAGACGCGCAAAGTTGAGCCCTCGATCACGACGCGGCTGGCCGTGGGGATGCTGAAATTTTGCGGGGCGACGTTGAAGTCGATGCCGGCCGCCTGGGTGGCGTCGGCGTTCTTGACGATGAAGGAAAACCACACGGTGCCGGTGAGTTTCTCGGCGAGCGGCCGGCCCTGCCGGCGGTCGGTGGGTCCTTCGAGATTGTACGAGGTGGCTTGGAAGCTGCGGGGCGTGCCCGGCTGCTTGAGCGAGTAGCGCGTGGAGGCCGGAGGCGTGAGGTCGCCGGCGACGATGCGAGGCACGCCGGAGCCGCTCAGCCAATGGGGGGACTTGAAGCCGGTTCCGCTGTCGGCCGGCTGGCTGTTCTTCTGGTTCGCCATCAGGGGTCCGAGCGCCAGATCGTTGAAATCGGCCGCCGCGGTGGCGGCTTGTAGTTGATTCGTGGCGACAAAAGCGGCCAGCGAGAGGACGGCGGAAGCGAGACGTTTCATGTGGGGGCTGGAGGGGGATTACTCGACTGCGGGGCAACCGCGCCCGGCGGTCGATGGCACGGCATACGAGGGCGCCGGAGCCGGCAAGGTCTGTCCCGGTCAACCGTTGACCTCTCCCGACGCCAGGGGCGGCGGCGCGGCCCCTGGTCTGCGGGTGAACTGTCGACCCCCGGCGACGTTGCCTCGTGCGCCGGCGGCTCGACGATCCCCGTCACCCCTTGGAACCCGCCCTGCGACGGAAGCGTGCCCCTTATGTGCTGTTTCGCCCTGTTTCGCCTCTCCCCGCCCGAGCCCGGCCCGGGAAATCGTCCTGATCGATGATGACGAGGCGGTACGAAGCGTCGCTTGAGCGCACGTCGCGGGCTGCGACCGGCGGGAGCGGGGGGCTCCGGCCACGGGCCGGCTTTTCGGTGCCGGCGGAAGCGCCCTGTCGGCCCGCGATGCCGCGGATCGCGGTGCTGGTGGACACGTCGACGAGTTGGGGTCGCCGTATCCACGCGGGCATACACGCTTACGACCGGCGGCATGGCCCGTGGCAGCTCTTTGCCGAACCGCGGGGATTGGAGGAGCGGCTGCGCCTTCCGTCGGGCTGGCGGGGCGACGGGGTGATCGCGCGGATCACCGACGTCGAGATGGCATGGGAGCTGGAGACGCTGGGCGTTCCGGTGGTGAATGTATCCGCGATCGAGTTACCCGGGACGGCGTTTCCCCGCGTGTGCGCCGATCTGGCGGGGGCCGCCGACGTTGCGGCGCGCCATTTCGTCGACCGGGGCTTCCGGCATTTCGGCTATTTCAGCCTCCTGGGCCCCGCTTATGTTGCCACCCACCGGCGGGCGTTCGAGGAGGCCGTCCGGCGGTCGGGCGGCGCTTTTCATCCGCGGGAGGCCGGGCCGGCGGCGGCGCCGGAGGCCAGCGTGGCCGCGTGGTTGCAGGCGCTGCCCAAACCGGCGGGACTCCTGACCTGGAACCCGAGCGACGCGCGGGAGATTCTTTATGCGTGTGAGGCGGCGGGCCTGCTCGTGCCCGAGGAGGTGGCGGTGCTGAGCGGCACAGACGACGAGCTGCTGTGCGCCCTGCCGCATGTTCCGCTGTCCGGGGTCCTCGTCGCGGCGGAGTCGATCGGTTACGAGGCCGCGCGGCGGTTGCACGCGCTCCTGCGGCGCGGAGCGGCGTCCGGGCCGCCCGTGCTTGTTGCTCCGGCCGGCGTGATTTCCCGCCGGTCCACGGAGACGCTCGCGGTCGATGACCGGGCGTTGTGCCGCGCGCTGACGTTCATCCGGGAGAATGCCTCGAGGCCGCTGCAGGTTGCCGAGATCGCCCGCGAGGCCGGAGTTTCACGGCGGATTCTGGAACGCCGCTTTGTCCAGGTGCTGGGCCGGTCTCCGGCGGCGGAAATCCGCCGGGCTCACCTGGAGCGCGCCCGGCAGTTGCTGGCGGAGACGAATCTCTCGATCGCCGACGTGGCCGAGGCCGCGGGGTTCAGTTCGCCGGAATATTTCGCGTATGTGTTTCGGGCCAAAGCCGGTCAGGCGCCCGGGGCCTACCGCGCCGCGTGCCGGCGGCGCTGACGGGCGCCGTCACTGCTGCAGGTAGAGCACGGCGTCGGCGCGCAGGTAACCGTTCGACCGTTCGTTGGTGATCGTGTAGGTGTTGCCGGCGGTAAAGTTGTAGGTTCCAAGCGAATACCATCCCGGGGCGCCGGTGGCGAAGTTCACGTAGGTGATCGCGGTGCCGCCATCGTGTCCTACGGAGAGTTTGGCGTTGGTGTCGGATGTCGGGTGCACGATCTTGTACACGTAGACGGCGTAGGCGCCGGTGCGCGGAGCGGTGAAGCTCCACGCGGCTTTGGCGCCGGCGCCGGCGAAGCGCGTGGTCGAGCCGTTGTAGCCGGTGAGCCCGCTGCTGCCGAAGGAGCCGGCAACTTCCGTGTAGGTGACGGCGTTGCCGTCGTTGTCGATCACGACGTCGGCGGTCGTGAAAGTGTCGTTGGTGACGCTCGACGCCTCCACGAGGAGGGGTTGCCCGACGTTTTCGAAGAGATTGCCGGCCATGGTGAGGCCGTCGGTGTCGCGGGCGTTGATGGCGGGGTTCGATGCACCGCGGAGGTGGGAGCGGAACGTGTTGTCCGAAATCGTGACACCGTGGAGCTTCGGCTCGAGGTAGGTGGCGTTGACGTTCATCAGGGTGATGAGGCCGGGCAGGTCCGATTCGGGTTTCGGCATCCATCCGCTTTCCTCGAAATGCGAGTTCTGGATGGTGATGTTGCTGCCGCAGGCGCCCGAGCCGGTGTTGTCGCCGAGATGGATCGGCGGGAACATGACGCGGTGACTGGCGACGTTATCGACGGTGATGTGGTCGGTGAACAGGATCATCGCGGAACCGGCGATGTTTTTGAACGAACTGTCGGTGATCGACACGCTGGTGGGCGCGAGGCCGGCTACCTTCATCACGGTGTCGACGGCGGCGAAGGCGGGCAGGTCGGTTTGAGTAGTGACGTTGTAGATACCCTCGCCGTTGGTGTCGCTGACCCACGCGGCCGAACTCACGACGCGGGTGTAGAGGTTGCCGGTCGAGCTGAAGATCGACAGGCTCGTGCCGCTGGCGATCGGTTGCTGCGACGTGGCGAGCTCCGTGGCGATCGTGAACACCCTTCGGTCGGAGGCATCGATATTGGTGATGCGGGCGTAGGGCGTGCGGACGACAAGGCCGTCCATGCGCACGCCGGTGATTTCCAGGCCGCTGAGATTCACGACCCCGGTGCAGCGGGAAAGGTGGATGCCGTCGCGCGGTCCGACGGGCAACTGGTCGCCCTCGGGTTTCATCACGATTTTCGAGAGCGTGAGGCCGTTGGTGGAGCCGATGAGGAGCGCCATGTTGATCGCGTTGCGCACGATGACGTTGTCGATGATGAGATTCGTGCACTTGCCGGCCTCCATCTGCGAGCGGCCGTTCCACCCGTAGTGCCAGGAGAGGCGTTCGCCGACGGCAACGTTGCCGAGGAAGGTCAGGCCGGCGCTCCGGGAGAGTTGCATGATCCGGTTGGCGGAGTCGTGGATCGTCCAGTTCGCGGGCGAGGAGTTGGCGCTGACGTTGGCGACCTGCTTGAGTTCGTCGACGGCCGGCTCCCAGACGTTGGCGGAGTAGCACGGCATGTTGGCGACCATCGGGAGGGCGGCGGGGATCTGCACGCGGACGTATGTGCCGTTGGGATCGATCGCGGTGATGGTGCCGGTGGTGCAGAGGTGGGGGGTGTTGTCGACGATGAAGTTTCTGAGCGTGACGTTCGTGCTGTTGAAAAGATAGGCGGTGCGCGGCGGCGTGGCCATGGCGGTCACGGAGACGTGGCGCAGCAGGCGCGTGGCGGGCGCGCCGTTTGTGGTCGCGCCCTGCAGCGTGATGCCGGTCTTGCTGCTGATCTTGATGAAGCGCTCGGCGTCGAAGCTCGAAATCAGATCGTAGGTCCCGGCGGCGAAGCTGATGACGTCGCCGTTTTGGGCCGCGGTGATCGCGGCGTTGATCGCGGTGGTGTCGTCGTTGCCGTCGTCGGGGTGCGCGTTGTACGGAGCGGCGGACAGGTCGATCGTGCCGGCGCGCGCGGAGTGTGTGAATCCGGAGCTCAGCGTCAGCAGAACGAGCGCGGCGACGGTTCGATGGGAGAGGGGCGAGGTTTTCATAGCGGGGTGAGCGGGGTGACGAGGGCCGTCCGCAACGGAGCGGTCGCCGGTCGGCGACCCGCAAGTTGGGGCGGAAGGGTGGACTGATCCTAACCGATCGACGGGCGGAGTTTTTAGTGAACTTGCGTCTATCTTCTTAGAAATCGCGCCCGTGAGGCGCCGGCGACTGCCGCGCCGGAGCGGTTCGCCCGCGCGGGTGCCGCGCAGTCAACGGTCCACCGCCGAAGCCTTTGCGCTTTGGCGAAAGCACTCGTTGCGTCGTTAGTCGTTTCCCCCTTGGCAACCGTGCCCTCGATCCCGCCCCTCGGCGCCGGCCCGCCCGAAAGACCCTGATGAAGACGTCCTCCTTTGTTCGCCTGGTTCTGCCCTCGGTCCGCTTCCGGAGCGGGCCCACTCCGGCGGCTCGCCGCGAAGCCCCAGGCTCCAGCGCGTTCAACCGCTGTGCGCGCCGGCTGTGCCTCGCCGGCGGATTTGGAGCGATCGCGACGCTTTTCGGCGACACTGGCGACTTCCACCACTACACGAGCTACAATCCGGACCTGCCGGAGAACCGCCCCGTCGCCGCGGAGTTCGCCGCGCCTATCGGCTTCGCCCGCCCGCAGACCTGGTGGCACTGGATCAACGGCAACGTTTCCCGCGCGGGGATCGAGAACGACCTGCGCGAGATGGCCGACAAAGGCTACGGCTTCGCCCGCATCTTTCACATCAACGGAAAACTCAAGGGACCCCTCGCGTTCAACTCCCCCGAGTGGTTCGATGTCTTCCGCTTCGCCACCGAAACGGCCGCCCGCCACGGGATCGGCCTGGGGATCCACAACTGCGACGGCTGGTCGGAGGCGGGCGGTCCGTGGATCACGCCCGGACAGTCGATGAAAGAGCTCACGTTCAGGCTGGTGCGCGTCGCGGGCAACGGCGCCGAGCAGGCGATCCCGCTGCCCGTCCTCGAGCGGAGACTCGATTACGCGGAGGACATCGCGGTCCTCGCCTGGCCGGCGAAGCGCCCCGCCGGGCTCGCGATGCATCGGAGCGCCGTCGCCCGCGTGTATCCAGCCACCCCCGACACGAAAGTTGCCGGAAAGACCCTCGACCTGCTCTTCGATGGACAGCGGCGCCAGAACGTCGTGTTTGCGCACGACAACGCGGACCGGCGCAAGTTCTGCGGTTTCACGCTCGAGTTCAAGGAGCCGTTCGAGGCCGCCCGCGTCTTCACCGAGGTGGAATGGATGTACGAGCTGCCGCGGAACATCTTCCTGGAGGCGTCCGACGACGGCGTGACCTTCGAGAAAATCTGCGAGCTGAAGTTCAAGCAGGCCGACGTCCAGGCGGGGTTCCCGCCGCGCCGGGCGAAGTTCTGGCGGCTGGTGCGCTACCAGAGCGAAGACCCGACGGAGCGCGTGCTGCGCGGGGTCGTCAGGGAACACGTGCTCGCGGTCTCCGAATTCGAGTTGCTGGCGCCGGGGGAGACCTCGCGCAGCGCCTCGCCGATCGCGAACTTCAATGCAAAGGCCGGGGTCGTGGCGATGAGCGGTGCGGTGGCCGAGACGGACGAGCCGTACCCCGAGGCACTCGCCTTGAAGCCCGGGGAAATCCAGGACCTCACCGCACGCCGGTCGCCCGACGGCACGCTGCGGTGGTCCGTGCCGCCCGGCGAATGGATCATCATGCGGGTCGGCTACACGACCACGGGGAAGACCAACCACCCGGCGACCGAGGCGGGCCGCGGGCTGGAGGTGGACAAGTTTGAGGCGGACGCGGTCGCGCACCATTTCGACGCCTACGACCGGAAAATGATCGAGGCGGCGGGCGGTCACGCTGGAAGCACGTTTTCGATCATCGAGACCGATTCATGGGAGGCGGGACACCAGAACTGGACGCAACACTTCCCGCAGTACTTCCGCGAACTCAACGGCTACGACGTGATCCCGTGGCTGCCGGTTTACGCCGGCGAGTGTATTGGTGACGTCAGGACAACGGAAAATTTTCTCCGCGATCTGCGCCAGACCTTCTCGACCCTCGTGATGAGAAATTTCTACGGCAAGCTGGGCGCGCTGATCCGCGAGCGCGGGCTCAAATATGAGACCGAGCCGGCGGGCGGCATCTACATGCGCAGCCCGATGAACTCGTTTCGCGAGGCGGATTTCCCGATGAACGAGGTCTGGCAGGATGCGCGTGAGCCCGGCGTGGTGCCGGGCGTGCGCGACACGCCGCTTCGCGAGGTGGCGAGCGCCGCGCATTTCTACGGCAAGAAATTCATCACGTGCGAGTCGCTCACGAGCCGCAAAGGGAACTGGGCGGAGACGCCGTGGACGATGAAGGGCACGGCGGACACAGTCCTGCTGGCGGGCCACAACGTCACCGTTTTCCACACGTATGCGCACCAGCCCGACGAGCGCCGGCCCGGCTGGCAGATGGAGCCGTGGGGCGTCTCGCTCAACCGCAAGCTGCCCTGGTGGGAGTTCTCGCGGCCGTGGTTCGACTACATCGCCCGCAACCAATACATGCTTCAGCAAGGCAAGTTCGCCACGCGCCTGCTGACGCTCTTCTCCGACGAGATCCCGAATTCCGGCGCGCGCCTGGCGATCCAGGGCAACCACACCTACGACGTGATCGAGGGCGACGGTGTGCGCCACTTCCTCAAGGTTGAAGACGGCTGCCTGGTAAGTCCCGGCCGGATGCGCTACGACCTCATGGTGATTTCCCCCGACACGACGCTCCGTCTCGACACGCTCCAGGCGCTGAAGCGCCTGCTCGCCGCGGGCGCGACGATGTCGGCGCAGGCGAAACCCGTTTTTTATCCGTCGCTCCGGGGCGGGGCGGCGGCCGCCGCGGCCTGGCACGCGCTCGCCGACGAACTGTTTGGCGACGGCAGCAGGCAGGTCCGTGCGATCGGCCAAGGCCGCCTTTACGTGGGGCATGCGCCGGACGAGGTCGTGCAGAGCCTCGGAATCAAGGAGGCTTTCAAGTGCCGGCTGGTTGTGGGCGAGGACAGCGAAATCGGCTGGACTCATCGCGAACACGCCGACGGCACCGAGTGGTTCTGGGTGATCAACCGCAACGCTGAGGCGGCTCGCGAGGGCGTCCTGTCGTTTCACGTCACCGGCAAGGACGTGCAATTGTGGCACCCGGAGAGCGGCCTGGTGGAGGCGGCGCCTGCGTTTGTCGAAGAAAACGGATACACGCACGTTCCGCTTTCGCTGGAGAAGCTCGAAGGCGTGTTCGTCGTTTTCGCCGGCAAGCCGGCGCGGAGCGTGGCCACTCGGATCGTCGTCGACGGTCGGGAGCATTTCCCATCGCTTGCGGCTCCGGCAGCCGCGGGTGTCCGTGCCTCCGACGCGGCGGCGGCTCCCGCACCGCGGTGGTTCGTGGCCGGCGACGGCCGCCTGTCGGCCGAGTTCGCCGCGCCGGGCGTGGTCGAGTTGCATCGGGCGGACAGGCCCGTGGTGCGGCTGGCCGCGCCGGAGCTCCCGCCGCCGCTCGTAATCCGCGGACCCTACGCGGTCACGTTTGATGAAAAATGGGGCGGCCCGAAGGAGCCGCAGCGCTTCGAGAAACTGGTGTCCTGGACGCAGGCTGAGCCCGCGGGCGTCCGGCATTACTCGGGCATCGCCGTCTACACGAAGGAGATTGAACTGGCGCCGGGCGCGCTGGCCGCGGACCACCGCGTGCGGCTCGAGATCGAATGGGTTGCCGAGGTCGCGCAGGTGACGATCAACGGCCGGACGGCCGGCATCCTGTGGCGTCCGCCCTATCGCCTCGACGTGACGGATCTTCTCCGGCCGGGCCGGAATATCCTTCGTATCTCCGTGGCGAATACGTGGGTGAACCGCTGTCTTTACGACGCGACGCTGCCGGAGCGGAGCGTCTGACGTGGGCGAACACGATGTCGACGCACTATCCGGAACCCGCGTCGATCAAGCCCACCGACTATTTCCCCTGGAAAGCGGGACCGCTGCCTTCGGGTCTCATCGGGGAGATGCGACTCGCCTATTCCAAGGTCGTGACGGAGCCCTGACGGTCGCGCCCTCCCAGCTCCGACTCCCAAACCACGGCTGAGGCCGTCGCGCTGGCTCAGGGCGTGGCGGCCGGCGTGTCGCGCTGGTAACGCAGGCGCTGGAGCGCGCGCCGGACGATGTGGGTCATCGAATCCGGGCGCGTCTCGGGCATCCAGTGCGTCGGGTTGCGGTTCCAGCTTTCGATGATGACGACGTCCGGCGTGAGTCCGAGCTCGTGCAGCTCCTCGAAGTAGTTGAAGAGCTCGACGCGTGTCGCGTAATTGCCGGCGATCGTGCCGCGATTGCTGTTGCAGAGCATGCCGAAAGTCAGGGGCGCCCCGCCGGGGCCGAGGTCGAGCGAGGTGATCCGGTTGCGCAGCGCCAGCAGGCGGCCGCGGTAGTCCCTGCCCCGCACGAGGGCGGGCTGGTCGGTGGCGGCCTCGTTGTTGAACGCGTCGTAGGCGTAGTCGGTGAGGACGCCGGTGAAGGGCACGCCGCGGCGGGCGGCGAGCGGGAGCAGGGTGGCGACCACGTCGTCGTAGTTGCCGAAGCCGGCCGGGCCGTGCGCCTGCGGACGGCTGTTGCGCGCGGGCACCCCCGCGTAGGACCAGCTCGAGAAATTGCAGATAAGCTGGAAGCCGAGATGAGGGTAAACCCGCTTGAACTGCTCCATCCACTGCACCACCTGCTCCGACGCGCTAGGCAGGGTGTGCGGGCTGTCATCGGTTTTTGGATACATCGCCCGGTGGATCGGTCCGTCCATGAACAGGAAGTCGATCACACCGCCCGCGCCGCCTTGCGCAACCGGGTCGGTGAAGCGCTTCAGCGCCTGGTGGTGCGCCGCGAAACTCTCCACGCCGGCGCGGCTCCCGGCCGGGTTTCCGCTGCGGAGTTTGGTGGAGAGGAAAACGCCGAGTTCGATCCCGACCTTGATGCGTTTGCGGGTCGGCGTGGCGGCGAGAGCATCGGCCAGGGCACGCAGCTCGGCCGGCGATGCGTTCTGGATCGACGAGTAGAACAGGGCGACACCGTCGATCTGCTCCGCGAGCTGCGGCCACTGGTCGCGATCCTTGAAGGAGAGGCGGTTCTCGCCGTGGTCCACGACGGCGGCGGAGGTGCCCGGCGGGTTGGCGATCCACACCTCGGCGTTGGGCCACGACCACGTGGGCGTCGCGGCGTAGCTCGGCGCCAGCCGCCAGGCGGTGACCGTGGCGTAGGCCGACTGGCCGGCGGCGTTGATGGCGGCGATCTGGTAATTGATCGTGGGTGTGTCCTTCAATGCGCCGGTGTCGCGGTAACTCCGCGCGGCCGGATCGGACAGGGTGATCGTCTCCCACGCCTGCTGGCCCCAAGCCTTCTTCGTGATCTTCCAGCGAGTGACGGTGGCGTCCGTGCTCGCCCACGAGAGCGTGACGTCGGCGGCTCCTGTGAACGTTGCCGGGAAATCCGGATTCAAGCCGTAGTGCGCGGCGAACTCGGCCGGCTTTTCAGGCTGCGCCCAAGCGATCGGCCGCAGCGCGAGGACCGTGAGGGCGAGGAAAGCAAAATGCACGCGAAGGGTGCGGCTCGAGGGGGCGATTGAGCTCATCGCCCACAGGGATCACCGGACCCGCCCGTTAATTCCAGCCTGGAGTGGGTCGACCGTTAACTCTCCCCGGTGCAGCTCAACCGTTGACCGCGGCCCGTCTTGCGCTTCGCGGCCGGCGCGCCGCTGCTGAGGGGCGACGAACACGGCTACCCCGCTTCACCTCTCATGCATCGTCGCGATCTGCTGAAACTTTCCGCGCTCTCCGTCGCCGGCCTCGGCCTGCGCGAACTCCGCAGCGCCAGTCCCGGTTTGGAAAATCTCTCGAGCACAACGGCGCCGACGCCTGCCACGCTCTCCGCCGGAGGCTCCGCGCTCCTCTCGCGCGAGCGGCCGGCGTGCCTCGACCTGCGCTGGACGCCCGGCACTGGGCTCATCTGGGTGGAGGGCGAGACGCTGTTCTATGACAACCCGCGCAATCGCTTCATGCGCTTCCGACGCACCTTCGAGGTCGCCGGCAGCGGCATGGCGCGGGCCGAGCTGCGCTTGTTCGCCGACACCCAGTACATCGTCTGGCTCAACGGCGAAGAAGTGGGCCGCGGACCGGGCCGCAGCGATCCGACGTGGACGTTCTTCGACACCTACGACGTCGCCCGCCGGCTGAGGGCGGGGACGAACACGATCGCGGTGCTGGCGCTGTTTCACGGCTTCGGCAGCGGCGGCCGGCAG
>DASWVO010000340.1:0-10362 GCA_036406235.1 Opitutaceae bacterium
CCATCTGCTGCGGGCGTGGTTCTATTCGCAGCCGCTCGCCGACACCGAGCACCGGGTGCGTATCGAACTTCTGGCGACGAAACTCGACAAGGCCGCCGTTATGAAACGCGCCGGCACGCTCATCGACGATCCGTCGCCCTACGATGGTCACGGGCTCTATCTCTGCGGACTCCTGCCCGTCGGCGAACCGCTCACGGCGGCCGGCCCAGAGGTGGCGCTGGCGGATGCGGCCTCCCGCGTG
The DNA here is from genome assembly GCA_036406235.1 of Opitutaceae bacterium. GTDB lineage: Bacteria > Verrucomicrobiota > Verrucomicrobiia > Opitutales > Opitutaceae > DASWVO01. The sequence goes on from DASWVO010000340.1 coordinate 242, forward strand.
ACGTGGGAGCACTCGCCCGAGGGCTGGAGGCTGCGCAGCGCCGACGTGCAGACGCCCGCCGGTGCGGTGCCGGTGGGAACGCCCGCGGGCGACTATACGCTGTTGTACTCGCCGGAGAAGCCGCCGGCCGAGCCGGTGCCGGTTTTCTGGACCGGGCACGACGGCGAGGCGTTTCCGGAGAAAATCTACCGCTACACGACGCCGACGTGGCGCGAGGCGACGATCCCCGTGGCGCTCAACACCGCCGGGGAGGCGTATCGCTTTTTCCCCGCGCAGTTCGAACGCGAACCCGACGGCAGTCTGGCGTTTTCCCATGAAACCGAGGTTGCGGCGGTCCGGGCCGGCTGGCGCCTGGATCCGGCTTTTCCGGGCGACGTGCAGGTGACGCTCACGCTCACGGCGCGACGCGCCGGCTATTTTTCAATCGCCACGCCCTCGCTGGCCACCCTTGCCCCCGCCGACCTGGCCTGGGCGATGGTGCCGGGTTATTTCCAGGGCGCGGCGTTTAATTCCGACCTCGTGCTCGCGCTAGCCTACGGCCACGGTTTGCCCGGCCGTCCGGTGGTGGTGCGCGAACGGGCCGCGTCGACACTCTCCCCGCTGATGACGAACCGCTCGGGCGCAACGCTTGCGGTCGTGCCGGAACCCGGAACCGCGGCCGATCCTTGGACGGGCGAGCGCGACACGCGCTCCGTCTGGCGGCTCGGACTATCGCACCTGAACCGGCAGGGCGCGCTCTCGCCGACCCTCTATCACCCGGTGCTCGGCCAGGACGGCTCGCACCTCGAAGCCGGCGAGACGCGCACGTTCCGCTTTCGCTACGTGCTGCGCGCGGGAGACTGGTTCACCGCGGTGAAGCACGCGGCCTGCGACATTTACCGTCTCGACGATTTCCTCGCGCTCAAGCAGCCGCAGCGCTCGCTCAGCGAGCGGCTGCTCGCGCTGCACGGCTACGTGACCGACGACCGCACCTCGCTCTGGCGCACGGAGACGTTCGGCGGACTCGAAATCGGCGCGCAGGCCTATCTCGGCGGCGTGGTCGGCTCCGACAAGGACGCGATGAAGAACTCCGACTACGGCGCGATGTGGATGCTCGCGCGCCTGACGGACGATCCGCGCCTCACGCGCGACCGCCTGCCGTTCGCCCGCAACTTCAAGCTCGTCCAGCAGCAGCGCGAACCGGGCTTTTTCCAGGGTGCGGCGATCGGCCAGTATTACCTGTCGAAGAGCCGCCGCTTCACCGAGGAGTGGGGCGACTACGTCGAGCCCGTCGCGCTCACCTACTACGTGATGCTCGACCTGGGCAACATCCTGCTCTTCAACCCGGCCGACGGCGAACTGCGCGAGCGGCTGCGGCTCGCGGCGGACCGGCTGCTCGCGTGGCAGCACGCCGACGGGCGCTGGGCCGTGGCCTACGATCACGCCACGCAGCGGGAGCGCTTCACCGAACTGCCCGACGTGCGCCCGACCTTCTACGGGCTGCTCATCGCGTATCGACTTCTCGGCGACGAGAAATACCTGGCGGCCGCCCGCCGCGGTGCGGACTGGCTGCTGGCCAACGCGGTCGCCCCCGGCCGGTTCCTCGGCGTGTGCGGAGACAACCGTTTCGCCCCCGATTTCGCCACGGCGCAGATCGCGGAGGCGCTGCTCATGCTCCACGAGCTCACCGGCGAGGTTCGCTATCGGGACGCCGCCATCGCCACCGCGCGGTTTTACACCACCTCGATCTACACCCATCCGGTCGCGACGGCGGACCGCAAGAAGATCGGAGGGGTGGAGCGCGCCGATTGGGAGATCAACCAGTCGGGACTCGGTTTCGAGCATGGTGGCGTGATCGGGTCGGCGAATCGGGGCGGCCCGATTTTGCTCGCGAGCCACGCGGGCCTGTTCATCCGCATGCACGCGCTTACCGGCGAGCCGTTTTTCCGCGACCTCGCGCGCGCCGCCGCCTGGGCCCGCGACGCCTTTGTCGATCCAGCGACGAGCGTGGCCTCCTACTACTGGAACGCGATGAACAAGGGGGCCGGCCCGTACCCGCACCACGCGTGGTGGCAGATCGGCTGGATCACCGACTACCTCATCGCCGAGGCCAGCCTGCGCTCGGGCGGTGCGATCGAGTTTCCGCGCGGCTTCATGACGCCGAAGGTCGGGCCACACACAAGCTACGGCTTCGCCCCCGGCAAGGTCTTTGGTGCGACGGCCCGTCTTCTGTGGGGCAGGGTGGAGACCGGCAATCCCTCGGTTGATTATCTCGTGGCCGGCGATGATGGCGCCCGCCGCCGCTGGATCATTCTCCTCAACAACCGCGTCGCGCCCGGCCGCGCGACCGTGACGGCTCCGCCCGCGGAGCTCGGCCTGGATGCCGCTGCATCCTGGAAAAATGCTTCGCTCCTCAGCGCAAACGGCGTTCGTAGCCCCCTCGGTCAGGAGGGTCGGTGGACGGTTGAACTGCCTGCGACTGGCCTCGCAGTGCTCGAACTCAAGTACTAGCCCCATGTCTCTTATTCGTCAGAGCACATTCGCCGGGAAGGCGGGACGCCTGCTGGTTTGTTCGCTTGCGTTGCCGATGATCCTGGCGGCGACTCCCGCCCGATCTCAGCCGACGCCGGCCCCTGAGATTGTTCCGGGCACGATTTGGCGGGACGGAAACGGGAACTCCATCAATGCCCATGGCGGGGGCGTGCTGTTTTTCGAGGGCACCTACTACTGGTACGGCGAACACAAGGTGCCGGGAAAGGTGGATTCGCATCACGGTGACTTTGCCGATGGCGGCGTGCATGCGTACTCCTCGGCCGACCTGTATCACTGGAAAGACGAAGGCGTGGTTCTCCCGGTGCAGGAAGAGGATCCTCAACGCGCACTGGCCTCGGGCTGCACGCTCGAGCGCCCCAAGGTGTTGTTCAACGCCCGCACCGGCACCTTCGTCATGTTTTTCAAATACTACCCGCGGGGAACCGGATATGACACGGGCTTCGTGGGGGTGGCGACGTCCGCTTCACCGACCGGGCCCTTTGAGTTCCGGCACACGTTTCTCGCGGCCGATTCGCCAAAGGGGTCGGGCGACTTTGCGATTTTCCGGGACACGGATGGGTCCGTCTATCACCTGACGGTACGGAAACCCGATCGCGCCTTCTGCATCGGAAAACTGCGCGACGACTATCTTTTCCCCGAAGGGTCGTATCGAGTCGTTGCCGGCATTCCTCGCGAGACCGAGGCGCCGGCCTTGATGCGTATTGCGGGCAGGTATTACCTCATCGGTTCTGGATCGACTGGATGGAAGCCCAACGCGGCCCGTTCGTTCGTCGCGGACTCGATCGCAGGTCCTTACGAAAGCACCGGCAATCCTTGCGTGGGCGTCAATCCGCACCTCGGAGCCGGGCCGGAGAAGACCTTCGGTGGCCAGATTTCCTTCCTGCTGCCCGTTGCGGGAAAGCAGGACGCGTATATCGCGATGTTCGACCTCTGGAAGCCCGAGGCGCCCGCCGAAGGGCTTTATGTCTGGCTGCCGGTGACGCTGGCCAATGGAAAACCGGTCGTCACCTGGCGCGACCGCTGGAGCCTGTCATCCTTCGAAAAGTCATCAGCGAGGATCGAGTGAAAGGCCCGTTTTTTCCGCCTCCCTGTCTGCTTCGCTCGCGTCCACCCGCCGCGGCCGCAGCTGTAGTTTAGGGGCGGATACCCGGCGGAACCGGAAGCTTTTCCAGCGGTTCCTCGGCCGGGCCGGCAAGGACCTCGCCGGTCGGCCGGAAGCGCGAACCGTGGCATGGGCAATCCCACGTGCGCTCGGCGGCGTTCCAGCCGACGATGCACCTCAAGTGTGTGCAAACTGGCGAGCACAGCGTGACGGCACCTTGAGCGTCGCGGTACGCCGCGACTTTTTTACCATCGAGATTGATCAGTTTGCCTTCGTCGGGCGCGAGGGTGTCGAGTGAGCCGTTCTCGGCCCCGCCGATCCGGTCGCGGAGAAGATAATACGGATAATCCTTGTTTTCCTGCAGATAAGACCAGGTGCCGCCGACGAGCTTCTTGCGGTGCACGTCGAAGAGGTCCTGCCAGGGGTTCTTGCGTCCGAGGGCGGCGTCAGCCGCCATCATGGCACTGAGCGTGCCAAAGGTCATGCCGTTGCCGGAGAAGCCGGTCGCGACGAACTGTTGCTCGGCGGTCTCGCCGATGAACGGCAGGCCGTCGTTGGTCTCGATCACCTGGCCGGACCAGCGGTGATCGACGTCCGCGTCGGGCGCGAATTCGCGGAGGCGTTCCTCGAGCCGGCGAAACGGTTCGGTGGTGTCCGCCGCCTGCCCTGTCTTGTGGTCCTCGCCGCCGAAGATCGCGTAATCGTGGCCGCGCCGGCGCTCGACGCGGAGATAGTAATATGGGTCGCTGGTATCCCAGAAGCAGGCCTCGGGAATGCGTCCGGAGGGGAGCTTTGCGCCGAGGGCGTAGCTCGTGTACAGCGCCAGTTTGCTTTGCAGAAATGCCGCCGCCAGGAAACCGGCGTTTCCCTGGAGCGGGGTGTGCGTGGCGAGGATCAGGTAGCGGCAGCGGACGCGCCGGCGCGCGGCGATGACGCTCAAGGGCTCGGCGCCGATCGACTCGACCTCGGTCGATTCGAAAACGTGGCTCCCGTCGCCGGGAATGCGCGGCAGGAGGCCGGCGAGATACTTGCGCGGGTGAAACAGCGCCTGGTGGAGAAACTTCACGCCGGGTCCGCCGAAGAAGGGGATCGCGTCCATATACTCGGCGCGCACGCCCAGTTCCGCCGCGACCGCGGCCTCGCGCGCCAGTTCCTTCGCGGTGGAGGGGCTGGTGTCCTTCGACGGCGCGTGCAGATAACCGGGCACCCAGCGAAAGTCGCACTCGATCGTCTCGGAGCGGATCAAGCTCACGATCTGGTCGATGGCGGCGCCACCAGCCTCCCACACGGCCCGGGCGGCATCCGTCCCGAAGTTGCGAGCGATGTCCTGCAGGCGCAGGTCGGTCACCGCCGTCACGTGAGCGGTCGTGTGACCGGTATCCACGTGCGCGCAATGGTTTCGCTCAACCAATGCGACCGTGCGCCCTGCCTTCTTGAGCAGATACGCGGCGGTGGCGCCTGTGATCCCGCCGCCGACCACGACGACATCGACGTCGAGGTCTCTCTCGAGTCGCGCAAAGCTGGGCAGCGGACCGGAATCGATCCAGTAGGAATGGGTGTCCATGGGGCGGCGTCTCTGCTGACGACCGACCGGTCAACACGGCGCCGGTTCGGCGATCGGCGCGGAGCGCGGGACGCCTCCGAAGGCGGCGTCGGGCGTCCGCTCGATGCCGGCGGCAGGCCTGACCCGCAGCCCGACGCCGCGACGCGCCGGGGGCGGCCGGCGGCCTTTCGTGGTGTATTCAAAACACCACGACAGAAGCCTGCCGGGGCGGGTGAGCCGCGTCCTAGGCGCGCGTTTTCGCCGCCAGCAACGCCTCGCGCACGGCACCGTAGAAGTGCGGGATGTCGAGCGGGCTGCGGCTGGTGATGAGCAGGCCGTCTACGATCACGGGCACGTCCTCGACGCTGGCCCCGGCGTTGACGAGGTCGGTCATCATGGACCACCAGCTGGTGGCGCGTCGTCCCTTCACCAGCCCTGCGCTGATCAGGACCTGCGGCCCGTGGCAGAGCGCGGCGACGATCCGGCTGGCGCTGGCGGCCTGGCGCACGAAATCGAGCGCCTGGGGGTTGGCGCGCAGCATGTCGGGGTTCCACGCGCCGCCGGGAATGATCACGGCGTCGTAGTCGGAGCCCTTTACCTGATCGAGGAAGCGGTCGATCGGGAACCAGCCGGCGGTCTCGATCAGCCGGATCGTCAGGATGTGGGTCTGGCGGCTGGCCGGGGCATAGACGCCGAAGGCTGGGAGGTCCTGGGCGCGCGGCGAGATCAGGTGAACGCTCGCGCCCTCGGCTTTGAAGCGTGCGTAGGGGACCGTGAGCTCGACTTCCTCCACGCCATCGGTCGCCAGGATGGCAACCCGTTTTCCGGAGAGGGCCGTCGAATCGGCCGGCGGCTCCTCGACGAAGCGGCGGAGTTCATGGTTTGCCGGCGCGTCGTGGGCCAGCAGCAGATTCGTGTTCAGGGAGGGGACGAGCGGCGTGGCCGCGGTGCTCTGACTCAGGCGAAGAGCCGATGACGAATCGACTCCGGGAGCGGTGACATAGCTCATGGCAGGCGGAGGAGTGGTGGTTGTCGCTGCGCCCGGCCGATCGTCGGCGGGTGCAGCCACGCAAGGTAGCACAGATTCGCGATTCGCAAGCCCCGCCGGTTGCCGGCTCCGGCGCGCCGCGGCCGGCCCCGGGGGACCTCCGGGGCCGGCTGGGGAGGCGGCGAGTCGGCCCACCGCGGATTCTCCGACGCCGGCGCTGGGGCCTGCTCCGCTAGGCGTGGCCCACGGTCGCGCGTAGGCTGCGCGGGTGCCGGCGAACCGAGCCCGAACCCGCCCCCTTCCATGGCCACCGTGAAACGAAGTCCCGCCCCGGCGCGGGCTGAAAAAAACATCGCCCGCTCCAGGATTGTGGTGCGCGGCAACCGCGGGGTGAAAGTTGTTTGCGCGGTAACCGTGCGCAAACCCACGCCGGAGCTGTATTCATTCTGGCGTGACGTGAGCAACCTGCCGCGCATCCTCCGCGATCCCGTGACGATCACGCCGCGGCCGGACGGCGGCTCGCACTGGTCGGTGAGCGCTCCGCCGGGCGACCGCCGTGTCGAGTGGGAGGCGGTGATCATCAACGACGAACCCGACCGGCTGATCGCCTGGCGCAGCCGCGAAGGGGCCGATGTGCCCAACGCCGGCAGCGTGCGCTTCGAGGCGGCGCCGGGCGACGAGGGCACGGAGGTGACGGTTTCGCTCGAATACGACCCGCCCGGCGGAAAGGTTGGCGCACTGCTCGCCAAGCTCTCCGGCAAAGAGCCCGCCCAGCAGGTGGCGGCCGCGCTGCGGCGCTTCAAGGCGCTGATGGAGGCAGGCGAAATTCCCACGACCGACGGCCAGCCCGTCGGCGAACCGCAACGACGAAAACAAAAGAAAAAGCGATGAAGGCCGTGTGTTGGATGGGCAGGAAGCGCATCGCGGTGCAGCGCGTCGACGACCCGAAGATTCTCAACCCGCGCGACTGCATCGTGCGCATCACCTCGACCGCAATCTGCGGCTCTGACCTGCACTTGTATAACGGATACGTTCCGACCATGGCGCCCGGCGACATTCTCGGCCACGAGTTCATGGGGATCGTCGAGGAGGTAGGCCCGCTCGTGAAAAGGCTGCGGGCGGGCGATCGCGTGGTCGTGCCGTTCACGATCGCGTGCGGCGCGTGTTCGCACTGCCTCCGCCAGGAATGGTCGTGCTGCGACAACACGAATCCGAATGCCGGGATGGTCGAGGCGCTCTACGGACACGCTGGATCCGGTCTGTTTGGCTATTCGCACATGATGGGGGGCTACGCGGGCGGCCAGGCGCAATACGCGCGCGTGCCGTTCGCCGATGTCGGCCCCGTCAAGATCGAGAGCGACCTGGCCGACGAAAAGGTTCTTTTCCTTTCCGACATCTTTCCCACCGGCTACATGGCCGCGGAAAACTGCAACATCGTGCCCGGCCGTAGCACCGTCGCGGTGTGGGGCTGCGGGCCCGTGGGGCAGTTCGCAATTCGCAGCGCCTTCCTGCTCGGAGCAGCGAAGGTGTATGCGATCGACCGCGAGCCGGAGCGCCGCGCAATGGCCGAAGCCGCCGGCGCGGTGACCCTCAGCTCCGACGACGATGATGTGCTCGAGCGCCTCAAGGCGATGACCGGCGGGCGCGGGCCCGACGCGGCGATCGACGCGGTCGGCATGGAGGCGCACGGATCGGCCTACGACCAGGTGAAGCAGACGCTCAAGCTCGAGCAGGACCGGCCGTTTGTGTTGCGCCAGGCGATGCGCGCGGTGCGCAAGGGAGGAGTCCTGTCGGTGCCAGGCGTGTATTCAGGTTTCATCGACAAGGTGCCGTTCGGCGCCGTCTTTGGCAAAGGCATCACGCTGAAAATGGGGCAGACGCATGTGCACCGCTACCTTCGGCCGCTGCTCGGCCTGATCGAGGAGAAGAAGATTGATCCTTCCTTCGTGGTCACCCATCGCGTGCCGCTCACCCGGGCGCCGCGGGCCTACGAGATGTTTGCGACCAGGCGTGCGGGATGCATCAAGGTCGTGCTGGATCCGGCCGCGTGACGACGGGCGCGGTGCCCCCGGGGAACCGGCGTTTTTCCCGCAAGGCTCGCCGGGCGGCTTCCCCATCCCGCCGACGGAGTGCCCGCCGAGAGACAGCACCCGCGCGGCGGCGATAAGATCCGATCATATGAACAAGACCCGTGCCTCCCGCTCTTCGCGGCCCCCGGCCGCCGAAATCATCGTGCCTCGCGATCCCGAGGTGGACACCGCGGGGAGCCGGAGCCCGTCGGCCGATGATAGAAACGGTTGCGACGAGGATTTCGCTGCGGGTGGCCAGCCTCCCGGCGGCGGCGCTGGGCAGGGCGTCACTGGAAAACCACTACCGCCGCACGAAGCCCGGTAGCAATCAGGAGGACATACCATGCCTTTACTCAGCGCCGATTCGCCTGCGGTCCACACCCAGCAGCCTTCGCTCGACGGCCGGAACGTGATGGTGACGGGCGGCACGACGGGCATCGGCCGGGCGACCGCGGCGCTGCTCGCCGCGCATGGCGCCAATGTCTTCATCTTCGGTCGCCATGAGCCCGAGTTGCGCACCGCCCTCGATTATCTCAGTCAGGCGCGTGGCACGATTCTGGGCACGATCGCGGACCAGTCGCGGGCCGAGGACGTGGCGCGCGTCTTCGCTGCGGCCGATCACGAACTCGGACCGCTCGACGTTCTGGTGAACAATGCGTCCATCGGCGCGGGTGAAATCACCGAAGGCGACGACGCGCAGTGGCGCTACGCATTGCAGAGCGACCTCACGGGCTATCTCGATTGCACCCGGCACGCGGTCGATCGCATGAAGCGCCGGGGGCGCGGGCACATCGTCAACGTCGGCTCGATCAGCTCAGTCCACCACACCAAGGGTCTCTCGCTTTACGTCGCGGCAAAGTCGGCCATCCACGGCTATTCGCGCGCGCTGCATCGCGAACTCGGCCCGCATGGGATCAAGGTCTCGCTCATCGAGCCCGGCCTGGTTGGCACCGAGATTTTCGAGCCCGGAGAGCCCGAGCGCGCTCCCGAGGTGCAGCACGCGGAGCAGCGACGGGGAGCCATGCTCAAGCCCGAAGACATCGCCGTCGCCGTGCACTACTGCCTCACGCAACCGCCGCGCTGCAATATCGGGCTCGTGCGAATCGAGCCGTTGAAGGCCGAGTGACCGGCGTGCGTTGTTCCGCGGGTCGTGGCCCGCGAGGCCAGCCGGCGGAGCGGCTGATGCGAAGGTCGGCGGTGGGCCTCGGTTCCAAGTGTAGCGGAGAACCGTCAAGACCGCCATCAGGGCCAGCCCGGCGCGTCGCGGTGGCGGTGACGCTTGCGCACGCGGCGGATCACCTCGGCGCAGATGACCAGCTTCACCACGTAGAGCGCGCCGAGCGCGGCGAGCCGGCGTCCGCCGGGATCGGCGGCCAGCGAGACGAGAAACAGCGCCATGTAGGCGTGCGCGACGTAGATCGGAAGGCAGATCCAGAAATAGATGCGCAGCGGAACATCCGCGAGCGCGAGAAAGTAGTTGCGCAGTACATACGGAATGCCCGGCACCAGCGCGGTGAGCAGGGCGGCGGCCACGTCGTCGTCGGCCGGGATGTGCGGCAGGTGGTGGCGACGCTTCTTGAACCAGCGCTCCAGCGGCTGACGCAGCGCCCCCCGGGCGATGCCGTGGCTGGCGAGCAGGTGAAACGCGGTGACGCCCGCGACCACCAGCCCACCTGCTCCGATGCCGAACTTCGCTCCCGCCATCACATAGACGAGGCTCACCGAAAAGCCGCCGAGCGGAAGCAAGGCCATTAGCGCGACGGTGGCGGGCGTGTTGAGCTGCATCATCGCGTGCCGCACATCGCGCCATTCCAGCTCGGTGAAGATGAACAACGCTGCGACCGCGAGGACGACGCCCGCCGCCGCGGCGAGCCACGGCCAGCGCCG
>DASWVO010000341.1:0-3523 GCA_036406235.1 Opitutaceae bacterium
GAAAACGTGAAACCCAGGTGCATGCCCAGCGTGTTCGCGATGAATTGGGCCGACGCGGCGAGGGCCGCATGGAGCACATACAGCGCCGGCGCGATAAACATGAACGCGAATTCGATTGGCTCGGTGATGCCGGTGAGAAACGACGTCAGCGCCGCGGAAACCATGATCCCGCCAACCTTCGCGCGGTTCTCCGGCCGGGCCGAGCGCCACATCGCGACCGCCGCGGCGGGCAGGCCAAACATTTTGAAAAAGAACGCGCCGGCCAGCACGCCCGCCGTCGGATCACCTGCGAAGAAACGGTTGATGTCGCCACTCACAACCTTGCCGGTGGTGTCGGTGTAGGCGCCCATTTCGAAGAAAAACGGGACGTTCCAGATGTGGTGCAGGCCGAACGGAATCAACAGGCGCTCGACGAAACCATAGACGGTCGCGGCAGTACGTGGGCTGCTGATTGCGGCCCAGTGGGAAAAGGCATCGATCCCGTGCTGAACTGGCGGCCATATCAATGAAAGCACTACGCCAAGCCCGATGGCGGAGACCGCCGTCACGATCGGCACGAACCGCTTCCCCGCAAAAAACCCGAGATACGTCGGCAGCGAGATGCGGTAGTAACGGTTGAACATGAACGCCGCCAGGCCACCCGCGAGGATCCCGCCGAACACGCCGGTCTGCATCGACGGGATGCCCAGGATCGGCTTTGCCTCGATGCCCCAGACGCCGGCCATCACGCCGAGCGTGGCAAGCATCACCGCGTAGCCGATTGTCGCGGCAATCGCGGATACGCCGTCGTTTTCCGTGAACCCGAGCGCCACGCCGATCGCGAAGATCAGGGGAAGATTTCCGAAAATCACGTCGCCCGACTGCTTCATCAGCGCCGACACAAGTTCCGGCATCCAGCCGAAATTGGCCGCGCCGATTCCGAGAAGCAGACCCGCCACCGGCAGCACCGCCACCGGCAGCATCAGCGACTTTCCGATCTTCTGAAAGAAGGAGAACGAGGGGGTGAACATGTCAGAAAAGATCGTCCGCCATCGCCCGCTTCGGCGGTTGAGCGAATGCCTCCAGGCACGCCCGCACCTCGCTCGCCGTGCCCATCTCCAGCACCTCCGTCGCGACCCGCCGGCAATCGGCGACCGAGAGCCGCCGGATCTGCGCCTTGATCGCCGGGATGGCGACCGGCGGCACCGAGAGCTCGTCCACGCCGAGCCCGACCAACACCGGCACGGCCTGCGCGTCGGACGCCATCGCTCCGCAGACGCCGACCCAGCGGCCGTGCCGGTGCGCGCCCTCCAGCGTGAGGGCGATCATCCTGAGCACAGCCGGGTGCAACGCGTCGGCACGCCGGGCGAGCTTCGCGTGCCCCCGGTCCATCGCGAGGGTATACTGCGTGAGATCATTGGTCCCGATGGAAAAAAAGTCGGCCTCACGAGCCAGTGTGCCGGCCAGAAGCGCGGCCGAAGGAATCTCGATCATCACGCCCACTTTCACCGCGCGGTCCGCGCCCCGCAGCTCCTCGCGCAACACCGCCTTCGCGGCCCGAAACTCGTCGAGGCCCGCCACCATCGGAAACATCACGTGCAGGTCGCAGGACGTCGGTGTCTGCAGGATCGCACGCAGCTGCGCGCGGAACAGCTCCGGATGTTCCAGGCTAACCCGCACGCCGCGCAAGCCGAGAAACGGATTCTCCTCCGCGGGCAGCGGCAGATACGGCAACGGTTTGTCTCCGCCGATATCGAGTGTGCGAATCACAAGCGGACGCCCGGGCCCCAGCGCCTCGGCGGCGGCAACATAAGCCGCGGCTTGCTCGCTTTCGGCGGGGGCGCTCGCCCGGCCTTCGAAAAGAAACTCGGAACGCAAAAGGCCCACGCCCTCGCCTCCGAGCGCGTTCGCTTCGCGAATCTCGTCGGCATTGCGCACGTTGGCGGCGACTTCGATGCGTTGCCCGTCGGTCGTGATCGCGGGAGCCGACGCCGCCGCCGTTTCGGCGGCACGCCGCGCCGCCTCGCGCGCCAGGACCGCACTGGCGGCGGAGAGCTCCGCTTCGGTCGGGCGATGCCGCAACACGCCGGCATCCGTGTCGAGTATTGCCAGCGTCCCTACACCGAGTTCGAGGGCTGCTTGGTCGATTCCACAAAGCGCCGGGAGCCCCAGCGAGCGCGCGAGGATCGCGACATGGCCGGTCACGCCCCCCTTCGTCGTGCAGAAGCCCGCGACCTTCGTCCGGTCCAGCGCCAGGGTGTCGGACGGCGTAAGCTCCTCCGCGATGAGAATCGCGTTCTCCGGCACGTCGGGGCGCCCCGGCGCCTGCTCGAGGAGCAGCGACAGAACCCGCTGGCCAACGTCGCGGACATCCGCAGCTCGCTCGCGAAGAAGCCCATTGACCAGAACCTCCAGCTTTTCGGCGTGCGTCTCAAATGCAGCCCGCCACGCATACGCCGCGCTTTGGCCGGCTTCGATTCCGGCCAGGGTCGTCTCCTGCAATTCGGGATCCTGCAACAGCTCGCGTTGCGCCGCGGCGATACTGCCACCAGCTCCAGGCCCTCCCGTTGCGAAGCGCTCCAGCTGCCCTCCGGCTTCCTCCAGCGCCCAGCTGAAGCGTCGGTGTTCTTCGCGCCGATCCCCTCCCTCGCGAGCGATCTCGTAAGGAATTCTTCGATACTGGAAAATCCGCCCGACCGCCAGGCCGGGTGATGCCGGCTCGCCGGCCAGCACATCAAGAGTTGCGACTCTCTCCGAACGTGCTTCCTGCCGGCTTTCCCGGCCGATAAAGGCTCCCGCCGGTGCGTCGCCCGGCTTTTCGCCGCAGCCGGCGGTCAGAAATTCCGCGAGCGTCTCGGCCGCCTGCGCGGCGTCGATCCCGCACGCCTTTACCTGCACGGTCTCGCCGTAGCGCGTCGAAAGCGCCATGAGCGCAACCACCGATTTGGCGTTCGCTTCGTCGGCGCCGCGCAACAGCCGGACGTCTGCTTCATATCGCCGCGCACAGGCCGCAAGCATGGCGGAGGGACGGGCATGCAACCCAGCTGGGTTGGGAAGCACGATTCGCTCGGACAAAATGACTTCGGCGTCACGAGGAGGGACGCCCGGCCTCGGTTCCTTGCGAGCGCCACCGCCGGCAAGATCGATCACGAGGACCGCGTCTTTTCCGGCGCGCACCCTTCCGCTCGCCGCGCGCAGTTCGCGCACGCGATCTCCATTTGCCACGACAATCTGCGTGAGAAGGCTGCGGGCGCGGCGCGCCACGCGATCCAGGTCGAACGCCAGCAGGGGCTGTCCCGCCTCAACCCAGCTTCCCCGCCCGACCAGTGTGCGGAATCCCTCGCCCCGCAGCGCCACCGTATCCACGCCAACGTGTACGAGCACCTCGACGCCGCTCTCCGTCGTAATGGTCAAGGCATGCTTCGCCTCGTGCAACTGCGTAACGGTGCCGGCCACCGGCGCGAGCACCTCGTCCGACGTCGGGTCGAGCGACACACCATCGCCCACCATCTTCTGCGCAAAGACGGGATCCGGCACCTCGTTC
>DASWVO010000342.1:0-23225 GCA_036406235.1 Opitutaceae bacterium
GAAACTCCCGCAAGGCCGGGTGCGCGGGATCGCAGAGAATGCCCATCGTGCCCGGCTGCTTCGGGAAATGCAGCGGACTCCAGAACACTGGAACGAAGCGGCCTTCGATGCCCTGGATCGCGGCGACCGGCGGGGCGAAGAGCACGCGTTCGCCCGCCGCGAGCGCGCGCTGCGCGCCGGCGAGCGTGGTCTCCAGGCGCACGCCCGCGGGCACGGTTGTCGTGATTTTTGGATACACCCAGAGATTCCAGCGGTTGCGCGCATCGGTGCCGGCGATCGTCACCTCGAGCTCCCAGCGCTCGGCGCCGCCCTCCGCCGGAATCGGCAGCTCGATCGTCCCGCACGCCAGCGCGTTGCCCAGCGGCAGGACGCGCGGCGGCAAACGCCCGCCGGCAATCCGGCGGCCGGCGGTGTCACGCACGTGCCAGCTCAGCTCCGCGGCCGGCAGTTCGCGCAGAAAATTCGCCACCTCGACGGGCGCGCGCAGCGTCTCGCCCCGCTCCAGCGTGACGGCCGGCAGTCGCACCAGCGGCACGAGGGGACCGCAGGCCTCGCGGAACCTTTCGGGCGTGGAGACGCCTTTCGATTCCCAGAATACGTTGAGCAGGCCCACGAGCGCCGTGCCCTGGCCGGGGAAATCCTGGAGCTGGAGCAGTTGAAAACCGTCGAGCTGGGGCGTCCGCAGCGCGCGCTCGATCTCCTCCTTGTAGAGCGCGGCGGCGAAGCGCCCGCTCGCGGCCGTGAACTGCGGCGCCAGGTCGAGCAAGCCTTTCCGGGCGAGGTCGTCGCGCACCGCGATGAAGTTGAGCGGCACGAGATTTCCGGTGTAGCGCGCGATTTCCCGCAGGTCCGGATACACGGCGTATTGGCCGATCTCGTGCGAGATGAGCGGGACCGCGATCGCGGCCGACGCGTCGCGGTAGTCCGCGTCAAAGGCCGGCGGCGCCTCGTTGAAGATCCCCTGCCCGCGCACCCAGCCATCGGCGGTCTGCTGCGTGACGAAAAATTCATCCGCCGGCTCGGGCGTGCGGCCGTGACCTTTTTCGAACGTGAAGGTCGTCGTCGCGTAGAGACGGCGGGCGTCGCGCGCCCGCAGCTCCCGCACGAGCGCCGCGCGGCGCTCGACGTCGCCGCGCAGTTCGTTGCCCAGCGAGAACAGCAGGAACGATGGATGGTTGCCGTAGGCCGCGAGGATGCGATCCGCTTCGGCCTGCAGAAACGCCCAGCTCGCGTCGTCGTGGCCCTCCACGCGTTCGCACCAGTGCGGCAGCTCGACCTGCAGGTAGAAACCGAGCTCGTCGGCCGCGACGAACGCCGCCTCCGGGGGACACCACGAGTGAAAGCGAAAATGATTCAGGCCCCAGGCCCTCGCCTTCCCGAAGAGGACGCGCCACGCGTCTGTATCCATCGGCGGATACCCGGTCAGCGGAAAGACCGCGCACTCGAGATTGCCGCGCAGGAAAATGCGCCGGCCGTTGAGCTGCAGCTCGCCGCCGGCCGCCGCGAGTTCGCGGAAGCCGAAGTCGGCCGACGCGGGCGCCGCGTCGCTGCCTGCGATCGTCGCCTCAAGCGTGTAGAGCACCGGCGCAAACTCGTCCCAAGGCGTGATGGCGGTGCCGGCCGGCAGGGTCCACGCCACGCGCGCGCCGCCGCCCGCCGCGGGGACCGCCGGGAGGCGGGTCTCCGCGAGCACGGCCGGTTCGCCCCGCCGGCGCAGGACGAGTTGGATCGAGGCGGCGGCGCCTCCGGACGGCCACGCGCTACCGGGCGAGAGGTGCACGGTGAGACCCGCGGAGGGCTCCAGCCGCGGAAAGACCGACAGCCCCGCGATCGCCGGCGACGGGTCGGCGCGCAAGCGGAGTCCGCCAAGCACGCCGTTCCACATCACCTGCGTGTGGTTCGTGTAGGCGTGGGCCACCGCCAGGCTCTCCGGCACCTGATACTTGGCGATGTGGTGGCTCACGTCGCGATAGACTTCGCGGTTGTCGACGCGCAGCAGCAACTCATGCCGGCCGGGAGCGAGGACCCCGAGCTCGTGCCGGTGCGGCGTGGAGAGGCTGTCCGCGCGGCCGTTCGCGCGGCCGTCGACAAAGACGCGCGATTCCCACAGCACGCGGTCGAGCTCCAACACCACCCGTCGCCCGGCCCACTCGGTTGGAATCGTGACGTCGCGCCGGTACCAGGCCGGGCCAACGTGGCTGACCTTTCGCTGCAGGTGAGCGAACACCGGCAGCGTGAGCTCCGGTTTGAGCGTAAGGGATTCGCCAATACCGGCGTCGTCGAGCGTGCCCGGAAGCGTCAACTCCCGCCATGCGGCCCCCGCCGGAGCGTGCGGGTCGCGCAGGCTCACCTGCCAGTGGCCGGAGAGGTCGAGGGTTGCCCCCCGGCTGACGAGCGTGAAGGCGACGACGGCCAGGAAGGCGAGTAGGCAGCGAGGGTTCATAAAAGGAGTACGGCCGCACTCGCCTCCCTCCTGCTCACGAAGGATCACGCGGGCGCGCGGGCACCGCCAGCGCCGCCGCGTCGAGCGGCTGCGAGGCTCCCCCGGAAAGACGATAGCTGACCTCCAGCCGGCCGTCACCGTGGCCGTGCCGGTAATACAGCCGCAGAGGATGCCAGCCCGCGGCCAGGCGTATTGCTCCCGTGGCGACGGCGCCGGTGCGGCCGAAATCGTCGTCGATCACACGGGCCTCGTGCACGAAGAGCACCACGCCCGCGTCGCTCGCGGCGGTGAACGCATACTCGCCGTCGGTCTCGGCGTGAAACCACGCTTCGAACATCAGTCCAAAGTCGGTGTCGCGCGGACGCTTCGCCAGGTCGATCCGTTCCACGCTGCCCGAGCGAACCGGCGTGAGCGCCTGAAACTCCGGCATCCACGGCCAGGCGCCTTCATAGGCGGTGTAACGGACGCCGCGCGGCCCCGGCTCCGTCACCGGCACCGCCGGCACGAAGGCGGCGTCGTAGGGACGCGGCGCACTCGAATCCGGGCGGCGCAGTTGCAGCACGCGCGCCTTCATTGCGGCCTGCAGCGGCGCCAGGCGCGGATCGCCGGCAAGATTGTGCGCCTCCTGCGCGTCCACGCTCAGGTCGTAGATCTCGAAATCGTCGTCGGCAGACTGGATGTCGTAACGGACGCCCTTGTAGCGATCGACATGGACGGCCTGCATCTGGTGGCGCTGGCGGTTGCGATGACCAGGGGCGAAGTCGGCGTAGTCCGGCGTGCGGGCGGCGTTCGCGTACTCGAAATAAAGCAGGCTGGGTCGCTGGCGGCCTTCTCCGGTCAGCGTGGGAACGAGCGAGACCCCATCGGACGCCGCGAGCGGCGGCAGCCCGGCGAGTTCGGCGAAGGTGGCCAGCCAGTCCCACTGGGCCGAGGGGGCGGCGCTTTCGCCGCCGGCCGCGATGTGACCGGGCCAGCGGACGAAGGTCGGCACGCGGACGCCGCCCTCCCAGAGATCGCGCTTGATGCCGTCGAACGGGCCGTAGCCGCGGAAGAAGTCGGGATCGTAGTCGTCTTTCAGATACGACTCGCGCGCCGGGCCGTTGTCGGAGGTGAAGATGACCAGCGTGCGATCGTCGATGGCGAGATCCTTCAGCAACTGGGCGAGGTCGCCGACAGCGGCGTCGATCCGGCGGACGCCGTTGGCATGGCGCTGCTGCACGTCGGGCCAGGGGATCTCCGGGGTGGCGGGATTCCGGTCGTGGTCCCACGTGGCGGAGGCGATTTCGGGGTCCATCCAGGCGTCCACCTCCCCGGTCGCGGTGTTGAGCATCGCGCCGGGACGGCCCGTCCACTGGACGCCGCCGCGCAAACCGCCGCCGGCCGGATAGGGGCACGGTGGATTCTGCAACTGCGCGTGCGGCGTGTCGTAGGCGAGGTAGAGAAAGAAAGGCCGGCCGGGCGACGCGGCCTGGTGTTCCACGATCCACTGCTTCGCGCGGGCGGTGAAGAGATCGGTGGTGTAGCATCGCGCAAGATCGGCGGAAATCTCGCGCTCGTTTTCCCAAAGCTCCCTGCCGTCCTCGTGCGGATAATGCCGGTGGCCGTCCTTGTGGCGCACGTAGCCGAGGAAGAAATCGAAGCCGCGCTTCGTCGGATAGGCGCGCCAGTGGGAAGGATCGCCGCCGGGCGTCTCCGTCGGACGGGCGCCGGCCGCCGCCTCCGGCTGGCCGTCGGCCCGGCCCTGCAGCCCCCATTTGCCGATCGCCGCGGTGGCGTATCCACCCTGTCGTAACACGGAGGCGAGCGTGTGGTGGTCGGCGAGCGCCTTGTCGAACTGGTTGTCCCGCACCTCCGCGTGCCCCTGATGCAGCCCCCGCAGCAGCGACGCCCGCGACGGCGCGCAGACCGGCGCCGCGGCGTAGTGGTTGCGCAACTGCAGGCCCTCGGCGGCGAGCCGGTCGAGGGCCGGCGTGGCGAAAGCCGGCCGGCTGCGGTCGCCCTCCGCCGCGCGGCGGCGCTGGAAGGAAAACCCGGTGTCGCCGAAACCGAGATCGTCGCAGAGCACGACGATGATGTTGGGGGCCGGGCTCGGCGCGGCCCCGGCTCCGGAACCGGAGAGCGCGAGGACGCCGAGAGCGACGGGCAGCATGGTTTTCAGCAGGCGGACACGAGGGGAAATCATGGGGGTTGATTCAGAATTGCAGCGTGCCGCTCACGCTGAAACTGCGCGGTTCGCCGAGCACGCCGTAGGTGCGGAGGTACTCCTTATCCAGAAGGTTGTCGATGTTGAGCTGCACCGAATAGCGGACATCGCCGAACCGGCCATGGTAGCCGAACAGGAGCCCGAAGACCGCGAAGCCCGGATTCGCGCCCGACTCGATCGACTGGTAGCGGTAGTGCTTGCTGCGGGCAAAGACGTTGCCGCCGGCGAAGAAGCCATCGAGCGGCCCGCGGGTGAACGTGTATTTGCCGGCCACGTTGAGGATGTTGCGCGAGTGCACGTTGGCGACGCGACCGACCTGCTCGGGTTGCGCGGGATTGGCGGTCACGTGCGCGTCGCAATACGCGTAATTGAGCGAGAGCGTGAGATTGGGGCTGGGATTGTAGAAGAGCTCGAGCTCCACGCCCTTCGACTCCTGCTCGGAGCCGGGAACATAGAAGCGGCGGTCCTCGTTCGGCCCCAGGATCTGTTGCACGAGGATCGTGTCGACGAGCTGCGGCAGGTTGCCCTTCTTCGTCTCATAGACGCCGAGCGTGCCGGAGAGCCTTTCGTCGAGCAGATCGAATTTCACGCCAAACTCGACGCCCTCGCCGAACGACGGCTCGAGCGTGCCGCCGATCCGGCCGGTGGCGACGTCGAGGGTCGGCAGCAATTGCGTCTGCGGTTTGAAGGATTCCGAGTAGGTGCCGTAGACATTGAGGTGCGGCGTGAGCGCGACGACCGCCGAGACGATCGGCACGCCGCGCGACTGCTCGCCGCTCGTGCGCCCCGTGGCGGTCGGGAAGGCGAGCCCGTCGTGGAACCCGCCGCCGGCGGGCGTGGCGAAGACGTCGTCCTCGCGCTCCGCCTTGTTCCAGCTGTAGCCGAGCAGCGTGCGCAGGCGGCCATTCCAGTAACTGCCGTTGGCGCTGACGTAGTAGGACGGGCTCTCGACCGTGCTGGCCGAGGGCGTCTGGGCCCGCCACGACCGGCCGGTGAAGTCGATTCGCGTGCGCTCCGCGGTGAGCTGGCCGGCGACGAGCGGCACGATGAGGTTGGTCTGCGTGTTGGTGGCGTCGTCGAAGAGCAGGTCGCGCTTCTCCCGCGCCTCGACGTGCAGCAGCGAATAACCGGCGAGCAGGCTCTGCTTCATCCAGCCCAGCTCGAGGTCGTAGGTGGCGATGGCGCGCAGGTTGTAGCGGTCGTTGGTGATGTCGCGCCACTGCCAGCGGTTGGTCGTGAAGAACGTATCCGTGGCGGCACTATAGCCCAGCGCGCCCGAGGAGCCGGTCGCCTCCTGAAACACGCGGTTCTCCCGGGCCCGCTGCGCCTGCAGCTTGAGGCTCGCGCGCTCGCCGAGGCGCTGCGTCACCTCCGCGAGGGCGACCGTGAGCTCGCGGTTGTCGGTGTTGTCGGGGCCGCCGACGGCGTTGCCCTCGTCGTAAGCGTAGATGCGCGGCACCGGGCGATTCAGCGACTGGCTGATCCCGCCGAAGTATCCGGGCGCGCCGGACCAGCGGTCGACGACGTTCACCGGCGCCACCTGGTCGTGCTCGAGGTTCTCCACCTTCACCGCGAGCTCGGTGTTCTGGCCCAGCCGGACCTTCCCCGCCACCGCGAGCCCCTGCCCGCGCGACTCCACGAACTTGATGAACGACTCCTTCTCCTCGCGCACAGCGTTGACGCGCAGCGCCACATCGCGGCCGGCGATCGTGCCCGACGCATTCACATCGAGCGCGCCGCGGATCAGCTCGTGGCTGCCGAAGCGCACCGACAGCGCCTGGAAGTCCTGGTGCGGCAGCGCGGACTTCGTGATCACGTTGACCTGGCCGCCGGGATCGGCCGTGCCGTGCACGACGGAGTTGGGGCCGCGGATGATCTCGATGCGCTCGAGATTGTAGACGTCGGTCAAGCCGATGAAGCGGAAACCATCGCGCTGCTGGTCGTCGTCGCCGGAGTTGGTGCCGCGCAGCTTGAACTGCGTCGGCTGGTGGATCGCGCCCTGGTTGTCACCACCGGCAAAATACCGCGCGAGGTCGTAGAGGCTGCTTTTGCCGACGTCGCCGATCAGCTCCTCGTTGAGGATCTGCACGCTCAACGGCAGCTCGCGCGTCGGCGCGTCGAGGCGCGTGACGGAGGCGGAGTTCGTGGACTTGTAGCCGACGTCCTTGCGCGTGCTGACCTCGAAGGGGTTGAGGCGAACGGTTTCGGACGGCGTCGCGGCGGCATCGGTCGACTGCGCGGTGGCGGAACCTGCGAACAACAAGCCGAGGCAAGCCGCGGCCGCCGGAGCACTGAGCGTGAAACGCGTTGGGGGAAACGAACGGTATGGGTTTGTTTCGGGGGTCATGGGGTCGTGGGGTCGTGGGGAAAGATTTGGGCTCGGAGACAGGGCTGCCCACAAGGAGGGGCGGCACTCCTGCCGCCCGGTTCGTGTTTCGGTCGGACGGCGGCAAGAGTGCCACCGCTCCTTGGACGATCAGGCGCGGCCACGAGGGCCGGCCGCCACCCGGGTTCAGAACGTGCCCTTCACGCCGCAGGTGATCGTGATGCCGAATTGGTCGTGCTGATACAGCAGGTCGCGGGTGTTTTCGTAAATGATGCTCGGCTCGTCGAAGATGTTGCGCGCACTGGCGAAGAGCGTGAGCTTGCGGTGGACGGCGAAGCTCGCGTTGAGGTCGACCATGGTGCGCGCCTTGCGGTAGCGGATGTATTGGTTCGTGGCGCTGTCGCCGTAGCTCTCGAACGTGTCGTCGTTCCACACGCACTTGACCGAGACGGTGGCGCGCTTGTGGCGGAAGGTGACGCCGCCGCTCACGATCTTCGGAGCGAGCCGCCCGGCCATGATCAGATCGCTGCTGAGATTGCGCGTGTAGTTGGCGAACACGCTCAACCCGCTGAGCACGCCGGGCAGGAAGGTGAGCTGCTGGCTGTACTCGAGCTCCATGCCGCGGATGCGCAGCTCCTCGCCGTTGCGCCACGAGGTGAAGACGAAGCCGGGATAATCGTCCCCGAGGCCGATGTCCTCGGCGGCGATGTCCGTGGCCCGATACTGGATGTCCTTGATATCGTTTTGGAACACGCCGGCCGCGATGACGCCGACCGGCTCGAAGTAGTACTCCAGGCGGGTCGAATAGTTGTTGGAGTATTCCGGCTTGAGGTCGGCGTTGGGGATCGTGCCGGTCATCTGCTCGTCGTTGATCGTGGCGACACCGCTGAGGTTGTTGAAGTCGGGCCGGAGCAGCGCCTGGCTGAACGAGGCGATCGCCATCAGGTTTTCGGTGAACCGGTATTTCGCCGAGCCGCTGAAAAACAGGTCGGTGTAGTCGCCGGTGCGATACTTGCGCTCCCCCTGCTCGTAGATCTTCGAGCCGTTGCGGGTGTCCTCCACGCGGGCGCCGCCCTGCAGGGTGAGGCGGCCGATCCGCGTGTTGCCCATCAAGTAGGCCGCGCCGATCTGCTCCTTGATGTAGCGTTCCGCGAAACGGTTGGTGTCACTGGTCGCATTGGCGGGATTCGGCACGAAATATTCCGGGTGCTCGCGGAACAGCGCCGCCAGCGCCGTGCGGTCGGGAAACTCGATCTTGCGGTCGAAGAGATTTCCGCCCTTTTCCGGGTCGATCCAGACGATCGAGACCGGCACGACGGCCTGGGTGCGGTCGCCCGTCGGGCCGACGTAGGTCCAGCTCAGGTTGTAGTTGGCGAGGTTGTAGACCTCCTCGCGGACCTTCAGGCCGGCCTGGAGGAACGTCGGCAGGCGCCAGGGCGCGGTCCATTTGGCGTTGAGCTGCCCGGACCACTGGCGGTCGCGCGAACTGCGCGGCTGGCTGTTGACGCGGTTGGCGCCCGCGGAAGCCTGGTAACTGGAGAGCGAATACATGTCGGCGCCGGTCAGCTGCGTGAAGTTCCAGCCCGAGGCGCTCGTGGTGCTGCGCTCGAGGCGCCAGCTCATCGGGTGCAGCCACGCGTCGTAGTTGTAGAAGAACCCTTTCTCGAGGTCGTCGTAGTGGTTGATCGACTGCGAGAACGCGACGCTGCCGTCGACGACGAGATCGTCGCGCTTGTAGTCGAGCGCGGCCGTGACGCTGCCGGTGTTCCCGTATTTGTTCTGGCTGTTGCCGCCGAGGACGGCGCGGGTGACGTTGCTGTTCGAAGTCGTGGGGACGGAGATCATCGTGTTCTCGTCGGAGCCGGGAGCGAGGCGGACCCGCGGCGCGAAGAGCATCAACTGGCGGTTGTGAAACTCCGCGTCGTAGAGGTTGAACTGCGAGCGCAGCGACACGGTCGTGTGGCGGTTGAGCTTGTAGTCGAGGTTGAGGCTGGCAGCGGTGCGCTCGGTGAACTTGGGGCCGTCCTTCCAGCGTATCGTCACGGGCACGACAGGCTCGGGGCTGCTCGCGGTCGGCACGTTGTCGTAGGTGTTCTGCACGCGGAGCTGGTCGTTGTACATGTTCGACTCGCTGATCGTCGCCGCCACGCCGAGCCAGCCGCCGAGAAAGGTGTCGGAAAACTCGAGGATGCCTCCGGGCAGGATCTTGTGGTGATAACCGTCGCCCGGGCCGGGCGTCTTCTTGAAATTGAGCTCGTTGGAATTGGCGACGGCGTTGACCTGCCAGGAGATGTAGCGGCCCTTGCGGTTGAACGCGCTCTTGCTCTTCAGGTTGATGGCGCCGGCCGGGGCGTCGGCGTCCATGTTGGCGCTGATCGTCTTGTTCACCTCGATCGTATCGACGCTGTTGATCGACACCTGCTCGAACTCGAAGGCGCGGCCAGTGCCGAGGTTGGACGACGCGGCGTTGGCCATGCGGTTGCCGTCGAACATCACCGCGGCGTATTTCGGCGCGAGGCCGCGGATGCGCACCGAGCGCGTATCCGCCTCGGCATACTCGAGGTCGATGCCGGGCATGAATTTCAGGAACTCGCCGACGTTGCCCTCGGCGACGTCGCCGAAGATGTCCGAGGCGACGACGTTCTTGATGTTCATCGCCGCGCGCTGGTCCATGATCGCCTTCGCGTTGCCCTCGCGCTCGGCCGAGACCGTGAAGGCCTCGAGATAGACGGGTTCGTCGCCGGAGGTCGCGCGGGCCTGCGTGCTCCGCAGATCGAAGTCACGCGTCGCCGTCTCGCCCGCGCCCAGCACGAGCGTCGTGGTTGCGGTCTGGTATCCAGTATAGGATACACGCACGGTGACCTCGCCCGCCGGCACTTCGGTCAGGCGGTAGAAGCCGTCGCCCTGCGTGACGGCGGTACGGTTGGTGCCCTCCGCGCGCACCTCGGCATTGCGGAGATATTCGCCGGTCGCGGGATTGAAGACCCGGCCGACGATGATGCCGGTGCCGGGTCGCTGCGCGAACACGGTGCAGGCCAGGAAGAATGTTCCCAGCCAGGCGATGAGAAACGTCGCCGCAAGGGGCGGGCGGCAGGGCGGACAGGTCGGGGCAGTTTTCATGTGGTAACGTCGGACAAACAGGCGACTGTTCGGCCGCGGCATGCAGAAGCATCGCGGCTCGGGTGGTCGTCAGCGCAGACAGCCGGAAGAGCCTGGCCAAAGAACGCAGGGTGAATCAGGGCGGGTTCACAGCGACGGCCGGCGGGGGAACGGCTCGGCGTGCGGGAAGCGGGTAAGCGGGCGAGTGGGAGATTGCGGCCGCTGCCGCGCGACAGAACACCAAATCAATGGTTCAGGAAGCGCACCACTTGAAGCCGCGGGCCGATTGGGAGCGCGGGCCTCCGGCCCGCAATCGGAGGGATGCGGGCGGGACGCCCGCGCGCGCTCCCGGGGAAAGGCTCCCGGGCGAAGATCGCGTGCCTGCGCGCTCCCACCTGAATTACTCCACGCTTGCGCCCGCGGACGGCTCCGCGACGGTTTCGCCACGGATGAACTCTGGCATCAGCCGCAACGCGGGCTGCGTCACACTGCGCCCTTCAAGCAATTCGAGCACGGGCTGGAGCAGGCTTTTCGCGAGCGCCTGCGCGCTGACCACATAGCGCGCGGGACGCGGTACCAGAAACGAGAGAAACGGGTCCTCGTCGCGGGAAATCACGGAAATGTCCTGGGGGATTTGCAGCTTCATCTGTGCGAGGCGGCTCACGACCGTGAGGTAGTGGTAGGCATTGGCCACCAGCAGCGCCGTCGGCGGCGCCTTCTGCTCCATAAGTCTCCGCAGGAGATTGCTGATGCCGGCCACGGTACCGTCGTGGCAGCGCACCAGCACCTCGGCGCCGGTCTGGGACGAGGCCCGCACCCCGTCGAGAAAACCGGCCTCGCTCTCCAGGTCTCCGGCGAGCTGCGACTTCGCCATCAACAGCGCCATCGAGCGATGCCCGAGCCCGAGGAAAACGCCCGCCGCGTGGCGGCACGTGGCCCGGTGGTCCAGATCGCGGAACGGGAGATGCCGGCCCGGGTGTACTGAACCGGCAATGACACAGGGGATCTCGTTGCGCTCGAACCAGTGCTGGATCGTTTCATTCGACAGCGTGAGGATCCAGCACCCGTGCGGGTTTTGCGCGACGAGTTTCCGCAGCGCCGGCGCGGGGTTTGCGCGAAAATACTGCCGGCCGTGAAACGTGTGCAGCCGGCAGCCGCGCTCGCTCAGCATCGCACGCAGTTCGTCGATCCACAGCGCCTGCGTGGGGCGCAGGTGCTCCATCGGATCGGGCAGGAGCAGTCCGACGTCGCGCGACTGCAGCCGTTTTCCGCCCCTGCCGGTCTGCGCCAGGATGCGCGTGCCGGCTCCGTGCTCGGGCTGGATCAGGCCGTCGCGCCGCAACTGCTGCAGGGCGAGGCGCAGCGTGTTCCGGCTGACCTGCAGCGAGCCGCAGAGCACGCGCTCCGCCGGCAACCACTCGCCCCAGGCCCCCTGCTCGATCTCGTCGCGCAGGATCGCGACCGTCTGGCTGACCAACGACTGGCGCTGAGGGATGGGACGCATGGCGGAAGGCCTGTTGTGCGCATGCGCCCCGCGCGAGCGAGCCGAAAAGCGAACGGGACGCGCGAAGGTCCCGAACCGGAGACTTCTCTTTCGGCGGGCGGTCATTCAAAGGGGACGGTCCTCGGCAGTCGAAGCCGGGCCAGCCTCCGGCCTCTAGAACTGGAGCCGCAGTGAGAACTTCCACGTCCGCGGCGCCAGCATGGCGTAGCGATCGTTCAAGTTGTTGTCGCCGAAGAGCAACTCGTCGGCGGCGTTCGCCACGTTGACCGTCGCACGGTAGTGGATACGGCCGGACTTCCAGCCGTAACCCAGACCGAGGTCGAGCCGTTTGAACTCGGGCACGACCCACGTCGGCTCCGTGGTCGCGGTCGACTGAGGGTCGCGCGTGCCGCGGTAGATGACGCCGACGGTCGCGAAGAGTCCCTTGAGCGGGCCGTCCGGCTGTTCGTAGCGGAGGAACCCGCTGACCGAGTGTTTTGCGAAATTGGGCAGCGTTTCGCCGGTCGCCGTGGTGTAGGCGTCGAGGTAGGCGTAGCCGCCTGTGATCTGAAAGCGCCGGCTTGGGTTATACGAACCGCTGAACTCAAAACCCTGCGACGTCTGGCCCGGGCCGGGGCGGAAGAACCCGTCGCCGAGATCGGGTGCGGCCTCGGGCACGTTTTCGCGCACCGTCTTGAAGACGGAGACGGTGCCGTTGAGCACACCGTCGAGCAGGTCGAACTTGAGTCCGCCCTCCCGCGAACGGCCGGTCGTCGGCGGCAGCGTGGCGCCGTCGGGATTGACGCGAAAGTTCGGCTCGAAGGCCTCGCTCGCGGTGGCCCACAAGCTGACCGACTTGGCGCGATTGAGATGCCACACCCCGCCGAAACTCGACGTGCTCGCGTCGGTCGGGATCGCGCTCACGGCTTGCGTGCGGCGGTTGTTGACGCGCTGGTACGTGTCCTGCGTGCGGTAGCCGGCCTGCAGGAACAAGCGGTCGTCAAAAAGCCCCAGGAGCTCGTTCACATACCAGGCGCGCGCCAGGGCCTTGGTGTGCGTGTCGGTGGTGACGGGCACGGTGGCGATGTCGGGTCGGGCGAAGTCACCGTAGCGCGGGTTGACCATGTCGATCGGCGGAACGGTCGTGCTGTTCGTCTGGTAGAAAAGCTGCCGCTCGTTGGTTTCGTCGAACGAGTAACCGACGAGCGTGCGGTGACTCAGCGGTCCGGTGTTGAAGGCCGCCGCGAGCTCGTTGCGCGCGCGGTTCGCGTTCATGTCGGTGTTCTGCTCGCGGTAGACGCGGCGGATCGACGCGCTGGTGTTGGTAATGACGTATTGGCCGATCTGTGGGAAGATCTCGCTGAGCTCGGCATTGTAGGTCTCGAACTGATACTGTGAGCGGAAGCTGAGATGCTCGTTGAACCGGTGGCGCAGGTCGTAGCTGGTCAGCGTCTTCTCGATCGGGCGCTCGTCGAACGGCTCGCCAAACGAATTCTCGATCGGGACGTGCACGGGGGTGCCGTCCGCCAGGAGCACCTGGCTCGGCACGCCGTCGGTCACCGGATGCGCGAAATTGCCCGTCAGATTCGTCTTGTCGTAGGTGAAGTTGAGATCGAGGTCGGTGTTGCGGCCAAGCGGGATGTGAAAGGCGGGCGAGACATGCACGACGTTGTCCTCGCTCTCGCGCTTGAAGGTCTCGCCCTCCTGCACCGCAAGGTTGAGGCGGTAGGCGAGCGGCCGGTCCGCGATGCGGGCGCCGAGCGGGCCGGTCGTGTCGAGATGGATACGCTGCGTGACCTCGTCGGAAACGGTCGCCATGAGGGTTGTGCGCGCCATGGGCAGCGCGCGCTTGAGCACGCGGTTGATCGTGGCGCCGCCGGGCCCCTGGCCGTAGAGGATCGCCGCCGGCCCCTTGAGGATCTCCACGCGGTCGACGTTGGCCGTGTAGTTGGGACCGAAGGTGTTACGCTGCGGCAGACCGTCGACGAAGGTCGCGGAGAACGACGACGAGAAGCCGCGCGCGAGGTAGGTGCCCCGGTCGGCCTGCGTGGGCATGAACGTCGGATCGTAGTTGGCGAGTTCGGTGAGATTGAACGAAAGCGTGTCCTCGATGAACAGGTCGTTGAAGACCGCGATCGACTGCGGGATGTTGGCGATCGGCGTATTCATGCGCGTCGCGCCGATCGCGTTGGCGGCCTTGTAGCCCCGGTCTTGCTCGGAGGTGACGGTGAAGGCGTCGAGCACGAGGGTTTCGGACGCCGGTGGCGATTCGCCCGGCGTCTGCGCCCGGGCGGAGGCGAGAGCGCACGCGACGGCCGCAGTACGCAGAAGATGACGAACGGAGGGGTTCATGACGGTGTCGGGGTTTCAGGGATAAGCCGGATCTCACTCAGGACTCCGGACGGTGTGCGGGAGGGAGGGTTCGCCCGGCCGGCTGCACCGGCAAGGGGCAAGTAGTGGTCCCTCGTTTGAGCCACTGCCGCATCTGGTACGGAAAAGGAGCCACCCGGCTTCGCTTGCCCAACACCGGCCCGCCGGGGAGGCTGCGTACAGGCTGGCGCAAGACCGGCCGTTCACCCCACGCTCACCCGGTCCTCCCGTCGGATTCGCTTCGTTCATGTACCCATACCGCATCCTCTCCGCTGTCCTCGTCGCGGCGTTCGCGCCGCAACTCGTCACCGCCGCCGGGCCCGAACGGCCCAATGTGCTCTTCATCGCCGTCGACGATCTACGCACCAACCTCGGCTGCTATGGCGACACGGCGGCCATCACGCCCAACATCGACCGGCTCGCGTCGCAAGGCGCGCGCTTCACGCGCGCTTATTGCCAGGAGGCTGTATGCAATCCGTCACGACAATCGCTCCTTACCGGCCGCCGGCCCGACACGATTCGCGTCTGGGATTTGTTCACCCATTTCCGGAAGACATCGCCAGGCGTGACGACGCTGCCGGAGCACTTCAAGGCGAACGGCTATTTTGCCCAGTCCTTCGGGAAGATCTATCACGGGGAGGCGCCGATGTCGGACCCCGAATCCTGGAGCGTGCCCGAGCAACTGCAATATGTGCCCAAGCGCGACGACTACCGGCTCCCTGAAAACCGGGGCAAAGGAAAGGGCCCGAAAGCCGCGGCGTTCGAGTTCGCGGACGCGCCCGACGATGCGTATCCGGACGGCCAGGTCGCGGCTGGAGCGGTGGCCGCGATCGAGCGTTTGGCTGCGGATCCCGAGGGAGCGCCCTTCTTCCTCGCGGTTGGCTTCATGAAGCCGCACCTGCCCTTCACCGCGCCGCGTCGTTATTGGGATCTGTATGAGGCGGCGCCGCTCCCGGCACCGGTGCAGCCGCAGCCGCCGCGCGGCGCTCCGGCGCTCGCCCTGCATGATTCGACCGAGTTGCGCGGTTACACCGACATGCCCAAACAAGGCGACTTCGCGCCCGCGCAGATCGCGGACCTGCGCCGCGCCTACTACGCCGCAACGAGCTTTACGGACGCGCAGATCGGGCGGGTGCTGGAGGCGTTGCGGAAAACGAACCTCCAACACAATACCCTCGTCGTGCTCTGGTCCGATCACGGGTTTCACCTCGGCGAACACGGCCTGTGGGCCAAGACGACCAACTACGAGGCCGACACGCGCGTCCCGTTGATCCTCGTCCGCCCCGGACAGGAGAACGGAACCGTGGTGACTGCGCTGGTCGAACTGCTCGACCTGTATCCCACACTCGTCGAACTCTGCGGCCTGCCGCAGCCGGCGGGACTCGAAGGCCGCAGTCTGCGTCCGTGGCTGGACGATCCGGCGCACGCGAGCCGCGAAGCCGTATTCAGCCAGTATCCGCGGCCGTGGCCCCGGCGCGGCACGCCGGACCACATGGGCTATGCCGTGCGCACCGCCACGCACCGCTACGTCGAGTGGCGGCGCTTCGGCACGACGGAGATCGTCGCGCGCGAGCTCTATCGTTACGAAGGCGAGCAGCTCTTCGAGACCGAGAACCTCGCCGACGATCCGCGCGAGGCCGCTCGGGTGGCCGAGCTTCAGGCGCTGCTGCCGGCGGCGGTTCGCTAGCCGGAATGCCTTTCGGAAGTTCCGCTCGCCATCCTGTCGCGGAGCGACATCCGAGAAAAGCCGTGGGTTTCAACCCACGGACAACGAACGAAAACCAGCGCGTCGCGTAGCGGCGCCTGAATGCCTCAAGCGTCGCTACGCGACGTACACCTTTCCATCCGCCCACTGTGGGCTGACGCCCACGGCTACGTTCGAGTCGCCGCTACGCGGCGATCCACGTGCACCACATCCGCCCTCACGCGGTCGGCGCTGGCGGCCGGCAGGCGAAGTCCGAAAAACCGATCGATTCCAGATTCTCGCGGAGCAGCGCCAGTTGCGCCGCGTCGGGCTGGCGCAGCGGCAGCCGCACCGGCCCGCAATCGACGCCGAGCAGAGCCATGATCGCCTTCGACGCGGCGAGGTGCGTGACGCCGACGCCGTTGCAGGCCTTGATCATGCGAATCGCCTGGTCCTGCAGCAGACGCGCCCGGGCGAGGTCGTGGCGCTCGGTGGCTTCGATCAGCCGGCGGTAAAGCGGAGCCGCGTAGTTGTAGGTGCTGCCCACTGCGCCGAGCGCCTGCCGCGCCCAGCCCTCGAGCAGCAACTCATCGCGACCGAAGAGAATCTCGTAGCGGCCGCCCGAATACTGGACGCACGCTTCGTAGTCGTCGAGGTCCTCGTGCGTGTATTTGATGCCGGCAAGCGACGGAATCCGGCCGTCGGCGCGGGCCAGGAAGTCGACCATCGGCAGCGTCACCCCGGTCATAGAGGGGATGTGGTAATAGTAAAACGGCACGTCCGGCGCCGCCGCGGCGAGCGCCTCGCACCACGCGACCAGTTCGTCAGCGTCGCGCGGTTTGAAAAAGCACGGCGCCATCGCCCCGATCGCCGCCGCCCCGATCCGTGCGGCGTGCGCGGCGAGCGCACGCGCGTCGTCGAGCGCCGTGTGGCCGACATGCACGATGATGCGCAGGGCCGCGTCGGACACGCGCATCCACTCCTCGGCGACGCGTATGCGTTCGGCGACCGTGAGCGAGAGCCCCTCGCCGGTCGTGCCGCACACGAAGGCCGCGCCGACGCCGTTGGCACGCAGCAGTGCGGCATAGGCGGGGATGGCGGCCGGATTGAGCGAGCGGTCGTTGTTGAAGGGAGTGAACGGAGCGGCGATCAGGCCGCGAAATGCAGTATGCATGGGAAAGCGGAGGAAGCGCTGGAGCCGCGACAGGGTGACGGCCGGCATGTCACTGGCGGGAATCGGTCGTCAGCGCGGAGAGGTCGAAGCGGGCGAACGTGAGTCTTTCATAAGGGCGCTTCGCGCCGTTCTCGTAAAAGCAGCCGGCCTCGGACTCCGAGAGCGCGACGAGGCAGGAGTAGGCCGTCGGGCCCGGGTGAAGGACGAGGGCATGCGGCCAGGTCTCCGCATTGTCGGTGCTGGCTCGCACGGTGAGGTTGAGCCGCTTGGATGCGTGCGCAGGATTGGAGAACAGGATCGTGCGGCCGGAACCGCGCAGGATGCTGGCCTGGCAGACCGGCTCGATCAGCGCCGGCACGTCGCGCGGTGCGCTCCAGGTCGCTCCTCCGTCGCTGCTCGTCGCCTGCGCGCGGCAGCCCTGGCGCGCGTAGGAGCGCATGTCGAGCAGGAGCGTGCCGCGCCCGTCGAACAGCTCGACCACCTGGCATTCGTTGTAGAGCGGCTGGACTGCCGCTCCCCGCTGCCAGGTGCGCCCGTGATCGTCGGAATAGATGGCGTGCGACCCTCGTATTTGGTTTTTGGACTCCCCGCCTTCCGCCGACGCCACGGAGTGATCGCACGGAATCACCAGGCGCCCGGCATGCGGTCCGGCTTCGATCTGGATGCCAACGCCCGGGCCGGTCGCATACCAGCGCCAGGAGGGGTCTTTGACGTCGGGCGTGATCTCGCGCGGGGCGGACCAGGTGGCGCCGTCGTCGTCGGAGTGAAAGAGCCAGACCGTCCGTCCTCCGGCCGAGGTCCCGCTGTCGATCGCGTGCTCCTTGTCCCCGCCGAGATTGTGGGTGGAGAGCAGCCAGACCGTGCCGGTCTTCGCATCCACGACGGGGCATGGATTGCCGCACGTGTTCGGGCCGTCGTCCCAAACCACGCTCGCCGCGCTCCAGGTGCGGCCTCCGTCGAGCGAACGCTTCAGGAGCAGGTCGATGTCGCCCGTGTCGCTGCCGCTGTTCTTCCGCCCCTCGCAGAAGGCGAGCAGCGTACCCTTCTCCGTGCGCACGATCGCGGGAATGCGATAGGTGTGATAGCCGCCTTCGCCGGAGACAAAGACGTCGGTCTTTTCGGGAACCGCGCCAGCGGCGGTGTTGAGGCCGAGGCTTGAGAGGAAAAGCCCGAGCCCGGCGGCGCGGAGGAATCGAAAGGCCGAGGAGGTGGTCATAAGGAGGGAAAGAAGTGGAGGAGGCCGGAGTGGCGGGAAAGCGTGACGGTGAACACCGGGGGGGATGATGCCGCAGCCCGGTCAGAAGCGGACGCCGACGACCGCCTGCCAGGTGCGGCCGGGGTCGATCGTGTAGCGGTAATACGAGCCGACGTAGTAGATGTCGGTTTCGTCGAGAACGTTGTTCACCTTGAAGGAGAAGTCGTATTGCACGCGGGACTGCGGCCGGCGCAGCCGGTAGCTGACGATCGTATCGACGCGCCAGTAGTCGGGCATCGGGCCCCAGTCGGTCTGACCCCGCACCGTCGACGGCGTGAGCGGACGCTCGCCGACGTAGATGGTGCCGAGGCTCAAGTTCAGCCCCTTGAGCGGGCCGGACTTGACTGCGTAGCGGTTGAACAGCGTGAAGCGGTGCTTCGGCTGCAGGTCCTTCGGCTGGCCGGTGAGGTCGTTGCGGGCGTCGATGTTGGCGTATCCACCAAATACCGACCAGTTGTCGGTCGGCCGGGCGTTGAGGCTGAACTCCCAGCCCGTGCTGCGCTGTCCGCTCTCCTGGATGAAGTAGCCTTCGCCGGGCCGGTCGGGATCGCTGCGGGTCACATTGTCCTGCAGGAGATCAAAATAGGTGACCAGGCCCGAGATGCGGCCGTTGCGCAGGTTGAAGCGAATGCCGACCTCCTTCTGCTTTCCCTCCTCGGGATCGAGCGCAGAGCCGTCCGGCTGCGAGCGAAACTCCGGGGTGAACGAGTTGTTGAGATTCGCGTAGAGGGTGGCGGTGCGCTTCGCGTTGAGATGCCAGACGGCGCCGAGGCTGCCGGTGGTGGCGTGCGCGCCCTGCTCGACCGTCGGCGCGGATTCGAGGAGGAAGCGGTTGGGATACGAACCACCGGCGAGGGCCAGGGTCCGGCGCTCAAAATCGGAATAGCGCAGGCCCGCCATGATGAAGAACCGCTCGTCGGCGAAGGAGAAGACGTCGTTGGCGTAGACGCTCTGGCTGGCGGTGTAGGTCTTCGTGTGGGTGTTGAGATAGAGCGGCGGCCGGTCCGCGAGCGCCGGCAGCGGCGGCTCGTCGCCGCGGTCGAAGAGATTGAACGGCAGCAGCAGGTTCGGGTTGAAGCCCGCCCGTGTCGGATCCTCGAGGAACTCCGCGTAGGTAAGGGTCGGATACGAATTGAACAGCGGCCCCGCCTGGTTGTCGGCGAGTCTCCCATCCCCGGTCAACCGCTCGCCGGTGAGGCCGCCGTTGTTGCGCGAGGAGAGATACTGCCGGTTGAGATCGTACTGCTCGTCCCAACCGTGCCCGACCAGCAGGCGGTGGTTCGTCTTGAGGACCTCGAACTTCCAGATGAGTTCGTTGCGGGTACGGTAGTTGTCGGTCTCCCGCGGCCAGTGGCGCCAGCGCGCCGGCATCAGCGCCGTGTCAGCGAGGATCGTGAGCCCGTCGGAGAGCGCCTGCACCTCCTGGTTGTCCTGCTCCTTCGTCTCCCACTGGAACTGGGAGCGAAACTGCAAGTTGTCGCTGAACGCATGGCGCAAGTCGTAAGACGCGACCTGGCGGGTATTATGGCGGAAGTCCTCGGGATAAACCCAGGCGACCTTGCGCGGCGTCACCCGATAGGCGCCGTCGCCGGTCACGAGGCCGTGCGGATCGCCCGCATGCATCGGGGTCTCCCAGCTCGCCTGGCTCTCTCGCCAGTCGTAGAAGTATTCAAAGATGACCTTTGTGTTCGGGCCGACCTTCCAGGCAAGCGAGGGGGCGATGCCATCCTCCTCCTTGCGCTGGCCGAACCACGTGTAGCCGCGGTCGTAGATGCCGTTGATGCGGTAGGCCAGAGTCTTGCCGCCGAAGAACGGCAGCGGCGCGGTGTTGTCGAATTCGAAACGGTGCGAACTGTGGTCACTGAAAATCGCCCTCGCGCTGGTGAACGCCTGGTCGCGCGGCTGCTTGGTGATGCGGTTGATCGTGCCTCCGTATCCTCCTGAACCATACAGGACGGCGGCGGGGCCGCGGATGACCTCGACGCGCTCGATGTTGGCCAGCGGTTGCGAACCGAAGCCGCTGGTCTGGGCGAAGCCGTTGAGGAAGTTCGTGCCGACGCTCGAGGAACCGCGGGCGAGAAAGCCGTCGTTCTCCGTCGTCTTGACCGACGTCGCCTCGTAGGCGAGGAGCTCGCTCGTGTCGATCGCCAGCAGGTCCTCGATGAACTGCTGGTTGAAGATCGTCACGTTCATCGGGATATTCTCGATCGGCGTATCCATGCGCGTCGCCTCGGCGGCGTTCGTCGACTGGTAACCGATGTCGTTGGTGGTCGTGACCTCGAAGATCGAGAGCTTCACGACCTCCTCCCCGGCCGGGGATTCGGCGCGGGCTGCGGTTGCCTGAGCGGGGCTTTCGCTGGTCGCGAGTAAAACGGCAATCGCAACGGGTAGTTTGATTTTGGGGGTGGTCATGGGGCGGGTGTGGAGCGCCGACGCGACAGGGGATGACACCGCCCGGCAACCTCTTGACTTGTGCCCGCCGCCGCGGGCGACAAATCGATTTCAGTGGCTCCTTTTCTGAGCCACTCTCCGCGCCACCCGGTTCCGGCGGGCTCCCGTCGCAGGCCTGCGAGACACTTTTGTCGAACGCCCTCCCGTAGCTCGGTGCTTTAGCCCGCGCCCGAGAACGCAACAAGCGCGACCTGAAGCACCGCGCTACCTTCCGCGATCGCCGCCCACCGTTGATAACAGTCGCTACCGCGCCGTCGCCAGGCAGGCGCGCAAGGCTCCGTGCACACTCAGCTCACCGCTGCGGGTGGTGAACGCGGCGCCAACGGTTTCGTGGGTTGCACAAAACGCCGCTGTCTCCGCGTCGGTCATCACGAAGAACGCGGTGGAAAGCGCGTCGGCCTGCGCGGCGACCGGAGCCAGCGACCACACGCGCCTCGTGCGGCTCGCGGGCCGGCCGAGCCGCGGGTCGACGAGATGAGCGCCTTTGACGGCGATGCCCGAGCCGCTGAGCGCCGCATTCACCAGCGGAAAAGTGCGGTACGCGCTCCCCTCCCCCAAGCCGACCGGCCAGCCCGGTTCCGCCGGCGGCGCCTCGAGCGCGAGCACCGTGCTGCCGCCGGTGTTCAGGCACGCGGCTCCAATCTCCCACTCGCGCAGCACATCCGCCATCGCGTCCAGCGCGTAGCCCTTGCCCACCGCGCCAAGGTCGAGATGAAGCCGCTGGGCCCGCGACGTGAGCCTGTGGGTTGCCAGGTCGAGCGTGAAAGGCGGGATGTCCGCAGGTTCGTCACTGGCGCGCTCGGACGCATACGCCGGATCGAACGCGCGGACCGTGGCGAGCGACACGTCGATGGCAACGAGGAGGCATTGCGCCGCGTCCTCGCCGATCAAAAGGGTTTCACCACGAGCGAGCCGGTTGGCGCGGGCAATGTCGCTGGACGCAACAAAGCGACTGAGCTCGCTCTCGAGTCGATCGAGTTCGCGAAACGCCGCGGCGGCCGCCTGCTGGGCGTAGCTCCCGACCTGGTCGGCGACAACGATTTCGAAATACGTCGCCATCGCTTCGTGGCGGTAGGTGTGCGCGTGCATCGATTTGTTCTCAGCCGCCAGGCAATCAGCGCGAACGTGTCCCGGCAACGCGACGGGACCTCCGCCGCAGGCGCCACCACAGGCCGAGCATCGTCAGGGCGGGCCGCCACCAAAGCCGGCCGATCCCGTATTTGGACTCGCCATGCCGGCGCGGATGATGGCGCACCGGCCGCTCCGCGACGCGAAAGCCCGCGGCCGCGGCGATCGCCGGCAGGAAACTCTGCAACAACTCGATCGGGAAAAGCGCGGCGCACACCTCCTTCCGGAAGACGCGCAACTGGCACCCGGCGTCATGCACGCCATCGTGCAGGATGGCGCGACGGACGGTGTTGGCGAGCCGGGACATTGCCCGCCTGAGCCACGTATCGTAGCGATCGATACGCCATCCGCATGCGACATCGCAGGCCCCCGCCTCCACCAGCGCCAGCAGCTGGGGAAGATCGCGCGGGTCGTTCTGCCCGTCGCCATCCAGGGTCGCAATGAGTCCGCCACGCGTTGCCCGCAGGCCCGCGAGCAACGCGGCGGCCTGCCCGCTCTGCCGCGGGAGGCGAAGGGCCCGGCACTGCGGCCAGCGCTGCTCCGCAGCCGCAATCTCGACCGGGGTCGCGTCCGTGCTGCCGTCGTCGACGAGAAGGATTTCGAACGTGCGGGGCAGCGCCGCGAGCACCCCGGCCGTGGCCTCGACGAGCGGCAGGATATTGCCTGCCTCGTTGTAGACCGGAATGACGACGGAAACCTGGAGCGTCATGGCTCGGGCGTGAAGATGATGCAGATGAACCCGGGCCTCAGCCCGAGGAAGGACTCGCGGTAGGCGCCCCGCAACCGCGCCCGCACCGAACCTGCCTGCGTCGCGGACACGATCACCAGCGCGCCGTCGCACCCGGCCGGCGGCGTCGACCAATAGCCCACACGCGGGAGTCCGCGAAAATACCAGGGCAGCGGCCAGTATTCCTCTCCGATCACGCGCACCGGCTGGTCGGGCGCGCGGGCGAGCGCCACTTCGGCGAGGCGGCGGAATTTGAGCACGTCGGGCGAGCTGTGCACGTAAGCGTAGGGATTGCGCGAGTCGGCCGGACGCTCGAAGGCGGCGCGCACCGTTTGCCGGAAGAGCCCCACTGCAACCGCCAGGGCGGCCAGCGCGGAAAAGAGCACGCTTCCGCGCAGCCGGCCCAGCGCCGCCAGTGCGCCCGCGCCAAGCAGGGCGAACGGCGGCACGAAGTGCACCGCGTGCCAGGGCGTCTTGTAGGCGACGGCCGAATAC
This sequence comes from Opitutaceae bacterium, assembly GCA_036406235.1. Classification (GTDB taxonomy): domain Bacteria; phylum Verrucomicrobiota; class Verrucomicrobiia; order Opitutales; family Opitutaceae; genus DASWVO01. The sequence continues at coordinate 22,839 of DASWVO010000342.1, forward strand.
GCAACGACGACCGCGAGGGCGTAGCCGGCCGCCCAGCGAAGAAACGGCGCCCGCCGTCCGGCGGCGAAGGCCGCCACCAGGCCCGCGAGCGCGAGTCCGGAGAACGCGATTTGCTGCCACACGAGGCCGCCCGCGCGCTGCCAGCCAAACAGGTGCAGATAATACCACCACGGTTTCTCGTGGCCGGTGGCGCCGCCGAACCGGTTCCCCACCTGCCCGTAGGCGCTGAGGGCGTCGCGCAGACCGGCCGGGTTTGCGCCGAACGAAGAATAAAACACCGCGGCCGCGGCGAGCGCACCGAGGAGCGCGAGCCCGGCGTCGCGCCCGAGGTGTCGCGAAGCCGGCCGGCCCGGACGGGCGACGAGCAACGCGAGCGCCGCGGCCGCC
>DASWVO010000343.1:0-6834 GCA_036406235.1 Opitutaceae bacterium
ATTTCCACGTGCAGTGCACGAAGGGCACCTACGTGCGGACGCTGGCGCACGATCTCGGCCAGAGGCTCGGTTGCGGCGGCCACCTTAAGGCGCTGCGCCGCGTGACCTCGGGCCACCTCAACGTCGCCGATGCACTGCCGCTCGAACAGATCCTGACGATGCCGTTGCCCGATCTTGAGAAAAGGTTGATTCCCGCCTACGAGGCCGCCCCGCGCGTGGCTCTGGGCTGATCCGGGGAGGGAGAACTTTTGCTCGGCCCCGGCGATGTAGCGGCGTTTCCCAACCACGGCGCTCGCGACCCGGGGCCCGGCTCCACACTCGCCTGACATCTCCGTCCTTGCGTCCCACGTTTTGGAGCGTCGATTTCATCCGATGACCTTCCCCGCGCAGATTGAAGGACTGGAACAGGCGGCACAGCTGCCGGCCCGGCCGCTGCATCTGGCCGTGGGGATGTTCGATGGCGTGCATCTGGGACACCGAACCGTCATCGACGCCGCCATCCAGTCGGCCCGGCGGAGCGGCGGACTGGCGGGGGTGCTGACTTTCTGGCCGCACCCCAGCCAGTTGTTTCGGCCCGAGGATCCCGTGCGCTTGATCCAGAGTGCCGCGATCAAGACGCGCATGCTGCTGGCATTGGGTATTGACGTAGTCATTACGCAACCCTTCACCCCGGAGTTTGCGGCGACCGAGGCGGCGGAGTTTCTGCCGCGCCTGCGCCGCGCGCTGCACGGGCTCACGACACTCTATGTCGGGGAGAACTGGCGTTTCGGCCGCGGCCGGAAAGGCGACATCCAGTTCCTAATCGCCGAGGCGCGCAAGCAGGGCCTCACCATTTTCAGCGCGCCCCGCATCAACGAGAACGGAGAGCCGATCAGCAGCACGCGCATCCGTAACGCGCTCGAGGCAGGCCGCATCGAGGAGGCCAACATGATGCTCGGATATAGCTACTTCGCCGAAGGCCGGGTTGCTCCGGGCAAGCGACTGGGGCGCACCCTCGGCTTTCCGACGCTGAATCTGCCTTGGAACCCGGACCTGCGTCCGCGCTTCGGCGTTTATGCAGTGCGTGTGTACGGCAAGGAATCGAGCCCCGGCCTGCCCGCCGTTGCCAACTACGGCGTCCGGCCGACCGTGGAGCAGACGAACATGCCACAACTTGAGACGCATCTGCTCGAGGCCTGTCCCTACGGGGAAGGCGACGCCCTCCGCGTCGAATGGTTGCGATTCCTACGCCCGGAAAAGCGCTTCCATGGCATCGAGGAACTGCGTGCCCAGATCGCACAGGATCGTACGGCCGCGGCCGCCTTATTCCTCGACGATATCCGCGAGCCGTCGAAGTGACGGCGTTCACGCGGGGACTCTGATCTCGCCGCGCAGTCCCGTATGAGCCGCTGAACACCGCCGCAATTATGCGGGGAATACACAACGGCGGCGTCGACGCCGCGCGGGGTTTTTGCCAGACCGCTTGCGGAGACGCGGGCCGCTTCTCAATCCGCCCCTCCTTCGACTGCGTCACTCCTTCCCGCCATGGCCACCGCATTCCCTGCACTCGACCTTTTCCTCGCTCGAACGCTCGAGGTCTTGAAAACCGATGAGCGCATTGAAGCCGTCCTCGTCGCGGGTTCGGCGATACAGAGGACGACGGATCGTTTCTCCGACCTCGATCTCGTGATCGTTTGCCGCGAGAGCGCCTACGCGGGCCTGCTCGAGGAGCGCCGCGTCATCGCGTCCTCTCTTGGCCCGCTGCTCGCGGCGTTCACTGGCGAGCACGTGGGAGAGCCACGGCTGCTGATTTGTCTCTTCGACGCTCCGCTGCTTCACGTCGACCTGAAGTTCGTAACCCGTGAGGCACTGGACCAGCGGGTCGAGACGCCGCGCATCGCGTTCGACCGGGGCGGCCACATGCCGGCGATGTTGGCCGCGGGCACCGCGGTGTGGCCTGCGCGTGCGCCCGAATGGTTCGAGGAGCGGTTTTGGATCTGGATGCACTACGGCGCGGCGAAAATCGCGCGCGGCGAATTGTTCGAAGCGCATGATCTGCTCGCCTTCGTCCGCTCGCAGGTGCTCGGGCCAATGCTCGCGCGCAACGGCGGCCGGCGGCAGCGCGGTGTCCGGCAGGTCGAGTTCGAAGTGCCGCGGCATGTCGAGGAACTCGCCGCAACGATTCCGCGCTACGACCCCGCGGATTGCTGGCGGGCGCTTAGAGCGACGATCGACCTCTACCGGCATTACCGCCGCCCGTTTCCACCGACGAATCATCGTGAGCGCACGGAGCAGGCGGTCACCGCGTTCATCGCAATGCACGGCGGTTGAGTGAATCGACGGCCCTGCTCGAGGCCGGACGCGCCCCGGGCCGGTCGTAATCATCGGCTTTGCGATCGCGGCGGGCCATGCCTCCTCCGGAAAGCGAAAGCCGCTAGTCATTGCTGACGAGCGGCTTCAGAAGTGGTGGACCCTACTGGACTCGAACCAGTGACCTTTTCCATGTCAAGGAAACGCTCTAACCAACTGAGCTAAGGGTCCGGTGAATTGGAGTCGGCGAGTAAGCACGACCCGGCCGGGGCCGTGCAAGTAAAAATTCGCGACGAAAAATGTGCGCCTCGAGTTCGTGCTGAGTTCAGTGAGCGGTGTGCTCCGGCGGCGGCGGAGCGGCATGTTGCTGCAGCGCGCGCTTGAAAGCGGCCGGTTTTTCCATGCGCTCATCGTCCCATGCTTCAGTCTCTCCGCATCAGAAACCTGGCCCTGCTCGAGGAAGTAGCCCTCGACTTCGAATCGGGCTTTACGGTCGTCACGGGCGAGACGGGCGCGGGAAAGAGCATCCTGCTGGGGGCCTTGAGCCTGCTCGCCGGCGAACGCGCCGACAAGACGATCATTCGTCAGGGCGCGGCGGCCTGCGAAGTCGAAGCCTCGCTGTATTTCGAGAATCCCAAGCGCATCGATGCCCGGCTCGCGGAGCTCGAACTGCCGCCCTGCGAGGACGGGCTCCTCATTCTCAAGCGCAGCCTGCCCCGCGACAAGGCCCCGAAGATCACCGTCAACGGGAGCCTCGCGACCCTCGCCGCGCTGCAGCGGCTGGGGGAGCACTGGATTGATTTCCATGGCCCGAGCGAGCCGCGGCGTCTGCTCAAGGAGAGCTGCCAGCTCGAGCTGCTCGATCTCTTCGGTCGCGGCGACGCCGCGCTCGGTGCGTATCGGGAAAAGTATGACGCGTGGCGCGCGCTCCTCGCCGAGCGCAACCGCGTGGCGAGTGAAACGAAGCTTTCTCCCGACCAGATTGCGTATCTGGAGAACCAGCTCGCGCGGCTGGATGCGCTGGAGCTGACCGACGAGGCGATCGAGGCGATCGAGCGCGATTTTCAACGGATGAGCCGCGCGCAGGAGTTGATCGAACTCGCCACCGCGCTGGCGTCGGGGCTCACCGGGGAGGACGGGGCGACGGCCCGTGTCGCCGCGCTCGTGCGCGAGGCCCGCCAACTGGAGAACCTTGATCCGGCGAGCAAGGCGTTCGCCGACCGGTTGTCGGCGGCGAGCATCGAGCTCGCCGACCTCGGTGCGGAGTTCGAGGCGCTGAGCGGTCAGTATCAGTTCGATCCCGGACAGGCCGAGCAGTTGCAGACGAAGATGAATACCTGGCTCGAGGTGCGACGCCGGCACGGCGGCGACGTGCGCGCGGTGCTGGCGGCGCGCGACGAGATGCGCCGGCGACTCGACGTGCAGGGGGACATCGAGGGTACGCTCGCGCGACTGGAGAAACAGATCGCCGACGCTGAGCGCGCGGCGCGCAAGGACGCGAACGCCTTGCGGACGTTGCGCGAAAAGGCGGCCAAGGAGCTGGCGCGGATTGCGGCAAAAGGCATCGCGCAGCTCGGATTCAAGAAAGCGGATTTTCAGGTGAAGCTCGCCTCGTTGCCGGAATTGGGACCGGCCGGCGATTGCAGCGTGGAGTTTTTGTTTTCGCCAAACGTCGGCGAGGCGCCGCTGCCGCTGAACCGCATCGCTTCGAGCGGCGAACTTGCCCGCGTGATGCTCGCGCTCAAGACCGTGCTGGCCGATCTCGACGGCGTGCCGGTGCTCGTTTTCGACGAGGTCGACGCGAATGTCGGGGGCGAGATCGGCAGCGTCGTCGGCGAAAAGATGGCGGCGATCGCGCGGACCCATCAGGTGCTTTGCGTGACCCACCTGCCGCAGGTGGCGGCGCAGGGAGATTCGCATCTCGTCGTTACGAAGGACCAGTCGAAGGATCGCGCGGTGGTGACGATTGCTCCGATCCAGACGAATCGAAAGGCGAGGGTGAGCGAACTCGCGCGCATGCTAGGCGACCGCACCGCGAAGAGCGCGCTGGCGCACGCGGAGGAGCTGTTGGGCCGGTAGGGCCCGACACTCCGGGCGGGCCGTTGCACTCTCTACCTGTAGGCCGCCGCGGGAGCGGCGGGATCCCTGCGCTCCCGCGCAGGGCTACGAGTTACGTGCAGGCCTAACTGCGCCGCCATCGCGGCGCAGTCACCCGCTTGGCTGCTATGTTCGACTGCAACGGCCCGGCTCCCGCCGCACCAGAGAGAGGGTCAAGGAGAAACGATCGTGCCGGACACCGCGACATCGCCGAGGCCGGGGCTGGTCTCGGCGGGCCAGTCCAGGAGCGTCACCCGCAGGTAACGACCGCGGAGCGGCGCCCCTTCCACGGTGTAGGTTGTCCATTGGTTCGCGGCTTCCGTTTGCGCATTCTCCACGAAGGTGCGCCAGTCCCGTTGGCCGTCCGGAGAAACCTCGATCCGGTAGCGCCATTGTCCGCCGGCCGGGAACGCCAGTCGCACCGCCAAGACCGTCACGATGCGTTCGAGATCGATGCGCAGCCACGGAATGGTGTCGCCTGGCGCGGCTAGCCAGGCCGTCAGGGAAGAGCCGTCGTTGGCGTGTCGCCCCGCGTGGCCCGGCGCTTCGCTGCTGGCGCGCGTGGGATTCTCGAGGCCGAACTTGTGCCACGTGCCACTCGCCGGAGCGTCGGAGAAACGTCGATACGGGCGTGACTTCGCGGCCGGCGTCACGCCGGGAACGAATGTCGGTTCGCCGAGCGAGGTGAGGCGGATCGTCGCGTCGGCGAGGCCGGGAGATGTTGCCCGGATGATGGTCTCGCCCGCATGATACGAACGAAACTCGATCGCCGCCATACCGTCGCGAATCGCGATGTCGGACTCCGCCGCGAAGGTGATGCTCGGCCCCGTCGGAAACTCGCCCGGCCCCGATTCGATCGTGAGGGTGACCGGCGGGCAGTTGCTGAGCGGCGTGCCGACTTTGTCCACGACGGTCACAACGAGGTGGGCATCCTCGGTGCCATCCACGGCGCGCAGCGTCGTCTTGTCGGCCGAAAGGCGTAGCGTCGCGGCGACGCCGGGCTGCGGCCACGCGGGCGGCGGGATGTCGCGGTATTCGTTGCGGTACCAATACCACTGCCGCTTCGGCAGCCGGAAATAGTCCACCATGCCCATGCCCCCGAAGGTGCGGCCGGCGATGCTGCCGTGATCGAAGCCGCACCAGATCAACTCGCCGCTGCGCCACGGCAGACGCCACGAGCCGGGCTTTTCCGGATCGGCGCCGGGAGTGAGCGGCAGATCGCCCCAACCGGGATCATAGAGGCCGGGCCGATCCACCATCATTGAGCCGTATTCAGAAACCAAATTCGGGATGCCGGGATCAGGGAACAGCCGCGCGCCGTCCCCGTTGTAGCCGGCGATGTCGCCGAGCTTGTCGATGTCGCCGCGCTGCGCGCCGCCAATCGCTGCGGGGCGGGTGGGGTCGAGCTCGTGTGAATAGGCCACGAGCTCGCGCAGGAAACGCCGCACCTTGGGCATGACCGAGGGATCGCTGAAGAATGGCTCGTTGGACATGCTCCACACCACGATGCTTGGGTGGTTGCGATGGATGCGGATCATGTCTCGCAGGCTGGCGCGCACGCTCGCCTCGAACTCCGCTTCGTCAGCCGGATCGATCGGATACGCGCTGCCGCCCCACGGATTGTCGAAGCCGCCCGTGCCCCAGAAACAATTCTCCGACCAGAACAGCATGCCGAGCCGGTCGCACGCGGCCGAAAACGCCGGCGCGTGCGGATAGTGCGAGCCGCGGATGAAATCGAAGCCCGCCTCCTTCATCATCTGGACGTCGCGATGGAAGCCGCTGTCGGTCACGGCGTCGCCCCAGCCGGCGTGGTCTTGGTGAACATTGGCGCCGCGGAAATAGCGGTGCTTGCCATTGAGGAAGAAGCCTCGATCGGCGGTAAACTCGAACCAGCGGAACCCCAGCGGCGACACGAAGTCGTCCGCCGGGCGGTCGTTGTCGAGCACGGTGGTTTTGACCGAATAAAGGACCGGCTGCTCAGGCGACCACAGTCGCGGTTGTGCGATCGCGACGCTCGTCTGATCGAAGGTTTCTGTGTGCCCCGACGCGATACTCCCACTGGAGCTCATCGTTGCGATGATCCGACCAGCGGGATCGATCACGTCGGTCCGGACCGTGCAATGTTTCGACGCGGATGACTGATTCACAACTTCGGTCTTCACGTTCACCACGCCCGCGTCAGCCGACACCTGTGGTGTCGTGACCGAGGTTCCGAACCACGTCACGTGCAGCGGATCAGTCGCGACGAGCCAGACGTTGCGATAAAGGCCGCCGCTGAACTGATGCTCGCCGGCCCGCGGGGCGAGGCGCGGGTTCCAGCGATTGTTCAGGCGCACCGCGACGACGTTTCGGCCAGTGACGGCGGCGTCGGTGATCTCGACTTCGAAGCCCGTGTAGCCGCCCTGATGCGCACCTACCCTTTTCCCGTTGAGGAAAATCTCCGCATCC
>DASWVO010000344.1:0-6175 GCA_036406235.1 Opitutaceae bacterium
GTAGGCATCGGCGTCGGCCAGGTGCTGTGCGCCATCGAGTTCGATCGCAAGGCCTGCGTCGGGGCAAAATAGATCCACTTCCATCTTGCCCTCGGCGTCGAACGGGATCGGCAGGTCGATGTTCAGTCGAAAGCGGCCCGCGGTCGCCGACAGCGTTTCCAGGCGACGGTAAAGAAAGGCCTCCGTGGCGCTCCGGGCGCGGGCCTCGCCTTCAACCGCCGGCGCCGCGTCGCGGGCGGCGTGGACGTACAGGTCGGCCAGCGGTGCATCCACTCCGTCGCGGATCAACCGCCGGACGCTCGCGGCGTAGGCGTTTTTCCAATACGGATCAACGGGCAGCGGCACCTCGGCCGGCCAGCCGGGCACGGCGCTGCCGGGCAGCAGGATGGTGTAGCCGAGCGACTCGTAGCTGCGGCAGCGGCGGTCGAACATCCGCGCGAGCATGGAAACAACGAGCGGAAGAGCGCGATCTTGGCCTCAGCCGATGACTGCTGCGTGACGGTGGTGTCCATTCCCGTTTTTGGGGAAACCGATTGTGTCCGGGAACCTATTCAGGGCACTCCGAAAAAACAAACGCCGGACGACTCGTGTCTCCGACTCCCGCTACGTCACCGAAGCGATCTCGAAGCGCTGGCTGGACCGCTGGGTGACGCGGCAATTTCGCCAGGCCGACGGCGTGCGGGAGAACGCCGACCTGTGGGTCGAGCTGCGCGAGCTGATGGCGGCCCACTTCGTCACAACGCAGTGGATACGTGGACATGCCGGCCACCCGGAAAATGAGCGGTGCGATCAGCTGGCGACCGCGGCACGCATGTCCGGCGCGCTGACGATCGACACCGGATTTGAGCGCGGGTCCTGGCCTGGCGTCGGCGCCTCGCTTTTCGCCTGAACTGAATTGTTGTGACGCGCCCATGATGGACGCGGGTCTCCATCAATCCGGTCGAGTTTCGATGATGAGTCCGGGTTCATGAGCTTCACTGGACGAAGTGGGCCACGAAATTCAGGTAGCCCTGCCGCCCGGCGCGGTTGGTGTGCAACCTGACCGAGCGCATCAGCCGGCGCAGGCACGTGACAATCTCCTCCGTCGTGATCGGCTCTATCGGTGTCCCCTTCGGCTCGGGACCGGGATTGCGGCCGAGTCGAAACTCGCACATGGCGCAGACGGCTTCGTACGCCTCGGCATCCAGTCCGGTCAGGGTGTGAGGCTTCGGCGGGTTGCCGCGCTGTTCGGCGCGATAGCGCTCATAGGCGGCTGTATAAGCGCGCTCGGCGGTGTAGTCGGTCATCTCCGGATTCCGGTGGTAGAGCGAGATCACGCTGATTTCCAAGTTCTGCAGGACGTCTTCGTAGTCTTCGTGAATGGGCATGGGACGGCGGAGTGAAAGTGGGGGGGAAGTGGTAGGGGCTGGCGCGGCGGCCAGTTTTGAAGAACCACAAAGACACGGAGGTACAAAGACCGATTCAGCAAGCAACAGGTTTTCTTTGTGTCTTCGTGCCCCTGAGGTTCAACCGCTTTGATGCTATCGCAACACAGCAGGTGCCCAGCTCGTGGGGTGCGCCTGCGGCGAACCATCCCCGTTTTTTTCACTCGCCGCGCCGGCCGGGGCTCGGTAGGCACCTACGCTTCATTTCATCATGAAGCACTTCCTCAAAGAGACCGACTTCAAGCCCCATGAGGTGGCGGAGGTCTTCGCGCTGGCCCGGGACCTTAAAGCCAAGCGCGGGCGGCATACGCCGCCGGTCCTCGCGCAACAGACGTGGGCGCTCATCTTTTCGAAGTCGAGCACTCGCACGCGCGTTTCCTTCGAGGTGGGCATCCACGAGCTCGGCGGCAATCCGCTGTTTCTCAACCGCAACGACATCCAGATCGGTCGCGGCGAATCGATCGAGGACACGGCCCGGGTGCTTTCGCGGTTCGTGCACGGGTTGATTGTACGCACGTTCGATCACCGCGAAGTCGAACGCCTGGCGGCCGCCGGCTCGATCCCCGTGATCAACGCTCTCACGGATTTCCTGCACCCCTGCCAGATCTACACGGATGCCTTTACGGCGGCGGAGCGCTGGGCGCCGCGCGGCGGCGATCTGCTCGCCTCGCTCAAGGGCCGTAAGATCGCCTTCCTCGGCGACACCGCGTGCAACATGGCCAATTCGTGGATCGTCGGCGCGAATCTCTTCGGCATGCAGATCGCGCTCTCGGGGCCGAAGGAGTTTGCTCCCGGCGCGGAAGTCGACGCCCTGCTCGCGACGGAAGGTTTCGCCGGCGGCTATCAGTTCACCACCGATCCCTACGAAGCCGTGAAGGACGCCGACATCGTCTACACCGACGTGTGGGTGAGCATGGGCAAGGAGGAGGAAACGAAGCAGCGCATCAACGTGATGGCGCCCTACGCGGGGACCGGAAAGCTCTTCGACGCCGCCAAGCCCGACGCGTATTTCATGCACTGCCTTCCGGCGCATGCCGGCGAGGAGGTCATGCAGGACGTCCTGGATAATCCGCGCTCGATCATCTTCGATCAGGCGGAGAATCGCCTTCACGTGCAGAAGGCGATCATGGCAGTGCTGGCGCAGACGCCCCGCGCCTGAGCCAGCACGGCTCAGCGAGCCCCTCGGATCGCTTCGGTGACAAACGTTGCGGCGCGGGATCCGACAGGACCACGCGCACCGCTTGCGTTTGTCTGGGCTGTCGAGCGCCGGGAGTGGCGGGCGCCGGAGGCCGGCCGGCTCTCACCTCGGCGCGCGGCTCCGGCTCCCCGCTCTCAGTCAACCAAGCGGCTCAAGGCGCGTTGCTGTCGCAGGTCTCCACGTTCGCCGCGGCATCGTAGACGAGACTGGCGTGAGCGATGGCCGTCACGCAAAACGTGACGCTCGGCGTGCCGCCGGACTTGCCGTTGGTTGTGATCGTCGCCACGCCGCTCGCATTCGTGACGCCAGTCCGGCCGGTCTCATTGTACGTGCCGGAGAAAGCGCCCGTCACCGTCGCGTTGGCCACGGGGTTGCCGCAGTCGTCCACGACCGTGATTGTCGCCCGGCCGCGCTTGTTGCCGCCGTTGCCTGTCACGACGGCATCGATGCCGACCACGTGAGTGGCGGTTGCGATGCAGCCGCCGGCCGGGGCATGGCTGATGTCCACGGGCACGTTGGCCGCCCGGTTGGTGGCCGCGGTCCACCAGAGCGACACGGTCCACTCGCCGGCGACCGGCAGGTTGGGCGTGAACGTCACGCTTTTCGTGCCTTTGTCCGCATTCAGGTCGTGCAAGTAGTTAGTTTCCCAATACCCAGGCGTGCCGGTGCTGGCGCTCCAGGCGCCGAGGATCGTGACACCGGCCCCGGCGGCGTTGTCGATGATGATGTCGCTCTGGCCGGCTTTCGAGAACTTCACCGCGTCGGCGATGACGTAGCCGCTGGTGGCGTCGGTCCGGATTTTCACGAAGCCCGCGGCGCCGGCGTCGAAGAGGAATGAACCGAGCGTATTCCAGGCGCTCCCGTTGAATTGCTGATTGACCGCCACGGTGGTGGTGACGCCGCCGCCGGCGCCCGGGGTGGCGGCGCTCGCCGGGTTGGACCAGGCGGAGGTGCCGACGCTGTTGCCCGCCCGGACGCGGAAGTGGTACGTTGTGCCTCCGGAGAGTCCCGTGGCCGAGGTGCTGGTCGTGCCGGCGGCGAGCGGCGTGGTGACCACGTTGAGCGTGAACGCCGCGTCGGTGGCCCGCTGCAGCTCGAAGCCATCCTCGTTGGAAGAGTTGTCCGTCCACACCAGATCGATCTGGCTCGACGAGACGACGGTCGCGGCGAGATTGCCCGGCGCGTTCGGCGGGGTCGGGCCGATGTCCTCGACGAGGGCGAATTTCACGGCGTCGGCGATGACATAGCCGTCGGCGCCGTCGTTGCGCACGAGGACGTTGCCGGCAGTGCCGGCGGCGAAGTCGAAGACGCCGAGCGGCACCCAGAGGCCGTTGCTGTACCACTGCTTCACGCTGAGGCCGGTGGTGCCGGTCGCGTGCGTCACGTCGATGGGCGCGTTGGTCGCGCGGTTGGACCCCGCGGCCCAGCGCATGGATACCAGGTAGCTGCCTGCCGGCGGCAGATTCGGGGAGAAGCGCACGCTTTTGCCGCCGGTCGCGCCGGTATTACCCTCATGGAGGTAGTTGGCGCCGTAATACCCGGCGGTGGAGCTGCTCGCCGTCCACGTCCCGTTGATTTCGACGCCACTGCTGTCGGCATTGTCCACGATCACGGTGACTGCCGAGGGCATGTCGCTCACTTCGGCGGAGGGGGCGCCCTCCTCGAGGCCGTTCACCGCGGAAACGACGTAGTAGTAGACCGTGCCGTTGCTGACGGTTGTGTCGGTGTAGCTGGGCGTGGTTATGCCGGTGGCGATCGTCGTGTACGGCCCGCCGCTGGTGGTCGAGCGTTTCACGTCGTAGCTGGTGGCGCCGGTGGGCACGCTCCAATTCAACAGCACCTGCGCATCGCTCGCCGTGGCGGTGATGGAGAGCGGCACGTCGGGCGCAATGCCGCCGCCTTCCGTCGTGGCGCTCGCGGGCGCGCTGTCGGGACCCTCGCCGCCCGCGGTCACGGCGGAGATAACGTAGTGGTAGGTCGTAAGGGCGCTGAGGCCGGTGTCGGAGTAGTTGGTCGCGGTGACGCCGGTGGCCACGGTGGTGTAGGGGCCGCCGCTGGTGGTCGCGCGTTTGACGTTGTAGCTCAACGCTCCGGCGGTCGCCGGCCAGGCCAGATTGATCTGGCCCGCCGTGACGCCTGCGGCGGTCAGCGCGTCGGGCTGCGGCTGGTGGTCGTCCTTGGTCTCGAGGAACCACTGGCGCATGAACTCGCCCTGGTTTTCGCCCGCCATGAGGTTCCAGTCCCAATCGAAGTACTGCGGCTTCCAGAAATTGTCGAAGATGTAGCCGGTCCAGCTGATGTGCGGCCGGGCATCGAGGTAGGTGCGGAAGGGCGTGCCCCAGGCCGACGTCGTTCCAAACGTGACGGTGTTGGAGTAGTTCGGATCCTGGTTCCACCCGAACTCCGTGACCATGACCGGAATCGTCTGTGCGGCGGTGCCGAACTTCGCGTTCAAGTTCGTTTCGCTGGCCGCGCCCTGGTTGGGGTAGATGTGATAAACGTAGACGAGGTTGCTGCCGGCGATCGGGTTGGCCGCGGCCGAATTGACGCGGGTGCTCCATTGCGGGCCGCCGATGAGGATCAGGTTGTTGGGCGCCACGGCGCGGATCGCATCGACGACGGGCTGGATGTAGGCCTTCCAGGAGGTCCAGTTGTCGGGGTTGATCGGCTCGTTGAAAACCTCGAAGAGCACGTTGGGCGTGTTGGCGTAGAGGGGGGCCACGGTGTTCCAGAAATCCAAGACGAACTGCTGCTTCACCCCGGTGCCGGTGCCGGCGTCGTAGTCGCTCACGAAATGGAGATCTACGATGATGTAGAGGCCCTTGGCGATCGCCTGCTGCACGTATGGCTCGATGGTCGCGGCGATGTTGACGACGGGATCGCTCACCTTGGGGGTGATCTGCAGGCGGACGATGCGCGAGTGCCAGCCGCGCGCGGCATCGGCCTGCCAGGTGATCATCTCGCTGACGGGCTTGCGATTGCAGGTCGTGCACTCGTTGTTGTGGGCGGGAGCCAGCACCGACACGCCGCGGAGCGTGACAGGGTTCCCGTGTGTATCCTTGATCTGGTTACCGTCGACGTGCAGCCAGGGGACGGTCGCGCCGGCGGGTGCGGCGAGAGCGGTGAGGAGGAGGAGGCTGAGGAACAGAGGGCGGAGGACAGAGGCCAGACGGCGGAAATCAAACGCCGGAGGGTGGAGGGTGGTGGTGTTCATCTTTATGGGGTGTGGGTTCGGGGAAGGTGGTGCGGGAGGCCTGCCGCTTGTCGCCAGGCCGCCCGCCGAGGGCGGGCGAGCCGCGCGGGGCGCGGCTGATGGGCGCCGGCCCTGCCAGGGGCCAGCTTGGGAATTTAACGGGGACACGGCGCCGTCGCCGCGTCCCCGGGGAAAACGGCGGCGCGGGCGCCGCCGCTCCATGTTTTAGAACGAGAAGGTCGCGCTGAAGGTGACCTTGCGCGGGTCGAGGTAGCGGAACTGGTCGGGCAGGAAGACCGGCAGGGCGCCGGCCGAGCCTGTCCGGAGGCTGCTGTAGTTCGTGAGGATCAACTCGTCCTC
>DASWVO010000345.1:0-10110 GCA_036406235.1 Opitutaceae bacterium
CGGAGCTCATGGGCAAAGCGGGCGTTCACCTCACCAAACGCCGCGCCCGCGGGCAAGCGCGGTTTTCAAACTCCAGTGTCGGGCGTAAAGCCCGACCCACAGGCTGCCTGGTCCCGGTTAGCGCGCCGGATCGGGGCAGAAGCCGTAAAGGAGGTCGTCGCGGCCCTTGCCCGGCCAGTTGACCTGGTCGACGCGCAGGTGGCGCATCACCGAGAAGACGAGGGCGTTGAGCGCGGCTTCGAAACCAAAAATCGAATACAGCGGCGGGGCGTCGACGCGCACGACGAAGGCGCCCAGGCCCACGTCGCGCAGCATCTGCAGGCTGCGGTTGACCAGCTCGGCCTCGGCCGACGAACCACCTTGCAGGATCACGACCGGATGCGGATGCGCGTTCATCTGCTGGAACGGACCGTGCGCAAACTGCAGGAAGTCCGAGATCGGCGGGCAGCTCCAGTAGAGGCCTTCCATGAACTTGCAGGCGAGGTTCTGGGCGAAGTCCGAGATCGGCGCGGCGGTGACGAGGTTGAAACCCTGGGAAAAGGCGCTGGGCAGGCGGGTCATCGCCTCGAGCAGATCCGTGGGCGGCGTGGCGCTGAGCAACGGTACGATGTCGGCGGCCTCCGGCGTGGGGAAACGGCAGCATCCGAACTGCGCGGCGAACTGCAGGCAGGCGAGGTAGCCGGCCAGCGGGCCGACGAAGCGGATGAGCGTGGTGTATTCCTCGGCGAGCGGAAACTCCACCAGTTCACCGCCGGCGTCGAGGATCGACTGCAGGAGGGCGGCGCGGTCGGGCTTGCCCGCGGCGCGGGCGGTTGCCGGCGAGGTCGCGGTGAAGAGGATGGTATGCGAAAACTCGTTACGCCGGCGGAGGGCGATCTGGGCGTTGGGGGAGACGCCCTGGCTGAAGACGACGAGCGTCTTGCCGCCGAAGGCGTCGGGCGGCGACTCCACGAAGCCGGAGAGTGGCAGGTAGCTTGCCGCCTTGCTCGTGTAGAGGTTGAGCAGCATCACGAGGTAGCGGGCGTGGGCCTCGGAGCTGCCCGTGCCGGTGACGATGAAGCGCGAAGCGGCGAGCGTGGCGGGCTTCAGCGGCGGCAGCCCGCGCGCAAGCATGTTGGCGAGGATCGCGGGCGTGCTCGCAAGCCGGCGGGCGAGCAGTTCGTGGCCAAAGGGATCGTGCATGGCGGGAAGAGATGCGATCAGATCGGTCGGGGTCTGTTTCTTTCTCTTTCCTCTTTATCGTTCTGTTTCGTCAACGAGCCCCGCGCCTGGGGAAGGTAAAAGAGAGAGCGGGGCGGGGCTCGTCGCCCTCTCACACTTTGTCATCCAGGAATACCCACTTTTCGACGTCGATCTTGTGGGCTTTGAGGGCCTCGGCGTATTCGGGCTTCTTCACGAGGCTCGAGGGCGAGTTCATCACCATCTGGATCTTTTCGTTCGGGATGTGATGCTTCAGCAGGACGATCGCCGCATCGTAGTCACGGCTATCGTAGCCGACGCCGAGCTTGCGGTAGGCCTCGTCGCTCGAGAGCGCGTGGCCGGCCTCGGTGAGCATCAGGTCCGTCGCGTAGGCGCCGAAGCCCGCGCCGCGGCCGTCGTGGTAGATGAGCTGAATCGCACCGACCCCGTAGGTGACGATATGCTTCACGGCGTCCTTGAACTTGTCGCGGTTTTCCACCGTGCGCAGCGGGAAGCGGTTGAAGAGCGACTCGCTGTGCAGGCGCACGACGGGGATGTCGTAGATGCGCGGCGTGCCGTGCGTGAGGACCACGAATTCCTGGCTCGTCACGATGTCGTAGTAGACGTGCACGCGGAACCAATACGGCGTCGTCAACAGGTCGACGATCGGATCGTCGGGCGCCTCCTTTTTGAAATCGGTGAGATTGTCGGTATCGATTTTGACGAAGAAGCGGTTTCCGCGGATGAGCTGGTAGCCGACGACGAGCGGCTTGGGGCCGGCCATGTAGCGATCGATCGACTTCTTCTGGAAGAGCTCCTTGAACTGCGCCTCGGTGAGGAGGATGTCGTTGTCGACCGGTTTCATCGGCAGGAAGTAGCTGGCCGAATAGATGAAGCGCTTGGCGCCGGGCAGGGCGTGCGGCTTGAACGGCACGACCGGTTCGGGCGGGAGCGCGCGCTTCACGGTGGTTTCGCCGGGACGCTTGAGGATGTGGCCGCCGGCGGCCTTCGATGTGAGATACGCGAGGTTGAACGGCGACGGCTCGAACTCGAGCGCCTCGGTGCCGGCGACGGTGAGTCCCTGCGACTTGATCGCGTCGACCTTGTCGGGGTTGTTGGTGAGGACGATGAACGAGGCGTTGATCCCGAGCAGATAGCAGATGTGGGAAATGTTCTCGTAGTTGCGGTGATCCTTTTTCAACCCCATCGACGCGTAGGCCTGAAACGTCGACAACTGGTCGAGCGAGGCCTGCACGAGCATGCGGTCGCGGGACTTGCCGACGTAACCGACGCCGCGGCCCTCCTGCATCAGGTAGAAGAGGATGCCGTTGCCCTTTTCGGCGATGACCTTGAACGCGCCCTCGAGCTGCTGCACGCAATCGCAATCGCACCCGCGCAACGTCTCGCTCGTCACGCACGACGAGTGCAGCCGCGTGTACAAGGTCTTCGCATTGACGATGTCGCCGTGCGCCAGGGCGATGATGTAGTGCTTGTCGATGATGTCCTGAAAAATGTGGGCGCGAAACGGGCCGAAGCGCGTGTCCAGCGAGCAGGTGGCGATGTAGAGGGTCGTGCCGTAGAGCGGACGGTCGTCGAGACTTTGCGGCGAGAGGGCGCTGCCGGTGGCGTGCTGGAGTTCGGCGACGAGCGCATCGAAATCGGGCCGGCCGGGAGCAGGGGCGGTGGAGTCAAACGGAACGACTTTGGACATGGCGGAAAAGATTGAACGCGGTCAGCTCCACATGGAGCGGACCAAACCGTGGAAGATATGCAGGAAAAACAAGATCGCCAGCAGGTAGGTGAAGCTGGAGAGCTGGCGATGGCGGCCGGTCGCCAGGGCGATCATCGTCAGCGCGATCACGCCGAGGCCGAGACCTTCGGCGATGCTGAAAGTGAGGGGAATGCACAGCAGCGTGATGACCGCCGGCGCGGTTTCGGTGAAGTCGTCGAGTTTGATCTCGGCGACGGTTTGAAACATGAACACGCCGACCACGACGAGCGCGGGCGCGGTCGCGGCGCTCGGGATGATGAGGATCAGCGGGGTGAGGAACAGCGCGAGGAGGAAGCAGACGGCCGTGGTGAGCGCGGTGAGGCCGGTGCGGCCGCCGGCCTCCACGCCCGAGGCGGATTCGATGTAGCTCACCACCGTCGACGTGCCGAGCAGCGAACTGAGGATCGCGGCGATCGAGTCGCTCACGAGCGCGCGGCCGGCCTTGGGCAGCGTGCCATCGGGCCGCATCAGGCCGGCGCGCTTGGTCACGCCGATCAGGGTGCCGATGTTGTCGAACATGTCGACGATCAGCAGCGTGATGATCAGCGGCAGCGCGCGGGCGAAATCGTTGCGCAGGAAATCAAAATCGAGCGCGAGAAACGTCGGCGCGGGCGAACTCGGCCAGGAAAAGAAATCGAAGACGCTGCCGGGCCGGGCGGTGACCGTGCCGCCCTTGCCGTCCGGCACGAAGAAACCGAGCGCGGTGATGATGAGGATCGAAACGACGATCGCCCCGGGGACCTTGCGTGCGACGAGCACGGCGGTGAGCACGATGCCGAAAAACGCGAGGGCGACCGGCGGCGAGGCGAAGTCGCCCTGGGCCACGAACGTCGCCGGGTTGGAGACGACGATGCCGGCGTTCTTCAGGCCGATGAACGCGATGAACAGCCCCACGCCGCAGGTGATCGCGATCTTCAGCGAGTAGGGGATCGAGGCGACGATCTTTTCCCGCACGCCGGTCAGCGACAGCAGCAGGAAGATCACGCCGTTGACGAAGACGAGGCCGAGCGCCGACTGCCACGGCACGCCGCCGCCGAGGCAGATCGTGTAGGTGAAGAAGGCGTTGATCCCCATGCCCGGGGCGAGCGCCAGCGGAAAATTGGTCATCAGCGCCATCAGCGCGGTGCTGATCGCCGCGGTGATCGCGGTCACGGTGACCAGCGTCGCCTGCGGCATGCCGGCGTCCTTCAGGATCAGCGGATTGACCGCGAGGATGTAGGCCATCGCGGTGAATGTCGTGAGGCCGGCCTGGACCTCGCGGCCCACGGTCGTGCCGTGTTCCTGAAGCTTGAAGAAGCGTTGGAGCATACGTGGAAAAGAGCAGAGGCGGTGCCAATGCGGGCGCGGAGACTTGCGGGTTGCGCCGCGGCGCGCAACGAACGATTTTCCGGCGCGTGCCCATCATCGACGCTCACGTGCACCTGTATCCGCCGGAGGTGAACCGCGACCCGGAAGGCTGGGCGGTCCTGCATCGCGAGCCCCATTGGGCGGCGCTCTGCACGCGCCGGCGCCGCGACGGCCGGCCGGTGCAGGCGTTTCCCGACGTGGCCACGCTCCTCGGCACCATGGATGCGGCCGGGGTCGACCGCGCCGTGCTGGTCGGGTGGTATTGGGAAAACCCCGACAGCATCGCCGCCCAGAACCGTTTTTATGCCCGGTGCATCCGTGCTTATCCGGACCGGCTGTCGGCCTTCGCCACGGTGCATCCGCATGCCGGCGACGCGGCGCTCGCGGAGGTGCGTTGGGCAGCCGACAGCGGTTTTGCGGGCCTGGGGGAACTGTCGCCTCACTCCCAGCACGTCGCGACCACTGACCCGCGCCTGCAAGCGATCCTCGCCCTTGCCGGCGACCTCGGGCTCCCGGTCAACCTGCATGTGACGGACCCCACGTCGCGACCGTATCCGGGGCGTATCGACACGCCGCTGGAGGATTGCGTGGCGCTGGCGCGCGCCCACCCGCGGACGACGTTCATCCTCGCGCACTGGGGCGGCGGCATCGATCTCGACGGCTTGCCGAATGTCTATGTGGATACGGCCGCGGCGCCGCTGATCCATGGGGCGACAGCCTGGACGCGCATCGGCAAGAGCGTGCCCGCCGGGCGCGTGTTGTTCGGCTCGGATTATCCGCTCAACCTGTATCCGCGCGCCGGGCACGAACCGGAGATGGCGGCGTTCATCGCCGAGGCGCGGGCCTGCCTGCCGGCCGAGGTGGCGGTGGCGGTGCTCGGAGGCAACGCGCAACGAGTGCTCGGCGGTGGGGCCGGTCTGTGACCGGCCCTGCTCCTGTTACAACGCGGTCAGCGTGATCTTCCGCGTCTGCATCGGTGCGGCGCGGAATGCGGTGCGCAAGCTCTCCACATCCTTGCAGGCGCTCGCCGGCACGTGCCGGAACGGCACGGCGAATTCCAGGCGCGCCTCCTGGAACGGCCAGGGGCTGATGCGCCAGACGCCCGTCTCGACGCTCGCGCATTGCAACGTGTGCCGCTTGCCGGAACGATCCGGGTGGGTGTGACGCAGGTTGCGCGCGGCGTCGTAGCCGGAGCACACGATCAGCGAGAGATTGTCGCAGCACTGGAGAAACTCGAAACCCCGCTGCAGCTCCTCGGCCGTGACGCCGAGGCGTGTTGCGGTCTCGCGCTGCCAGGCTTGTTGCTGCGCCACGAATTCGGCGTGCGCCGCGCGGTGCTCCGGGCGGATGGTTGCCACGTCAGCCTGCTCGGTGAGGAGGTTCACCGTGTGCATGGAGACGAGAATGCCGGCATAGCCATCGTGCGCCGCCACGGCGGCGGTCGCCTCGCCGCGCACTCGGAGATAGCTGGGCAGATCGATTTCCTCAAACGCACTGTAGGCGCCGACGAGCGCGCGGGTGAAGGCTTCCGGACGGCCCTCCTTCGTGAGCGACGGCGCGGCGTCGCGCGCGAGCCAGCCGTCGTCGTGATGATAGACCGCGTAGCGCGCCGGTGCAAAGGGCTCGGGACGGGCGAACTGACCATTACCCCACGCGTCGGCGAACTCCCCCGCGAGATGCGCGTGATCGGGATGCGTGACGAGCAGCCAGCCGGTGCCGGTTTCGGAGCGAATCATGAGGAGCGACGCTAAGCAGATCGCGGGCCGCTTCGCTTAAGTTGCAGGTGGCAGGTGTGATGTTACAAGCTTCGAACGTGCCAGCTTTCAACCCGTAACCTGCAACGTTTCACAAACGCAGCGCCCACGAGAGCACCGGGCTCTGCGGCGAATTGACGACAATCTGAAGCCCCGTGCTCAGCCCGGTGGGCAGGGAGACCGGGACGGTGAGCACGGGCAGGCCGCCGAGACTCGCCGGCGCGGTCAGCGCGAGCAGGCGGTTGCGGTTCTCGAGCGTGCACTCGCTCTTGGTGAGCGCCGGAAACGGAGTCGCCGGAAGCACGAGGAAATCGAACGTCAGGAAGATACGCGTCCAGAACAGCTTCACCACGGCGGCGCGCACCTGGGCGGCCTCGATGTCCGCGGCGGTCCAGCGGCGTCCGCGATCGATCCGGTCCCACACCGCGGGCTCGTAGCGGTGGCGGAACTTGTCCAGCCAGGCCGAGTGCACGGCGTAGGCCTCGGTGCTCTGGAGCACAGCGTAGGTTTGCACGGTGTCGCGCATGGCGTGCAGGAACTCGCCGGTGAGCGAGGCATCGGCGGCGGGGGCGAAGCGTTCGGCGGCGGCGCGATACGCGAGGGCGACTTCCGCCTGGGCGTGGTATCCGGGCTTCGCGAAATCGATGAAACAGCCGCGTGGCGTGCGTCCGGCCGTGCGAACGCCGAGGAGCGCCGCGCAGGCGGCGTGCATGTCGGCGGCATCGGCGGTGAACCAGCCGGCGGTATCGAAGCTGGGCGCGAGTGGGAAGCCGTCGGCGATCCACGCGTGATGCGGCGTGAGCCGCAGGCCGTACAGTCCACAAAACGCCGCGGGCACGCGGATCGAGCCGCCGGTGTCGGTGCCGAGGGCGAGGGGCACGACACCCGCGGCGACGGCCGCCGCGGAGCCGCTGCTCGAACCTCCGCTCGTGCGGTCCGGTGCCCGGGGATGTGCGACGTCCCCGTAATGTGCGTTCTCGCCGGTCAGCCCGTAGGCAAACTCGTGCAAATGCGTCTTGCCGGCGAACGCCGCGCCGGCGGTTCGCAGCGCGGCGACAAAGGCGCCGTCGGCGCGCGGGCGCGGCTGCACCTCGGGCAAAAAAGTCCCCCCGGCGAGCGTGCTCACGCCCACGACCGGGAACAGGTCCTTCGCCATAAAGGGCACGCCGGCCAGCGGGCCGGCATCCGGCTGTTGGATACGCGCCAGCTCCGCCGCGAGGTCGCTTTCCGTCGGCCGCCAGGCGACGATTGCCCGCTGCTGCGCCGGCGGCAGCGAGCCGAGGCGGCGGTACAGTTCGCGCGCGGCGGCGGCAGGATCTTGACGGGAGAAGGATTGCCAGGCGGCGAAGTTCATCGGAGGTCGGAAAGCGAACGGACCCAGCAGGCGAGGAATCTCAAATCAAATCAGGAGCATGGGTGTTCTCTCATAGCAGCGAGCTTCATGCCGGTCGAGGCAACTTCCGGCTTTGCCTCAGCGCAGCTTTGCATAGAAATCGCCTTGCATGAATCCTGAAGCGAAACTCGCCGAACTCGGCCTCAAGCTCCCCGCCGCGCCCGCCGCCGGCGGCAATTACCTGCCCACGGTGCGCACGGGGAATCTCCTCTATTGCGCCGGCACGATCTGTGCGCTCGAGGGGCAGATGACGCACACCGGCCAGGTCGGCAAGGAGCAGACGGTGCAGACCGGCTACGAGTCGGCCAAGGTTTGCGCGCTCAACGCGCTCGCCAACATCAAGGCCGCGGCCGGCTCGCTCGAGCAGGTGGCGAAGTTCGTTTACGTCGGCGGCTACGTGAACGCGATCAGCGGCTTCGCCGACAGCCCCGCGGTGATCAACGGCGCAAGCGACCTGTTCGTCGCGCTTTTCGGCGACGCCGGCAAGCATGCCCGGGCCGCCGTCGCCGTTGCGGGATTGCCGAAAAATTCGACGACCGAGGTGCAGGTGGTCGTGGAGTTGAAGGCGTGAGCTGAATCAAGCTCGGAGCAAAGAGCCGGGAACTGAAAGCTGAGCCGGTCACACGGCGTCTGGCTCTGGGCCCTAACCTCCGAGCTCTTGACTCAACCCGCAATTCGAGTTGTGCCCGCGGGCCGCGTGCGCGAGGAATGCCGCCCGCACCATGGCATCCGTATCCGCCGCCACCCAACACCTGCAGCGTCAACTCGGGCCGCGCGTCGTCCTCACCGACGAAGCCTCGCGCTACGCCGCTTCCTTCGACAGCAGCCGCCTTTCGTTTCTGCCGGCCGCGGTGGTGAAGCCGCGGCGTTACGAGGACCTTTCCGCGACGCTCGCCCTCGCGAACCAGCACTGCGTGCCCGTGACGGTGCGCGGCCGCGGCACGACCTTGATGGGCTCGGCCGTGCCCCGTCACGGCGGCTGGGTGGTCGACATGCTCGGCTGGGACAAGATCAAGATCGACGCCGAGGCGGGCCTGGCCCACGTGCAGGCCGGCGCAAAGGTCGGCGACATCCAGCGTGCCGCCGCCGAGCTCGGCTGGTTTTATCCGCCCGATCCGTCGTCGAAGGAGTACTGCACGATCGGCGGCAACATCGCCTGCAACGCCGGCGGCATGCACGGAGGAAAGTACGGCGTGACGCGCGACTTCGTGATCGCGCTCAAGGGCTTTCTGCCCACCGGTGAATTTGTCGAGTGGGGCACGGCGACGAAGAAATTTTCCGCGGGCTTCAACCTCCGCGACCTGTGGATCGGCAGCGAGGGCATGCTCGGGATCGTGACCGACGCCATCTTGAAGCTCATTCCACAACCGGCCGCGCGCTGGACGCTGCTCACTTCCTTTGCCGACGAGGTGAGCGCGTTTCGCGCCGCGCGGGCGCTCTTCGCTGCGCGCGTGCAGCCCGCGATCTGCGAGTTTCTCGATCGCTACAGCGTGCAATGCGCCGAGCGCGCGATGCAGACGACGATCTTTCCCGGCCAGGCCGGCCGCCCCGTGATTCTGCTCGAACTCGCCGGCAGCGCCGCCGAGCTGCGCGAGGCCCGCGGCGCGGTCCTCGCCTGGGCAAAGGAGCATGCCCTGGGCCACCGGGCGGCGCGCAACCGCGACGAGGCCGAGGCGCTCTGGGCCGTGCGGAGGAAATGCTCCGGTGCGATGTTCCAGATGGGCGACGCCAAGCTCAACGAGGACATCACCGTGCCGCTGCGCGCCTACGAGAAGTTCGCCGTATTCCTGGAAAAACTACGGAAGTCGTCGAAGCTCGCGATCCCGACCTTCGGGCATCTCGCCGACGGCAATCTCCACGTGAACATCATGTACCACAAGGCCGACGCCGCCGAGAGCCGCGCCGCCGAGGAGGCTGTGCAGGCCCTCATGGAAAAAGTGGTCGAACTTGGCGGGGCGATCTCCGGCGAACACGGCATCGGCCTCGCGAAGACGCCGTTCCTGCGCCTGCAGCATTCGCCCGCGCAGGTGAAGGCGATGAAAGCCGTGAAGGATGCGCTCGATCCGAACGGCATCCTCAACCCCGGGAAAATGTTCGAGGTGTTCGAGGTGTGGAAACATCCGCGCGTGGAGGCGAAGTTCCCGTGGGATCACAAATGACGATCCGGCCGTTCGGGCCGGACGACGAGGCGGCGGTCATTGCGTTGTGGCGGGCCTGCGATCTCGTGCGTCCACAGAACGACCCGCGCAAGGACATCGCGCGCAAGCTGCGGGTGAATCCCGAGTGGTTTCTTGTCGGCGAGGACGCCGAAGGCCGGATCGTCGGCAGCGTGATGGCCGGCTACGAAGGTCACCGCGGCTGGATCAACTACCTCGCCGTCGAGCCCACGCGTCAGCGCCTCGGCCGCGGGCGCGCGTTGATGGAAGCCGCCGGGCAACTCCTGCGCGCAGCGGGTTGTCCGAAGATCAATCTGCAGGTGCGCACGACCAACGCCGACGTCATCACGTTTTACGAGCGGATCGGTTTCAAGCGGGACGACGTTGTGAGTTTAGGCAAGCGGCTCGAGGTCGACTAACGCGGGCGGAGCGCGCGTGCCGGCCTACCGGGCTCCGGCGGGAACGGAAAAGTTGTGCGCGGTTGTCCTGCGGGCGGCCGGTCGCTCGTTA
>DASWVO010000346.1:0-3944 GCA_036406235.1 Opitutaceae bacterium
CGGACCAAATTGTTCAAAAAGCGCGATGCCCTCGGTGCCATCGACCGCCCGATGGACCGTGAACCCGAGTTCTTCGACCATGCTGCTGACCAACTCGCGAACGGCGGTCTCATCCTCTATCACCAACGCGACGTTGCGTGCGCGGGGGGCGGCGGGTTTGCGAGATAATGCGGGACGGCGGACAACGGGCGGATTTCGGGGACAGGGCGCCGCGGGTAGGTAGACGCGGAATGTGCTGCCTTCACCGAGGGTGCTTGTCACCTGGATGGCTCCGCGTTGCGCGCGGATGACCCCGAGCGCCTCGGAGAGGCCAAGACCCCGGCCGATCGACTTCGTGCTGTAGAACGGTTCGAAAACTCGTCCGATCGCACTCGGCGCAATCCCCGATCCGGTGTCGCTCATCTCGATGACCACGTGTGTGTCGCCAGTCAGTTCGGGGGTGAGGAAACTCTCATCGCGGAGCGGGTCGTTGGCTGGGACCAAAAGTGTTCGAATGTGTACCAGCCCGGCGCGATCGCCGATGGCTTCGACTGCATTCGTGAAAAGGATTTCGATGGTCTTGGCGACCGAGGTCGCATCGAAGCAGACTTCCGGCAGGTTCGGAGCCGGCGTGATCTCCAGTTCGACGAGCGGGTTGAGTTGAGCCCGGAGTGTTGGCTCAAGCTCCCGGAGCAACGCGTTGAGGTCCGCACTGTGGACCGTGACCCGGCCGCGGCCGGCAAACGTCAGCATCTGACGGCAGACGTCGCCAGCGCGCAGGGTGGCATTTTCGATGCGCTCGAAATACTGCTGCGCAATGGGATGGCCGCCACACCGATCGCGTCCGATGGACGCGAATCCGAGGATCGTCATCAGGATATTGTTAAAGTCATGGGCGACACCTGCGGCCATGGCGTGCAGGCCTTCCAGGCGCAGCATTTCCTGATGTCGGGCGCCGAGGACTGCGCGACGAGCCTCCGCACGTTTTCGATCGGTGATGTCGCGGAATACAGCGATCACCAGCGGTTCGTGTGGCGAATGCGCGAGACCGAAAGCGACCTCGACTGCGGTGATTGCGCCGTTGCGGTGTATCACTTCTGCCTCTACGAAACGGCGATCACCAGCGACCACGTGGCGGAAGATGGTGCGAATGAGGCTTTCTCGGGAAGCGGGGTAAAGGAGAACGTGCTCACTCCCGACTGCTTCGTCCAAAGTGCGTCCGGTCAGCTCCGCGGCTCTCGCGTTGAGGTCGACGATCAGGCCTGAGTGAGCTGCGATCACGACGATCGCTTCCGGAGCGGCGTCGAGCGCAAATAGTCGTCGGCGATCCCGCGCGTGTTCGTCGGCGAAACCGTCGATCCGCGGCGCGGAGGCTCTCTTCGAGAGCGCCGTGGCGGCGTCGAGCAACTGGGACCGAGCATGTTCAAGATCGGCAGACAGACGGGTGTTTTCGGCGACAAGCGTACGTTGACGCTCGAGTGCTCTTCGCGTGCGTGTCTTCAGAAGAGACGAGATGCGGAGCGCGGTCCCGGCGCCCACAAGATATAGACTGAGCTCGCCGAGCGTTCTGACCGACGTTGCCGCGGCGGTTTGTGGTGAAAAGAGCACCCAGCCGACGGTAGGTGCGATCAGGGTCGCAACGGCGATTACGACGATCCCGGGCCAGAGGCAGCGCGGATCCTCGTAAAGCGTGCACAGTGCGAGAGCGAGGTAGGGAAGCGACCAGGTTGCGACGCTCCCCTGCAGCTGATAGGCGTGGAGCACGGCAAAGCTGCTGAGGCCCAGTGAAGCGAGATGTCGGCTTGCTGCGCGGTCCACCGGGAGCTCGCGGCGGAAAAAAAGGCACCCGGAGAGTATGAGCGTGCCGGCCGCCGCCGCGAGGTACGTCGCGTGCAATGGGGACAACGCAAGGGCGAGGACTCCCTGGGCTGCGAGTACCCGTACGATGAGCCGGTGTACCGTCTGGTAATGGGGGCGGAGCGCGGCATGGGAATACGTGCCCGGCACGCGTTCTCCCGGGGGAGGTCCGCCCGGTTGAACGTCCGGTTCGGAGCCGACCGCTGAGGCCACGCTTTCGGAACGGGGCGTCATTTGCGTGTGTGTCATCATATGCCGGATACAGGTAAGGATTGACCGCATTGGGAGTCGCTCCGGATCGTGTGCGGGCGTTGCGCGCTGGATTTGGAGGACTCCAGATGGGGAAGCTTGGATGCGAATCCTTAGCGGCTGTTATTAACTTTGCCCGGCGACTGCCCAACGTAACGCGGCGCTTCAGCCCGCGTTCGTGAGGGCAGCGAGCGCGGGCTGAAGCATCGCGCTACCGGAACGCGTGAGGGGGCCCAGAGATGTGTTGCTCAACTGTGGCCGAGCGCGCGCGCCACGCACGCTGCCAAGGTGTCTCCGTATTTCTGCCACGTGAAGTCGCGAGCCCGCAGTCGGGCGCGATAGGCCATGTCGGCCCGTCGACCTGCGTCTCGGCGCAGGATCTCCAGCCGCTCGACGATCGCCTGGGTGGAGCGGATCGGCACAATGAATCCGTGCACTCCGTCGTCGATCAGGTCGGGACCGGCCGTGTGCGGGGTGGTAATCACCGGCAGGCCCATCGCCATCGCCTCGAGAAGGACGAGTCCGAAGCCTTCGAATAGCGCGGGAAAAACGAGAACGTCGTGCCGGGCCATCTCGGCGAGCACCTGTTGATGGGGGCAGTTTGGCAGCCAGCGGACCGTGCTGAGCTCGCGGTCGAGGGCGCGGCATTCTGCGGCCGGCTTCTGACCGATCACCGTCAACTCGACTGCCCCCTTCAGGGCGTTGCAGGCCTCGAAGAGATAGCTCAAGCCCTTGCGCTGTCCGAGGGCTCCGACGAACAGCACACGGAGCTTCTCGGATGAAGGGCGCTCGATGTTCAGGACACTGGCCGGCGGAGCGGGCGCGCCGTAGGGCACAAGCACCACCGTACCCTTGAAGCGGCTGGCCGTATCCAGCGTCTGACGAGTGAAGGAGCTGGCAACGAATACCACGTCGGCGAGGTCCAGCTCCGCGTCTTTGCGAGCCGTTTTGCCGGGATGGTAGCTGTTCCCGTTCAGCGTGGCCGCCCAATCGGGCTGCAGTCCGGCTTCTTCTTCGAGCAAGGTCCGCGCGGCGCGCCAATAGCCGATGGGAAGATCGTAGAGAGTAACCATTCCGCGGCGCGTGGCTTCGCGGAAAGAATATTCGGCCGCGTCTTCGTAGGCGTAGACCCCGAGGAAGGGTTGGGCGCGCAGACGCTCACTGACTTCGCGGTCCAAGGAATGGCAAACGGCATCGGTGCTAAAGGGGCCGGAATCGTGCCGGACGAGCGGACCGAGGCCAACCCGAGGAGCGAGCAGGCGAACGACCTCGCGCAGGGGGCTGCTGCGCATGCAGTCCGTGAGCGCGTCGGGATAAGCGCGCCGGCGCAGACCCCGTTTCAGCCGGCTGGGGAGCATGCGCTCGACGGCAGGGGAGGCGCGGTAATTGATGCAGGTCCAGAACTCGCTGAGCAGGCCTGCGCGTTGAAGCCCAAGGGCGGCGTGTCGAACGTGGGCATTGCCCGTGGGATGTGTGAAAAGAAGCATGAACGAGGGACCGTCCGGTGGGACGAACGCCGGAGAGGGGCGAGCCGTGAGTTTCAAGCGGCCTGATCGGTCGCAAGCGCGGACGGTCGGCGGTGGCGAAAGGGGGAAACGTGAGTGGGAGAGTTCGTCTCGGGGGCTGCTAGCGTGTCATGCTCTTCGTCGAACGCCTTGCCATAACGCGGTGCATAAGGCCGCGCTTGTTGCGCTCCCGGACGCGGGTTGAGGCGCGCTACGTTGGGCAGCCTCCGGACAAAGTCTGCCACAGGCTCTAGAGGAGGGTGTGGTCCTCGGTCGGCGGCGTGTTATTGCCGCCGCTCCGCAGCGCTGGCTGATGGCGCACGCTTCGAAAAGAGCGCATCCACAGCCCGAGGT
>DASWVO010000347.1:0-37186 GCA_036406235.1 Opitutaceae bacterium
GGTGCTTCAGCCCGCGTTCGTTGCTCCCTCGCGCGCGGGCTGAAGCACCGCGCCACCTCGGGCAAGCGCAGCCCAAACGTTCAGAACACTCTCCAGAGTGCCCGGCTCCCGTTGCCCCACCCGGCTCGGTCGGCGAAAGCCTCGCCAATCGCGCCCCTCCCGCCTAAGACCTCCGTTTGTGGAATCCGACCCGGCGCACAACACTCCGCCCACCGCACCCAGCTTTCCGATCCCGGACTCTCCCCGCGCCGCCGTCGCGCTCTACCGCGTGGCGTCTTTGGTGGGGCGCGTGGATGAACCGCGCGAGGTGCTGCGCTCGATCCTCGCGGTGGCGGTGGAAACCTTCAACGCCGTCTCCGGCTCGGTCGCACTGCTCAACCCCGACACCGGCAAGCTCGAGATCGAGGTGCACCAGGGACTGCCTCCCGACATCGACGAGGTCTCCCTGCGCCTCGGCCAGGGCGTGACCGGCTGGGTGGCGTTTCACGGCCGTCCGCAGATCGTCCCCGACGTCGCCGCGGATTCCCGCTACGTGCGCGTCAGCGACAATGCCCGCAGCGAGATGGCGGCGCCGATGACCGAGGCCGGCGGCCAGGTCCTCGGCGTCATCAACCTCGACAGCGATCGCCTCGGCGGTTTCACCGACGCCGACCTCGAACTGTTCCTGCACCTCACCGCCGAAACCACCGCCGTCATGCAGCGCCTGTGGCAACTGCAGCAGCTCCGCGGCAAAGCCCGCCAGTTGGAGTCGCTCATCGCCATCGGCCAGTCGCTGGTCACCAAGCTCGAGCAGCAGGAGCTTTTCGACACCGTGACTCGGGACGCGCGCCAGGTCACCCAGAGCCGCGCCTGCGCGCTGTATGCCTTCGATCCCGTGCAAGACCGGCTCCGCCTCGTCTCCTTCACGTCGAACGGCAGCGTCGCCGCGCCGCCAGGCCAGGATCTGCCGCTCGACTCGAGTCTGATGGCGGCGGTCATCCACACGCGCAAGCAGGTCGAGTTCGCCAACATCCAGTCGCCCGAATTCATCGACGTGATCGACCTGCCCCGGGACGCCACACTGCGTTCGGTCCTCGCCGCGCCCGTGCGCTACGAGAACGAGATCCTCGGCGTGCTCACGATCTTCACCGACCAGGTTCACCGCTTTAACAACGACGAGAAGCGCCTGCTCGCCGCGCTCGCCAGCCTCGCCGCGGTGGCGCTCCAGAACGTGCGGCTCTACTCGCGGGTTTTCCAGAGCGAGGAATCGCTGCGCAAAAATGAGCAGCTCACCACGCTCGGCCTGCTCGCCGCCGAGATCGCGCACGAGATCCGCAATCCGCTCACGGTGATCAAGCTCCTCTTCGGTTACCTCGGCCTCGATTTCCCGGAGGGCGACCCGCGCCGCACCGATGTGCGCGTCATCGGCGAGAAGCTCGATCAACTCGAGGCGATCGTCTCGCGCGTGCTCAACTTCGCCAAAGCCCCGACCAGCCTGCACTCCCGCTGGTCGGTCACCGAGATTGTCGAAGACACCATCGTCCTCATCCGTCTCAAGCTCGCGCAAAGCAAAATCCACCTTCGCTTCGATCCGCCGCCGCGCCCCCTCATCGTCGATGTGCACAAGGGCCAGCTGCAGCAGGTGCTCCTCAATCTCCTCATCAATGCCACGCAGGCCATGCCCGACGGCGGCACGATCACGATCGCGTGCGGCACGGAGGAACGCGACGGGGGCAACGGCCACGCGACGATCGACGTGACCGACAGCGGCACCGGCATCCCCGAGGGAATCCGTGACCGCATCTTCGATTCCTTCCTCTCCGGCCGCCCGGACGGCACGGGCCTCGGCCTCGCCATTGCCAAGCGCATTCTGCTGAGCCATCACGGCGACATTTCGCTGCGTGCCACCAGCCCCGCCGGCACCACCATCCGCCTGACGCTGCCCATCGTGCGGAACTAATGCCCGGCTCCGGGCTTTTCACCACCAAGACACGGAGACATCGAGCGGAGACCGTTAAAATTTGGGCCTTCTTTGTGTCTCTGTGTCTTGGTGGTGAATCATAATCCGATGCCAGTCCCCGACCTTCCGCCGCTCGACCCGCGCGCCGCCGACCTCGCGCGCAAGAAACGTCTGACCAACATCGCCGCGGGGCTGCTCGCGCTGAGCGGCCTGGTCATCCTCGCGCTCCCGCTCGACCTACCGCTGCCCGTGCGCCTCGGCGTGGCGTTCACCGATCTCGTCGGCGCCGCCGCCGTGTGGCTCATCGGCCGCCAGCGGTATTCGCAGTAATGCGTTCGACGGGGGCAACAAGGACCTCCCACTCATGGCGACCAACACCCCCATCGTCATCGCCCATCGGGGCGCCTCCGGCTACCTGCCCGAACACACCCTCGAGTCGGCCGCTTTCGCCTACGCCTCGGGCGCCGATTTCATCGAGCAGGATGTCATCCTCTCAAAGGACGACGTCCTCGTCGTGAGCCACGATATCCACATCGACACGACGACCGACGTCGCCGAGCGATTCCCCCGACGCCAGCGCGCCGATCACCGCTACTACGCGATCGATTTCACGTGGGAGGAGCTGCGTTCGCTGCGCGTGCGCGAGCGTTTTGATCATGAGACCGGCCGGCCGATCTTCCCGCAGCGTTTCCCGCACAACGGCGGCAGCTTTCGCCTCTGCACCCTCGAGGAGGAGATCCTCTTGGTGCAGGGTCTCAACCGCTCGACCGGCCGCAACGTCGGCCTCTATCCCGAATTCAAAGCCCCGGCGTGGCACGCCGAACGCGGCAAGGACTTGGGCGCCGCCCTGCTCACGATGCTCGCACGCCACGGCTACACGCAGGCGTCGGACAACGTCTTCGTACAGTGCTTCGATCCGGTTGCCCTGAAACGACTCCGCACCGAACAGAGGTCCGGGCTGCGCCTCATCCAATTGATCGGGGAAAACGCGTGGCGCGAGGCCGACTGCGATTATGACGCGCTGAGCACATCCGTCGGCCTGCGCGACATCGCGACCTATGCCCACGGCATCGGTCCGAATCTCGAGCGCATCCTCGCCGGCCTCGCGCCGGACGGAAGCCCGCGCCTCTCCACGCTCGTCCGCGACGCCCACGCGGCCGGCCTCGCCGTACACCCTTACACGCTCCGGGCCGACGCCCTGCCGCCAGGCGTGCCGACGATCGACGCGCTCTTCTCCCTGCTCATCGGCGAGGCCGGCATCGACGGCCTGTTCACGGATCAGAGCGACACCGCCGTGCGCTTTCTGAAACGGTAGGAGTCTTCCTGGGAGCGCGGGTCGCTGGCCCGCAATCCGGGAAAATGCGAGCGGGCCGCCCGCGCTCTCATCACGCTCCTCCAACTAAATCGTCCGAGTCGGGTCTTTCGCTTCGCGAAAGCCTATTCTTCCAACTCGACGTTCCAGTAGGCCAGATCGAGGAAGTCCTTCCAGCGTTCGCGCTCCTGATTGTTGAGCACGAGCGAGATGACCGGCCGCCACTTCGGCCGCACCGGCTTGCGGATCAGGTGCATGTGAGCCTCGTGCGGCAGGCGGTTGGCCTTCCGGGTGTTACATTTCACGCACGAGCAGACGATGTTCTCCCACGTCGTCTTTCCACCGCGATCGCGCGGAATCACGTGGTCGAGATTCAGGTCTTCGCGGTCAAACCGGCGGCCGCAGTATTGGCAGGTGCTCTTGTCGCGCTCGAAGACATTGTTGCGCGTGAGCTTGAGCTCCTTGCACGGCAGCTTGTCGAACCAAGTGAGGAGAATCACGCGCGGCAGGCGGATCACCGTCCGCGGGGTGTGCACCGTGTCGAGCTCCTCGAGCGGTGGATTCTCGCGGGAAAAATCCATCCAGTCCAACAGCGAAAAGATCCGGAAATCGTCCTCGTGATGATGGACGACGGACGCATGGCCTCGCGCCAGCAGCGCGAAGGCTCGTCGGGCACCGATGACGTTCACCGCCTGCCAAAGGCGATTGAGCACCAGCACCGGTTGATCAAGCACGGCCTCCATTTCGGGTCTTCGAGCTATCCACCGTCCGCAGACGTGTCAAGCGACCGGCCGTGACGAGGTTGTGACGTTACTCACAACTCGTTCGAGCAGCGGGATTCGGTGCGCGGACCGAAAACGCGGCGGCCCGTCGCAGGAGCGCGCTTGCGCGCGATTTCAGGGGCAAGAATCTCTCGCCAGCGCGCGCCGCCCCGTCCCTCCGTCCCTCCGTCCCTCCGTCCCTCCGGTTATCGCCGTCCCTTCGGCGGCTGCGTCCGCGTCAGCGCCCGAATCCCCTCCGCCCAGGCCGGGAAGGCTGCTTCCAGTGCTTCTCGCGCGCCCAGTTCAAAGTCGTCCCAGGCGAACTCCGGGGCCACGACACACGACACGAGGGCCCAGCGGCCGCCGGTCGCGAGACGCGTCCCCTGCCAGGTGTGAGCCTCCACCATGTCCTGAGGCAGGTCGCCGGCCGCGAGGTCGAGCCCGAGGTGCACCCACTGTCCCTCCCCGTCCGGGTGCAGGCGTAGGGACTCCAACGGGTCGCCCGCATGGAAGCACCAGATCTCATCGGAGCGAAGGCGATGCAGGGCCGAAAATCCGTCCGGCGTAAACAGGGCGTAGATCGTCGAGTAGGCGCGTCTCGCCCCCGCGTAGATCGAGGGCAGGGCACTGCCCGGCAGTACGAGCTCCGACTCGCCCACGCGCCGGAAAAAGCCGCCCTCCATGTCGAGCGGCGCGAGGTTCAACAAGCGCACGACCTCCTCAGCCGTGTAGTGTTCGGGCGACAACGGGCGTGAACTCATGGCGGGGCGGGAAACCGGGCGGTCATGCCCGACCGCCTACTCTGCACCGCTTCGCTCCGGGGCGTAAAGCCCCGACCCGCAGGAAAAAATCACTCGCCAGCCGCTTGCGAGGCCAGCGAAGGCCGCAGCGTTTCGCCTTTGACCCGGATGCCCGCGAGTTTTTCCAGCACCCGCGGCGCATGCTCGCTCGCCACGTCGACCAGGGCGTGCCGCTGATGAATATCGATCGCGCCCACGATGCTCGCCGGCAACCGGGTCACGCCCGCGATCTTCCCGACGAGATCGGCGGGCGTCACGAGTTGCTTGCGGCCGACGTTGATGAACAGCGTCGTGAACCCCGGCTCGCGTCCGGTGCGCGCGGGACGCTCGTATTTCAGTTTTGCGGGTCGCGGCGACTCGGCGAAATCGCGCCGCTCGCCGGGCTCGTCGCGCACATCCCGCTCCGCGGCCCCGGGCGATTCGGTCATCTCGCACTTCGGCTTCGGCGCCGAGCGGGCGGCGGCCCACGCCGGCTTGCGGTCCTCCTTTCGCGGGAGCGCGGACGGCTCGCCCGCATCGGCCTCCACCCAACGCGTGCGCGCCACGATCGCCTTCGGCTCCGGCGCGGGCTCGGCGCCCGCGCTCCCGGCACCGCCTCCGCCCTGCAGGAGGTGAATCAGCGCCGACGCGATGTCCGTGCTCGCATAGCCCTGCTCGAGCAGGCGGTCGATCATGCGGTCCTGCCGCTTGTAGCTTCCTTCGTTCAGCGTGCCGCGTAGTTTTTCAAAGAATACATTCTCCCGCGCCTCCTCCACCTGGTCGAGCGACGGCACGTTTTCGCGGCGGATCTTCAGCTTCGCGAAGCGCACCATGCCCTGCAGCTTGTAGAGCTCGCGGCCGGAGACGAACGTGAAGGCCCGCCCCTCCTTGCCCGCGCGGCCGGTGCGGCCGATGCGGTGCGTGTAGTCCTCCGCGTCGTTGGGCAGGTCGTAATTGAACACCACTTCGAGGTCGTCGACGTCGAGCCCGCGCGCCGCGACATCGGTCGCCACGAGAAACTCGAAGCCGCGCCGGCGGAATTTCTCCATCACACGATTGCGCTGAGCCTGCGTGATGTCGCCGTGCAACCGGTCGGTCGCATAGCCGCGCGCATGCAGGTGTTCGTCGAGCTCATCGACCATGATCTTCGTCGAGCAGAAGATGATGCCGTAGCGAAAGTCGTGCAGGTCGATCAGGCGCGTGAGCACCTCGATCTTCGAGCGGCGGTCGACTTCGAAGTACACCTGGTCGACCTTCGGCGCGTTCTGCGCGTGCTGCTCGATCTTCACCCAGGCCGGGTCGCGCGTGTAGCGGTTGATGAGGGCCTTGATCGCCGGCGGCATGGTCGCCGAGAAGAACAGGAGCTGCCGCTGCTCCGGCACCGCCGAGAGAATGCGCTCGATGTCGTCGCGAAAACCCATGTCGAGCATGCGGTCGGCCTCGTCGAGCGCGACCATCTTCAGATCGTCGAGCTTCAGCGTGCCGCGCTCCATGTGGTCCATCACGCGACCCGGCGTGCCGATGACAATCTGCACGCCCGACTCGAGCGCGCGAAACTGCCGTTCGTAGGATTGCCCGCCGTAGATCGGCACTTCGCGCACGCCGCGTTTGAAGAAGGCCAGTTTCCCCATCTCCTCGGCCACCTGCACCGCGAGCTCGCGCGTCGGACACAGGATCAGCGCCTGCACGACGCGCGACTGCGGGTCGACGCGCTCGATCATCGGAATGCCAAACGCCGCAGTCTTGCCCGAGCCGGTCGACGACTGGCCGACGACGTCGCGCCCCTCGAGCAGCAAGGGGATGACGGCCGTCTGAATCGGCGAAGCCTCCTCAAAGCCCATCTTGTCGACGGCCTTGAGCACCTCGGGGGAGAGCCCGAGCTCGGTGAAACGGCGTTTTTCCATGCCTCACGGTGCCACCGTGGGGCGCGAAGGCGAGAGAACAAAAGCCGGAAGCCCGCCGGGAGCCGCCCCCGCTTCCGGCTCGCCTTCACGCGTATTCAGCGCGTCACTATCCGGCTATGCCGTTTTCGAAACTCGGTCTTTACAGCAGCCTCGTCCGGGGCGTCCAGGCGATGGGCTACACCGATCCCACTCCCATCCAGCTCCGGGCGATTCCCGTGGTGCTTTCGGGACGTGACCTGATCGCCTCGGCCCAAACCGGAACGGGCAAGACCGCGGCGTTCGCCCTTCCCGTGCTCAACCGCCTGGGGCCGCATCAGGCCAACGGCCCCCGCGTCCTCGTCCTCGAGCCCACCCGCGAACTCGCCGCCCAGGTCGAGACCGCCTTTCGCGATTTCGGCCGCTTCACCGACATCCGCACGACCGTCCTGCACGGCGGCGTGGGCTACGGACGGCAGCGCAACGAGGTCCGCGCCGGGGCCGACATCGTGATCGCAACCATCGGCCGCCTGATGGATTTCCTCAACGAGAAGACCCTGCGCCTCGAGCACCTGCAGGTCCTCATCCTCGACGAGGTCGACCGCATGCTCGACATGGGCTTCATCCACGACGTGAAGAAGATCGTCGCCCTCTGCCCGAAGCAGCGGCAGACGCTGTTTTTCTCCGCGACAATTCCGCCCGAGATCGAAGAGGTCGCCCGCTTCGCCCTGCGCGAGCCGGAGCGCGTCGAGATCGGCCGCACGCGCACCGTCAACGAATCCGTCAATCACGCGCTCTACGCCGTCACCCACGAGCAGAAATTCGACCTCCTGCTCGCGCTGCTCGAGCGTGAGGATTTCCAGAGCGTGATCGTCTTCTCACGCACGAAGCACGGTGCCGACCGCATCGCGCGCAAACTCAAGTCGGCCAAACACGCCGTGGCCGTCCTGCATGCGAACCGCTCGCAGAACCAGCGCGTCGAGGCCCTCGAGGGTTTCAAGAACGGACGCTACGAGGTGATGGTCGCGACCGACATCGCCGCGCGCGGCATCGACGTCGCCGGCGTGTCCCATGTGATCAACTACGACGTCCCCGAGAACCCGGAGGATTACGTGCACCGCATCGGTCGCACGGGCCGTGCGATGGCGGTCGGCGATGCCTTCATGCTCGCCACGCCCGAGGACGTGAGCGACGTGCGCGACATCGAGCGCTTCATCGGCGCGAAAATCCCGCAGCTTACGCTCGATGGTTTCGTCTACGCCTACGGCAAGCCTCCCGTGCTCGACACCTCGCGCCCGGGCGGTGGCGGCGGAGGTGGCCGCCCCCACCCGCGTCGCGGTCAGCAACGCGGCAATCCGGGCCGCAACCAGAGCCGCGGGCCCGGCGGTCCGAGCCATGGCGGCGGCAACCCGGCGCATCATCCGAAGGGCAAGCCGGGCGCCCACTGGCGCACCCGCCGCAGCCGGTAAGGCAGAGACCGCGCCGGACAGCGGCCGTCGGCCTTTCCGTCCAGTCACGGAAGTCGCTCCGACGTAGCTCGACATTCCAATGCGCGGGGGCACTCGATGTCGGCCCCGACCCGACATCGGAATGTCGAGCCGGATCGGCTCGGCAGCCGGCACCACAGGATGATGTCGTCCCCGTAGCCTCAGCCTGGCGGATTGGAAGAAAATCACGGCCCGCTGACACACTTGAAGGCCGGGCAGCGTAAGGAAGGGGTGAACTGCCGCACTTTCACTTCAATACGCATTCCATGAACTCGGTCCGCTGCTGGTTCGTTTTCGTTGCGATCGTCGCCAGCCTCGTCGCCGGTCAGCTGCGCGAAGCCGTTTTGCTCAATGACGTGAGCCCGTCCGGACCCGCAAACTCCATTTGGAGTCACGGCCACGCGAGGGACTCCTGGATCCATCACGAACCGGCGACCGCCGGCAGCGAGCGCGCCGCAGCGGCGACCTATGCCGCCAACAACGGTCAGTTCGCCAACCGGTCCTCAGCCGCGCGCCTTCTCCCATTCATCACGGCCGAAGCTGACGCCGGACGTCCGCCGGAACCGGTAACCGTGGGCTGGAATCACACCCAGCCGGCTGAAACCGAATCGCAGAATTTCTCGAGCAGCGATCTTCCATTCGACCGACACCTCAGTCGTTTCGTCTCCGGCCCAAGCCAGCCTTTTCGCTAGCGCCGGAACCTCTGCCGGATGGACGGCGCTCTCCGAGCGCCGTCGCTGATCCCGGGTCAAGGGGCCATTGTGCGCGACGGCTGTGAGCTTCGCTCAGGCCAGGCCCTCGGGCGGTCCGGCTGACCGCCCCCGAACGCGATCAGCGACGGTGTTCGGAGGTCGCCGTTTCCCAACGAGTTACTCACCGCACCTGCAGCGTGCTGCCGTCGTATTCGAGATTCAATGACGGAATGACGACGGCCTTGCGGTTGCCGTCCTTCTTCACGCGGCCGGCAATCCAGGCGTCGTAGTTCGCACCGCGCGCGGCGGCGAGCACGGGTTCGGCCAGCTCGGGCGACACATAGGCCGCGAAGCCCACGCCCTGGTTGAAGGTCGCGTACATTTCGCGCTCGGAGATGGGGCCGGCCTCGGCGAGGAACTGGAAGAGCGCCGGGGCGGGGCGCGGCTCGGTGATCTCGTAAACGAACGGCTCGTCGAGGCGCATGAGCTTGCGCCAGCCGTGGCCGGTCACGTGCGACACATAGTTGAGCTTCAGGCCCTGCAACTGGCACTGGCGCACGAAGTCGACGTAGATCACCGACGGCGCGAGCAGCGCCTCGCCGTAGGTGCGCGGGTCGCCGTGGCCGATCGGCGTCTGGTAGCCCTGCGGAAGTTTTTCGGCGATCAGCCGGCAGAGCGAGAGGCCGTTGGTCTGCACGCCGCTGGAAGCGAGAAAGATGATCGCGTCGCCGTCCTGCACATCGCCGGTGATGCGGAGCGATTTCGGCTCGATTTTTCCGACGGCCGAGCCGGCGAGGACGATCGCGTTTTTCTCGACGATGCCCTTGAGGGTGGGCGTTTCGCCGCCGCCCCAGACCGCGCCGGCCTTGCGGCAGCCCTCGGCCCAACCATCGACGAGCGCCTGCATGCGCACGGCGTCGGCGAACCAGTCGGAGTCGCCCACGGCGGCGTGCATCGCGACGGAGATCGGCCGCGCGCCGCAGGTGATGAGGTCGTTGACGATCGTCGCCACGGTATCGATCGCGATCTCGCGGTAAAAGCACTTGCCCGTCTGCGCGTAGACGGCGTCGGCGACGAGGTTCTTGGTGCCGAGTCCTTCCTCGACGTGCGCGAGGTAGTGATCGGCAGCCTCCATGAGGTAGGCACTCTCGCCGCGGGTCGTGGCCGGCTCGGCGTAGCCGTGATCGGAGAGCAACGCGGCCGTGGTGCGCGCGGCGCGCTGGCACGCGCGCTTGAACGCATCGAGCTGATCGTAGCGGACGCCGGAGGATTCGTAGCTAAGGGCCATGGAGAACCGAGGAAGAGCTAACGGTTGCCTTCGTGGAAGCCGATTTTGCGCTTCGACGCTTCATCCTCCTCGTCGTCGCCGCCATCGAGCAGCGGTTGCAGACGCTCGATCACCTCACGCAGCACCACGTCGTGCTCGATCAGCTTGCGATCGATCTCGGCGAGGCGCTTGAGAATCGTCACGTTGGCCATCAGCTCGTCGCGCATGCGGACGAAGGCGCGTATGAGATATATGCTCATCTGCACGGCGCGTTCGCTGCGCAGAACATTGGCCGCCATCAACGCGCCGTGTTCGCTAAAGACCCACGGTAATTTGCGCACACCGCCGTGGCCGTTGCCGCTTGATATCGCATTTTGCGATATCAAGTGCGCAAGTTCCTCGCGGGTAAGCTGAAACCGGAAATCGCCCGGAAACCGCTCCTCATTTCGCTTTACGGCTTCGTTAAGCCGGAAAGTCGGCACGCCATAAAGAGCTGCCAAGTCGGCATCCAGAACGACCTTCGCCTTCCGAAACGAGTGAATCCTGGGCAGCGTCGGCTGTGGCTCAGAAGCAGGGGGGTTCTTCGGCATCGCGGAAGGCTCGGACTCAGTAGCTGCGCCCCTCGTTCTTGTCGTAATAATTCAAATACGCCTGGTTCACCACGCGGTAGCCGCCGGGCGTCGGGTATTTGCCGGTAAAAGACCAGTCGCCGGTGTGGTTCGGCACGGCGGCATGGAGGTTTTCGATCGACTGGAA
Source organism: Opitutaceae bacterium (assembly GCA_036406235.1). Classification (GTDB taxonomy): domain Bacteria; phylum Verrucomicrobiota; class Verrucomicrobiia; order Opitutales; family Opitutaceae; genus DASWVO01. Next base: position 10,874 of record DASWVO010000347.1, read on the forward strand.
GATCACCTCGATCGGCCCCCGCCACTCGATGCCCTTCGGCCGGACGAGTTCGCTGATCTTGGCGGAAATCTCCTCGGGCGTGAACGGGTCGTAGATCTTCCGCACGTGATTGGTCGAACTGCCGTTGGCCACCGCCTCGCGGCACAGCGCGTAGACGTCCTGCAGGACGCCGGACTTGCCGCGCTCCTTGAGCAACGCGACCGCCGCCTCGAAGGCGATGAATTTACCGAGTTCGGACATGTCGATGCCGTAGCAGTCGGGATAGCGGATCTGCGGGGCGGTGGAGACGATGACGATCTTCTTCGGATTAAGGCGCGCGAGGATGCGCAGAATCGACCGGCGCAGCGTCGTGCCGCGCACGATCGAGTCGTCCACGCACACCAGATTGTCCTCCCCCGGTTTCAGCGAGCCGTAGGTGATGTCGTAGACGTGGCTCGCGAGCTGGTTGCGCATCGACTCCTGACCGATGAAGGTGCGCAGCTTGATGTCCTTCGAGACGACCTTCTCGCCGCGCGGCCAGTTGCGCAGGATGAGTTCGTCGAGCAGCGCCTCGCTGAGCTCACCTTTCTCCGAGGCGACCATGATGGCCTTCTTCACCTCGTCGCGCCGGCGCTCGCGCAGCGTGTGCAGGAGGCCGTAGTAGGCGATCTCGGCGGTGTTGGGAATGAAGCTGAAAACGGTGTTGCCCCAGTCGTGGTCGATGGCCTTGAGGACCTGGTCGGCGAGGCCGCCGCCGAGGGCCTTGCGCTCCTGGTAGATTTCGACGTCGTTGCCGCGCGAGAAGTAGATGCGCTCGAACGAGCACGAAGCCTTCGGCAGCGGCGCGGTGAACTGCGTGCTCGCCACGCGGCCGTTCTTCTTGATCACGACCACGTGGCCCGGCGTGACCTCCTTCACCGTGTCCGCCTCGAGGTCGAACACCGTTTGCAGCGGTGCGCGCTCGGAAGCGAAGGCCACCACTTCGTCGTTTTGGAAATACCAGGCCGGGCGGATGCCGGCGGGGTCGCGCGCGACGAACGCGTCGCCGTTGCCGACGAGGCCGCACAGCGAGTAGCCCCCGTCCCACTTCTGCGAGGCGCGCGTGAGCACGCGGGCGAGGTCGAGATCCTCGCTGATGCGGCGCGAGATCTCCGCCCCGGGCAGGCCGCGGGTGCGCAGATAGCGGAAGATATCCTCGTGCTCCTCGTCGAGGTAGAAGCCGATTTTCTCGAGCAACGCCTGCGTGTCGGTGGCAAAGATCGGATGCTGGCCGATCGCGATGAGACTCGAGTTGAGCTCGGCGGTGTTGGTGATGTTGAAGTTGCCGCAGAGCGCGAGGTTGCGCGTCGGCCATGGGCTGCGCCGGAAATACGGATGGCACGACGAGAGGCTGTAGCCGCCGCTCGTGCCGTAGCGCAGGTGGCCCATGTAAAGCTCGGCGCCGAAATCAAAGTGCTGCTTCACCGTGTCCGCGAACTCCGGGTGCACGACGCCGGCGGCGACCTTCTCATCGTATTGCTTCAGCAGCTCCTTGAAGATCTTATCCAGCGGGTTGGCCTTCACGCAGCGCTCCCGGAACATGAACGGCTCGCCGGGCGGCACATCGAGCTTCACGCAGGCGACGCCGGCCCCGTCCTGCCCGCGGTTGTGCTGCTTTTCCATCAACAGGAAGAGCTTGGTGAAGCCCCAGAGCGGCGATCCGTATTTTTCCTGGTAATAGGAAAGCGGTTTCAGCAACCGCACCATCGCGATGCCGCATTCGTGAGTGATCTTGTCGGACATGGAGGAGGTTTAAAGGGACTCGGAGGCGCGGACGTTGCCATCCGAACGGGGGCTGTCAAACGGAGCAACTTCAGGCCCGCACTCCGCGGCGTCTCCTTCTTGAGCAAGAACGGGCGACACGGACGAAAAGGGAACAGGGATCCTCACGGGTGTTAAAGTGTGTTGATCACCAAAGGAAGGCAGCAGGGTCAACGGCTTTTTCCGGGGCCGGGGCGGCGGGGAATCTTTCTCTTTCCTCTTTCTCCCCCCCCAGCCCCCTGACGAAAGAGAAAGATAAGGAGGAAAGAGAAAGATCGGCAGTGCGACTTTGACCTTGCCCGTGGCGCCGGCACAGCGGCCCGCCGGGCGGTCGAATCGCCGCCGCTCCGCTTGACCGCGCCCGGTTGGTTTGGGAGGGTCCCGCTTTTCCTCGACCATGTTGATCCTCCGCGGCTCGCCTGCCCTCTCTCCGTTCCGGCTCCAGAAGCTCCTCGATGGGTTCATCGCCTGCGGCCTACCGGCACGCGCGGTCAGCGCCGAGTTCGTCCACCTGGCCGAGGTGAGCGCGGAACTCACCCCCGATCAGCAGCATGTGCTGGAAAAACTCCTCACCTACGGCCCGAGCCGCGCCGCCGCGCAGGTGAAGGGCCTCACGCAAATCGTCGCCCCCCGCCCCGGCACGATTTCCCCATGGTCGTCGAAGGCCACCGATATCGCGCACATCTGCGGTCTGGCCAACGTGAACCGCATCGAGCGGGTCATCGCCTACACGATCGATCTCGGCAGCGCCGCGCTCACGGCCGAGCAGCGCAACACGCTGGCTGCCAAGCTCCACGACCGCATGACGCAGGCCGTTTTCGGCGAGCTCTCGGCCTGCGATGTCCTTTTCCGCCACGAGTCGCCCCGCCCCATGACCAGCGTGCCTGTGCTCGCCAAGGGCCGCGCCGCCCTCGTCGACGCCAACCGTGCCCTCGGCCTCGCGCTCGCGGACGATGAGATCGATTACCTCGTGAAGGCCTTCACGACGCTCGGCCGGGATCCCAACGACATCGAGCTGATGATGTTCGCGCAGGCCAACTCCGAGCACTGCCGCCACAAGATCTTCAACGCCACGTGGGAAATCGACGGCCAGCCGCGCGACCGCTCGCTGTTCCAGATGATCAAGAACACGTATCAGCTGCACAGCGACGGCATCCTGTCCGCTTACAAGGACAACGCCGCCGTGCTCGCCGGCTCCCGCGGCGGACGCTTTTACGTCGATCCGAAGAGCGGCGAATACCAGGCGACCGAGGAAGACATCCACATCCTCTGCAAGGTCGAGACGCACAACCACCCGACCGCCATCTCGCCCTTTCCCGGCGCCGCCACCGGTTCCGGCGGCGAGATCCGCGACGAGGGCGCCACCGGCCGCGGCTCCAAGCCCAAGGCCGGCCTCACCGGTTTCACCGTCTCGAATCTGCGTCTCCCCGGCGCCGTGCAGCCTTGGGAAAAGGATTTCGGCAAACCGGGCCGCATCGTCTCCGCCCTCGACATCATGATCGAGGGCCCGCTCGGCGGCGCGGCTTTCAACAACGAGTTCGGCCGCCCGGCAATCAACGGCTACTTCCGCACCTTCGAGGCCGAGGTGCCGGCCGCCGGCTCTCAACTCTCAACTCTCAGCTCTCAACTCCCTGCCACCGAGCTGCGCGGCTACCACAAGCCGATCATGCTCGCCGGCGGCCTCGGCAACATCAAGGCCGGGCACATCAAGAAGGGCGAGATCAAGCCGGGCGACAAACTGGTCGTCCTCGGCGGCCCCGCGATGCTCATCGGCCTCGGCGGCGGCGCCGCCAGCTCGATGGCCACCGGCGCCGGCAGCGAGGACTTGGATTTCGCCAGCGTGCAGCGTGACAACGCCGAGATGGAGCGTCGCTGCCAGGAGGTCATCGACCGCTGCTGGGCGCTCGGCGCGGACAACCCGATCGCCTTCATCCACGACGTCGGCGCCGGCGGGCTTTCCAACGCCCTGCCCGAGCTCGTCAACGACGGCGGACGCGGCGGTCACTTCAACCTGCGCAAGGTGCCCAACGCCGAACCGGGCATGAGCCCGCTCGAAATCTGGTGCAACGAGGCCCAGGAGCGCTACGTGCTGGCCGTGCCGGCCGACCGCATCGACACCTTCGCGAAGCTCTGCGAGCGCGAGCGCTGCCCGTTCGCCGTCGTCGGCGAGGCGACCGAGGAAAAGCGCCTCGTCCTCGAGGACCCGCATTTCGCCAACAAGCCCATCGACCTCCCGCTCGAGGTGCTGCTCGGCAAGCCGCCGCGTATGCACCGCAAGGATACGAAGAAGCCCCGCCCGCAAAAGCCGGTGGAGCTTGGCGGTCTCACGCTCGCCGAGGCGGCCCGGCGCGTCCTCGCCCATCCGACGGTCGCCGACAAGACGTTCCTCATTTCGATCGGCGACCGCACCGTCGGCGGCCTCATCTGCCGCGACCAGATGGTCGGACCGTGGCAGGTGCCGGTGGCCGACTGCGCCGTGACCGCCGCCGCCTTCGACGTCTACACCGGCGAAGCCATGGCCATGGGCGAGCGCACGCCCGTCGCGGTCAACAACGCCGCCGCCTCCGCCCGCCTCGCCGTCGGCGAGGCCCTCACCAATCTCGCCGCCGCGCAGATCGGCGACCTCGGCAAGGTCAACCTTTCCGCCAACTGGATGGCCGCGCCTGCGATCGCCGGCGACGGCGCCGACCTCTACGCCGCCGTCCAGGCCGTCGGCATGGAGCTCTGCCCTGCCCTCGGGATCACGATCCCGGTTGGCAAGGATTCGATGAGCATGAGTACGGTCTGGAAAGATCAGGCCGGCGAGAAGCGCATGACCGCGCCCGTCTCGCTGATCGTGTCCGCCTTCTCGCCGGTAACGGATATTCGCCTCTCGCTCACGCCACAACTCGCGCAGCGCGACGACACTGTCCTCCTGCTGATCGATCTCGGCCGCGGCAAAGACCGCCTCGGCGGCTCGATCCTCGCGCAGGTCGTTTCTCAAATCGGCGCCGCGACACCCGACGTCGACAGCGCGCCGGAGCTAAAAGCGTTCTGGAACGCGATCCAGCAGCTCGGCCGAGAGAAGAGACTCCTCGCTTATCATGACCGCTCCGACGGCGGCCTGCTCGCCACCGTCGTCGAGATGGCCTTTGCCGGCCACACCGGCGTCGATCTCGAGCTGCCGGCCGGCCGCGATGCGTTCGCCGCCCTCTTCAGCGAAGAGCTCGGCGCCGTCATTCAGGTGAGCGCCGCCGAGCTCGGCGCCGTCGACGCCGTCCTTCGTGCCCACGGATTGGATACAGTCACGACGCGGCTCGGCACGCTCAACCGCGACCACGTGTTCCGCGTGCACCAGCAGGGCAGCGTGCTGCTCGATGAGGATCTGTTCGCCCTCCGCGCCATCTGGTCCGACGTCACCCGCCGCATCGCCGCGCTCCGCGACAATCCCGCGTGCGCCGAGCAGGAGTTTCAGCTCAAGCTCGAGGCCGACAACCCCGGCATCAGCCCGAAGGTGCTGTTCGCACCTTCAGAATCGGAAATTTCAGATTTGAAATTTGAGATTGCGGGCGCAGCCCGCTCCCGCCCGCCGGTTGCGATCCTGCGCGAGCAGGGCGTCAACGGCCAGGTGGAGATGGGCGCAGCGATGACGCGCGCCGGCTTCCGCGCGATCGACGTGCACATGACCGACATCCTGAGCGGCCGCGTGTCACTGAAGGACTTCCGCGGCGTCATCGCCTGCGGCGGCTTCAGCTATGGCGACGTGCTCGGCGCCGGCGAAGGCTGGGCCAAGAGCGTGCTCTTCAACGAACGCGCCCGTGCCGAATTCCAGGCGTTCTTCGAGCGTTCCGATGCGTTCGCGCTCGGCGTGTGCAACGGCTGCCAGATGATGAGCAACCTCAAGTCGATCATCCCCGGCGCCGAGCTCTGGCCGCGCTTCGTCCAAAACCAGTCCGAGCGCTACGAGGGCCGTTTCGTTTCCCTGAAGATCGAAAAAAGCCCGAGCGTGCTTTTCGCCGGCATGGAGGGCTCGGTGCTCCCGATTGCCGTCGCGCACGGCGAAGGCTACGCCGAGTTTACCGACGACGACGCCGCGAAACGCTGCAGCGACTCCGGCCTTGTGGCTGCGCGCTATGTCGACAACCACCACCGCGTGACGCAGCAGTATCCGCTCAACCCGAACGGCTCGCCGCTCGGCATGACCGCACTCACGACCACGACAGGTCGGGTGACGATCATGATGCCGCACCCGGAGCGCGTCTTCCGCACGGTGGCGATGAGTTGGCACCCCGCCGAGTGGGGCGAGGATTCCCCGTGGATGCGCCTTTTCCGCAACGCCCGCGTGTGGGTTGGCTGACGGCGGCCTCAGCCACTTGACGCGAAGCGCGTCGTCCTCCGCCGCGTCGGCTCCCGCTCGGTAGGCATCCTGCTGCGCACAACGAAGGCGCAAGCGTCTGCATCATCACGCGTTCGACGCCAGCGTTGTGCCCGGGGCACCGGAGCGCCGTCCGCGCCGCGCTGCGAACCGCCGCGGCGCTCAGCATTACCCCGATGTGACTGCGTTAAGGTCGACCGATACCCTTCGCGGCTCGCCCGTCGTATAGTGCGGAAATGAGCCTACCCCTTCGCTCGCATGTCCTCGCGGCGATGCTATTTCTTGCCGCTTCCATTCCCGTCCCGGCGCAGCTTCTCAAATACACCGCCAGTGAAAACATGATCGGTGTGCAGGGTCCCGTGCCGGAGGTCTTCCTTTCCTTTGAGGAGTGGGTCTATCTGACCTTCGTGTTTGATCCGGCAATGCCCCCGGTGGCCCAGTCTGCCACCTCGGCAACCTATGCCGGCCTCTACGGAATCGCCGAGCTTGGCTCGGGCGGCGTGTACCTCCTCTTCGACGTCACGCTGCGGATCACCCGCGATCCCACGGTTTTCTCCGGAGACTACCACTACATGTTCAGCGGTGTATCCGCAGACGGCTGGACGTTCACCCACTTCGCCTACGGGGAGGATCCGGCCTTCGTTCCGAATCTCAACCTCCCGACGACCACGCCGCCCGGGTGGCCGGATTTTTACGCGGCTGGATATGTGGACGTGATCGGCCCCGACGAGGCCTGGCACGCGTACAGCGACGCCGGCGGCTGGTTCTTGGCGGGGCTCGCGCCGGTGGAGCCAGACGCGCCCTCCATCACCGCGCAGCCGCGCTCCGAGAGCGTCCGACCGGGAAAGACGGCGAAGTTCGACGTGTCGGCTTCGAGCGCCTTTCCGTTATCGTATCAGTGGCTCAAGGACGGCCTCCCTCTCCCGGGCCAGACTGCACGAAAGCTGAAGATCAAGAATGCAACGACCGCGGACGGCGGAATCTACCGCGTGGTCCTCTGGAACGAAGCGGGCGTAGTCGTGAGCGAAGCGGCAGAGCTGACGTTGGAATGATTGCCGGCGCGGGGGACCGCATCAGCACGAGCGCGCCCCGGTCACTCCCCCTCCCTCATTCCGTGCCGGTGGCTTCCGTTTCGTCTTCGGCGGAGTCGTCCAAGGCGTCGACCTCTGCGGCGGGAGCCGACGCCTCATCAGCAGACTCGGCCGCGGGCTGCCCGGCAGGCTCGGGGTCCGCGCGGCCTGCGAGCGCCGCCTCGACCCAGCGCTGAATGCGCTGCAGGCCCGACTTTCGCTTCGGGTCGTCGGGCTTCATCGTTTTCAGAAGATTGATGACCGTCTCCGCATAGTCGTGCGCGTTGGCCGTCAGCAGCGTCGGCAACTCGAAGGGATTGATCTCGCCCTTGCGGATCATCGCGCGCGCCTCGGCTTCGAGTTCGATGCCCGTGCCGCCGGGCGCGCCGTGATCGCCGGGCTTGCCCTTGCCCGGGCGGCCGCCGCCTCCCCCGCCGCCACCCTCGCCGTCACTCGAACGCGCCTCGTTTTTCCCGCGCGGCTGGCGCTCGATCGCGGCGGGATACTGCTGTCCGTCGCGGCCGGTCACCGTCTCGCGCTGGTCGAGCTTGCCGAGCTTGGTCATCTCGCCGCGGCACTTGCGTACGAACTCCACGGATACACGACACCACCCGGCAATCACGGGATTGGCCATGTCGGACCATTCCTCAAGCGCGATTTCGACAGCGTTGCGCTTGTCGGCATTCGTGCGGTGCACGCCGTTGGTCGCGTTCGCGCCGAGGGCGAAACGCAGCGCCTCTACGCGGCCACCGGGCTGCACCTCGGCGCGAATCGCCGGGAGGCCGTTGCGCTTGGCGGCGAGGTAACGGTGGAAACCATCGGCCAGCCAGTAGGTCGCCCCATCGAAGAACACGGTGATCGGCGGAAACTCGACGCCGTCCGTCATCGCCTCGGCGTAACTCTCGATCGCGTCTTCATTGGTGGCCGCGCGCGTCTGCGTGCCGCCGTAGATGTCGATTCGTTCGAGAGAGACGTCTTGGATCTGCATCGGAATTTGAAAAAGGCGTCGGGTGTGAAGGCGTCGGCGTTGCGCCGCAAGGGCAAAGTCGCGGGCGAAATCACCCCGCAACAAGGGCGGCCTTTCGTGGTCTGCGTCCTGCTCTGCGAACGGCATGCCTACGCTCCGTGCTTTCGCCGCGTGGATCGCTGTCCTCGCTCTCAAGATCGGCGCCTTCCCCGTGGTTGTTCCCTCCGATTGGTCGGCGGTGGACGAGGAAACAATGCGCCACTTCCAAGCACTCGTCCGCATGGACACCAGCGATCCGCCCGGCAACGAACAGCCCGCGGTCGAGTATCTCCAACGCGTCCTCGAGGCCGAGGGTATCGAGACGAAGATATTTTCCACCGACCCCAAGCGGCCCAATCTCGTCGCGCGCCTGCGCGGCAACGGCGCGAAGCGCCCGCTGCTCATCATGGCCCACACCGACGTCGTGAATGTCGACCCGAAGAAATGGAAGCATCCGCCGTTCTCCGCGGCGCGAGAAGGCGGCCACGTTTACGGACGCGGCACCGTCGACGACAAGGACAACGTCACCGCCGGACTGATGACTCTCCTGCTGTTGAAACGCGGCCAAGTGCCGCTCGACCGCGACGTCATTTTTCTCGCCGAGGCCGGCGAGGAAGGCGCCGTGCAATACGGCATCGAGTTCCTCGTGCGAGAACACAAGGCGGAGATCGACGCCGAGTTCTGCCTCGCCGAGGGCGGCAGCATTCTGCGCACCGGCGGCGTCATCCAATACGGCAGCGTGCAGACGACGGAGAAAATCCCGAACCGCATCAAACTGATCGCGCGCGGCGTCGCCGGGCACGGTTCGGTGCCGCTGCGCTCCAACGCCGTCGTGCACCTCGCCAAGGCGATCGCGAAAATCTCCGAGTGGCAGACGCCGATGCGCCTGAACGAGACGACCCGCGCGTTCTTCGAGCGCCTCGCCGAGATCAGCCCCGCCGAGGAGGCGGCGCGCTACCGCGCGATCCTGCGCGGCGACGAAACCGGCCAGGCGCAGGAATATTTCGCCGCACACGTTCCGCGGCTCCATTCGACGCTGCGCACTTCGATTTCGCCCAACATGATCAGCGGCGGCTATCGCGTGAACGTCATTCCGTCCGAAGTCGAGGCGACACTCGACGTCCGCGCGCTGCCCGACGAAGACATGGCGCGTTTCGTCGAGGATCTGCGCAACGTCATCGACGATCCCGCCGTCGAGATCGTGATCGCACCGGGCCACACGCGACCGGGCGCGCCGCCCTCGCAGCTCAACACCGAAGCCTTCGAGGTGATCGAAGCCGCGATCAAGCGGCACTACGCCACGATCACGCTGCCGACGATGAGCACCGGCGCGACCGACATGGCCTTTCTACGTGCCAACGGCATCCAATGTTTCGGCATCGGGCCGATCATCGACAGCGAGGACGGCCCGAAGGGTTTCGGCGCGCACAGCGACCAGGAGCGCATCCTCGAGGAAGCATTGTACAAATTTGTCCGCTTCAACCTCGACGTCGTGATCGAGCTCGCCGCGACGAAGTAGCCGTCCCATCGCCGCGCCCCCTCCCTTTGCAGGAGGGTGGATGGCGATGAGGCCGGCTCCGTCGCAGCAATGACTTCGCGCCGTTCGGACTCTCCGAGGTCGCGAAACTAGCGCGCGCCGGTGATGTGGCTACGTTCCCCCCGTCACCCCACCTCAATGATGCGAACATCCCGTCTCCTCCTCGCGGCAGCGCTTTGCCTGTCGTCGCTCGCCGTTTCCACTTACGCGTCCAACGTCGGCAAACGTTACCCGTCCGAAAAACGCACGATGGTCGACAAGATCACCGGCCTGACGATCAACGTGCTCACGACCGACGAGGCCAACGACGCCAAACCCTACCAGACGCACACCACGTGGACCTCCGATGGCAAGTGGATCATTTTCCGCGCCAATCGCGGCGGCGAGGGCTCGCAGGCCTTTCTCGTCAACGAAGTCACGGGCGTCATCATCCAGTTGACCGATGGCCCCGGCACGAACACCGGCAGCCTCAATCTTTCGCGTCGCGAAATGAAGCTCTACTACATGCGTGGCGGCCCGACCGGTCCGCGCAGCGCCGATGCGCCCGCGCCCACGACGCCTCCGCCGCCGCGCCAGCTCATCGAGCTCAAGCTCGAGCCATTGATCGCCGACGCGATGGCAGGCACGCCCAAGGACGCCGCCGCCTACGAACGCGTCGTCGCAACGCTCCCGTCGGATCTGCGCGACGCCGGCGGTTTCGCCCTCGATGCCGACGAGACCAAGGCCTACTGGGGAGTGGCTTGGGGCCCCATCCCGCAGCGGCCGCAACAAGCCTCGCCGGCCAACGCACGCACCCCCGGGGAACGCAGCGCGGTCGATCGGGCCAACACCAACCCCAACGAAACCCGCGAGGCCGCCCGGGAACGCTTCGCCGCCCTGGGCAAGGGTCCCGGCGGCATCCGCAGCATCGATCTGAAGACCGGTGAAATCAAAACCGTGATCGACGTGGAGTTCCGCATGGGACACGTGCAGACCAATCCCTGGGTGCCCGGCGAAATCATCTACTGCCACGAGACGACCGGCGATGCTCCGCAGCGCATGTGGACCGTGCGCGGCGACGGCAGCGGCAACCGCCCGCTCTACGTCGAGACACCCGACGAGTGGATCACGCACGAGACCGTCGCCACGAAGGACGAGGTCATGTTTCTCATCATCGGCCATCTGCCTTACCTGCGTCAGCACCCCACCGGCATCGCCGTAATCAACCTGCGCACCGACTCGATGAAAATCATCGGCCAGGTCGAAGAGGACATGGGCGAAGGCCGCCAGGGAGGCTACTGGCATTGCAACGGCTCCCCCGACGGAAAATGGGCCGTGGGCGACACCTTCAAGGGCGACATTTTCGTGGTCGATCGCCACACCGGCGAAAACGTCCTGCTCACGGCCGATCACAAGATGCGGCCCGATCACGCGCACCCGATCTTCAGTCCCGACAGCCGACGTGTACTGATCCAGTCGGGACAACTCACGGAGGGGAAGAGTCTCGACCTGATGTCGGTCGAGTTGCCCGCGCGATTGCTGCAGCGCTGAGCCAGGGGCGCGCAAGCGCGCGCCTGCCAGGTCGCCGTACGCACCCGGCCAAACTGGGCTCGCTTGGCATCAGGCTCACGGCAGGGCCGGTCGTCAGCGATTCCCGGATCGTTACGATTTCCCTGCGGGCGCATCGCCAGATCGCCTATAACGCGTGCATGCAGCTTCGCCGCAACCTGATCTTGCTGGTGGATGACGACCCGGCCGATCGACACCTGTTCGAAGAAGCGTGTCGCGAACTCCAGCTCGACGTCATTGTTCAGAGCGTGAGCAACGGAGCCGAGGCCGTTGCCTACATCAAAGGGGAAGGCATTTATGCCGACCGCACCCGCTACGCGTATCCCTCGTTCGTGATCACCGACCTGAAAATGCCCGTAGCCGACGGCTTCGTGACACTCGAGCATCTCAAGAAACATCCGCAGTGGCGCGTGATTCCGACCATCGTGCTCACCAATTCCTCCGATCAGAACGACGTTCAGAAATGCTACCTGCTCGGTGCGAGTTCGTATCACGTCAAGCCGACCTCTCCGGAGGGACTGCATCGATTGGTCCGTCTGATCTACGACTACTGGGGCGCGTGTGAACGCCCCTGCGCCGACCCGACGGGCCGGCACATTCCGACGCTGAGCGAGGGAAAGCTCGGAGCGCGGTTCACCCAGCTGGAGTAACGCTGCTCGCGCGTCGCGGCCGGGGCGACACGTCAGACCGGCCGGGAAAGAATCTCAATTCGGCAAGCACGCGGGCTCATCGGCCTGTGAGCGCGGGCTGCATTCGTAAACGCGATTGCGGCCTTTGCCGGCGCGCCGGACGACCGCGCAAGCGCGATTGCGGGCTCTGCCCTCGCTCGGGCAAACACGGAAATCGGTCTTTTCGACTCCGCAAACGCTCGGGCGGCGTCCGACAACGCGATTGCGGGCTCTGCCTTCGCTCGGGCAGACTCGGCCTTCGCTCGGGCAGACTCGGCAATCAAGCCGGCAGAGTCGACAATTGCCGTTACCGACTCAAAAAACGCGCCGGCAAACTCATGCCGCGAGCGGACGAGCGTCGTGAACGCTGGGGCAAGGTCTGAACTTGAGCAGCCGGCGTTTGGCAGAGGCGAGGCGGAGCCGTGTCAGCGCCCGGCGCACGCGGCGCAGCGACCCCATCTGCCCCTCACATCGATGCCAGCAGTCGGCGCAGCGTGTCGTCGACGAGCTTCGGGTTGGCCTTGCCCTTGGCGGCTTTCATCACCGGGCCCTTGAAGGCGTTGATCGCGCTGTCCTTGCCGGCCTTGAACTCGGCGAACGCCTTCGCGTTGCTCGCAATCGCGTCGCGGCACCACTGCTCGAGTTCCGCCGTGTCGGTCGGCTGCGCCTTCAAGCCCTTGCGCTCGGCGATGGCCGCCGGCGCGTCGCCCGTGGCGAACATCTCCACAAAGACCTCCTTCGCGGCGTGCGTCAGCAGCGTGCCGGCGTCGATCAGTTGCACGAGCTCCGCCAGTTGCTGCGGACGAACCTTCGCCTCAGCGAGCTCGAGCTTCGCGTTGGCCAGCTCTCGCAGCAGGTCGTTGACGATCCAATTGCCCACCGCCTGAGCCTTGCCCGGACCAGCGAGCTTTGCCGCGGCCTCGAAATAGTCGCTCAGCGCGCTGTCCCAGATGAGCACCGAGGTGATCGTGTAAGGCAGCTGATACTGGTCGAAAAACCGGCGCTGGCGGTCGAACGGCAGCTCGGGGCACTCGGCGCGCAGGCGGGCCTTCCACGCTTCGTCGACCTTCACGGGCATGAGGTCGGGATCCGGGAAATAGCGGTAGTCGTGCGCCATTTCCTTCGTGCGCAGCGATTGCGAGGCGCCGGTCATGCCATCGTAGTCGCGCGTCTCCTGCACGATCGTGCCGCCCGCCTGCAGTACGGCCGTCTGGCGCTTGATCTCGTGCGCGATGCCGTCGCGCACAAAGGAGAACGAGTTCAGGTTCTTCAGCTCGACCTTCGTTCCCAGGGTCGTGCTGCCGGCGGGCCGGATGGAGATGTTGGCGTCGCAGCGGAGCTGGCCCTTCTCCATGTCGCAGTCGGAGATGCCGCCGTGGATCATGATGGCCTTGAGCGCGGTGAGGTAGGCGAAGGCCTCCTCGGGCGTGTGTAGTGCCGGCTCGGAGACAATTTCCATCAGCGGTGTGCCGGCGCGGTTAAAATCGACCAGCGAATCGTTCGCGAAATGGTTAAGTTTGCCCACGTCCTCCTCGAGATGGATGCGCGTGAGCGGGATCTTCTGGTGCTCGCCCATCACGTTGCGCGCGCTGCCGGGCAGTTCGATCTCCACCGCGCCGCCGACGCAGATCGGCTGGTCGTATTGAGAAATCTGATAGTTCTTCGGCGAGTCGGGATAGAAGTAGTTTTTGCGGTCCCACTTGCAGACGGGCGCGATCTCGCAGCCGAGGAGGAGGCCGGCCTTGATGACGGCGTCGAGCGCCGCCTTGTTCATCACCGGCAGCACGCCGGGCAGTGCGAGCACGACGGGATCGGTGAGCGTGTTCTCCGGGTGGCCGTAGCCGGCGGCCACGCGCGTGAAGATTTTCGACTGGGTCTTGATCTGGACGTGAACCTCCAGACCGATGACAGCTTCGTAGGTCATTTCAAAAAGGGAATTGGCCCACGAAACACACGAAACGACACGAAAAAGGGACGCTGCACTTCGTGTGATTCGTGTGTTTCGTGGGCTCCATGGTTAGAGGTTGGGGCGCTTGGTGTGCCAGTCGTGGCCTTGTTCGTAGGCGTTCGCGATGGCGAGCATGTCGGCCTCCTTGAACGGCTGGCCGATCACTTGCAGGCCGATCGGCAGGCCGGTGGATGAAAACCCGCAGGGGATCGACACGCCCGGCAGGCCGGCGAGGTTCACGCCGATCGTGTAGACGTCGCACAGATACATCGCCAGCGGATCGGCTTTCGCTCCGCGCCTGAACGCCGGCGTCGGCGAGGTCGGCGTGAGGATCGCGTCGACCTCCTGGTAGGCGTTGAGGAAGTCCTGGCGGATGAGCGTGCGGACCTTTTGCGCGCGCAGGTAGTAGGCGTCGTAGTAGCCGCTTGAGAGCACGTAGGTGCCGAGGATGATGCGGCGCTTCACCTCGGGACCGAAGCCCTCGGCGCGCGACTTGAAGTAGAGTTCGAGGATGTCCTTCGCGTCTTTCGAGCGGTGGCCGTAGCGCACGCCGTCGTAGCGCGCGAGGTTCGACGAGCACTCCGCCGTCGCGATGATGTAATAGACGCCCACGCCGTACTCCGTGTGCGGGAGCGACACGTCGCGGATCTCGCAGCCGAGCGACTGGTAGTAGGCGATCGCCTTCTGCACGGCCGCGCCGACCTCGGGATCGAGGCCTGCACCGAAGTACTCCTTTGGGATGCCGAGCTTCCACGGCCCCTTCTTCGTCTTCAACGCCGCGCGGTAGTCCGGAATCTCGGTCTTGAACGACGTCGAATCGAGCGGGTCATGGCCGGCGATGGCACCGAGCGTGATCGCCGCGTCTTCGACGGTGTGCGTGAACGGGCCGATCTGGTCGAGCGACGACGCGAAGGCGATCAGGCCATAGCGCGAAACCAGCCCGTAGGTGGGTTTGAGGCCGACAACGTTGCAGAGCGCCGCCGGCTGGCGGATCGAGCCGCCGGTGTCGGAGCCGAACGTGGCGATGGCCTCACCGGCCGCGACCGCCGCCGCGCTGCCGCCGGAGGAACCGCCGGGCACGCACTCGAGATTGTAGGGATTGCGCGTGGTATGAAACGCGGAGTTCTCCGTGGAGGAGCCCATCGCGAACTCGTCGAGGTTGAGGCGCCCCCAGAGTACGGCACCGGCGTGCTTCAGCTTCTTCGTGACGGTGGCGTCGTAGGGCGAAACGAAGTTTGCGAGCATCTTCGACGAGGCGGTGAGCGGCTGGCCGGCGACCGAGATCACGTCCTTGAGGCCGATCGGGATGCCCTCGAGCGGCCCCCTCGCCTGTCCCGCCGCGCGGCGCGCATCGGATTCGGCGGCCTGCGCGAGCGCATCCGCTTCGTCGAACGAGTTGAACGCCTTCACACGCTCATCGACGGCTTTGGTGCGGTCGATGACGGCCCGCGTGAGCTCGACCGAGGAAACCGTTTTCGCCTCCAGTTGCGCGGCGAGCTCGGTGATGGAGTGGTAGAAAAGATCGGACATGGTTAAAAGAAGCGAGGAGCGAGGAGCGGGAATTGAGGAGAGGTGAGATTGTCTCGCTCCTCGCTTCCCGCTCCTCGCTTCTCTAGTCACTCCACCACTTTCGGGACGGAGATCATGTGGTCGCGCTGCGCGGGCGCGTTCTTGAGCGCCAGTTCAACCGGCAGGCCCGGCTGCGCGACATCATCAGACCAGACGTTGTAGACCGGGAACGCGTGCGCGGTGGGCTCGACGTGGGAAACGTCGACTTTCCGGAGCTGCTCGATGTGGTGCAGCACCTCGCCCAATTGCGCGGCGAATTTTGACTTTTCCTCCGGCGTCAGCGCGATGCGCGCCAGATTCGCCACGTGGTCGATGTTGAGGTCGGTGGAATGCGCCATGAAATGAACCCGGTTGAACCGGCATGGTTATGTTTTCGCCCGAGGAGATGGCAATCGGCAAAAACTGCTCGGCAAAATTGCCCACCGCCGTCGCAGAGATCACGTAGGGCTAAATAGTTGCCTTCGTTCAGGAAAACACCGATAACCGCGGTGCGACGCTACCCCTCCAGCCGTCATGCCGTCGTTACCCACTTCACCCCAGCTTGTGATTATCGCCGACGACGAGCCCGTCACGCGGCGACTCGTCAGCTTCAAACTCGATCGCGAGGGTTTTCGCGTCACCGCCGTGGTGCATGGCGAGGAACTCCTCGAAAAGGTCCGCGGCGAGCGGCCCGATGCCGTCCTGCTCGATATCATGATGCCCGTGAGCGACGGCTTTTCGACGCTGCGCCGGCTCAAGCAGGATCCCTCGCTCGCGGACATCCCGATCATGATGCTCACCGCCAAAGGCCACGAGGAAGACGTCGTGCGCTGCCTCCGGGCCGGGGCCGCCGACTACATGGTGAAACCCTTCAGCCCGGACGAACTCGTGGCTCGTATTCGAAAGCTGATGACGCCGGCAGTCCGAAAAACCGCCCACGCCGATGCACGCTCTTAAGAAACAGCGTTGGAGCCCGCCGCGGGAGCGGCGGGATCCCTGTGCTCCCGCACAGGGCTACGAGACGATCCGTTGTTTCCTCCCATCTCTCATCGCCGTCGCGTTCGTCGTCCTAACCTTCGCCGCCCCCACCCGCGCCGACACCTTCGCCGACGCGCTCGCCGCAAAAGAGGCCGGCGATTACCCGCGAGCGATCGCCCTCCTCGAAGCGACCATCGCCCGCGAACCGGTGAACGTCGACGCGCTGTTTCACCTCGCCACGGTGCTGGGCTGGAGCGGCCGCTACACCGAATCGATCGCCCTGTTCGAACGCGCCCTCGCGCTTGAGCCGCGCAACGACGACTTGCGACTCGGTTATGCACGCGTTCTCGCCTGGTCGGGCCGCCCCGATGACGCCACGCGCGTCTTGCAGACTGTACTTGCCGGGCAACCTCAACACGTCGAAGCCGCGGTCACGCTCGGGCGCGTGCAAACCTGGCGGCGCGACTTCGTCGCGGCGGAGACAACCTACCGCGCAGTGCTGGCCCGCAACCCCAATCAGCCCGACGCGCTCATCGGCTTGGGCGATCTGCGGCGTGCGCAGGAGCGTTACCCGGAAGCGCGCGCCTATTACCGCCAGGCCGGGCAAATCGCACCCCAAGCCCCGGAACTTCAGGGCAAACTCGCCTCCCTCCGCGGGCTCGGACACTGGCGGCTCGACGCGGGTGTCGAGTTCAGCACGTTTGCCGGCGACACGCGCTCGGACTGGCGCGGGGCGGCGGCGGTGCTGCGCGCGGCGATCGACCGCCGCACCGGCGTCGCGCTCGGTACCGAATGGGCTGATCGCTTCGACCGCGAAGACGAGCAATACAGCGTCGCCCTCGATCACCGCCTCAACGACCAACTGTGGGCCTACACGCGGCTGAGCGCCACGCCTGACGCGGAGTTCTGGGCCCGCCGCACGCTCGCCATCGGCGGCGAATACGCCCTGCGCTTGGACGAGGCGCGCCACCCCACCACCCGGCTGCTGGCCGATGTGCGCTTTGCGACCTACGGCAACCGCACCGCCCAGACCGCCTGGCTCGGCATCGCGCAGGCCCTCCCATCGCACCTGACGGTGACCGTCAAAGGCGTCGCCACCCGCAACCTCAGCCGCGAGTGGACGCAGGGCTGGCTCACGCGCCTCGATTACGAGCCGCACGACAATCTTCGCTGGTATGTCGGCTACGCTGACGCCCGCGAGTCGTTGGAAACCACAATCGTCGACCTCACCCGCGAACTGCGCACCCGCGCCGTCTTCGTCGGTGTCTACTACGGGTTCACGCCCACCTTGGGCGCGAGACTCGACCTCGCCCATGAGTGGACACGCACTACCCCCGATCGCAACGGCTGTCATGCCGGGTTGGTTACACGCTTCTGAGGCCGCCCCGCTGCTGGACGGGCTGATCCTCATCTCCTGCCTCCTGGCCGGCACGGCGTTCGTCGTGTGGGCAGGATGCTTTGCCTACCATTCGATCCGCCTGAATCGCCTCGACCGCGAGGCCGCACTCGAAGCGCGCCTGACGGACGAGTTGTTGCAAGCACTCGCCGACGACAAGGCCAAGGGCTCGTTTTTCTCCGGCCGTCCCGCCGAGGAGCACACCATCCTGATGGACGTCCTGCTGCAACTGCTCGACCAGACTCGCGGACGGGATCACGAGAGAATGATCAGCCTGCTCCATGATGCCGGCGCGCTCGAGTCGGCGCTGGACAAACTCGAACACAGCCGGCGGCCGTCGCAGCGTCTCCAGGCCGCGCAATTGCTCGGCTACTTCCGCGAACCCAAGGCCCTCCTCGGCCTGCATCGTGCGCTCGGCGACCGGGACCTTGCGGTACGATTGATCGCCGCGCGCACCCTCCTCGCGCACGACGCCATCCCGAGCTTGCGCGAACTGCTCGGCAAGCTTGCCCTTTCCGAGAGCGATCCGCCCCTCACGCTCGCGGACATCTTTCAACGCCTGCCCGCCGACGTGCGTCCCGAGGCGGTTGCCCTTCTCTCCGATGGTACCATTCCAGTTGCCTGGAAACGCATGCTCGCCATCGCCCTCGGCCGCAACCGCGCCCAGGAAGCCTTCGAACCGCTCTGCGCATTGGCCGAGGCCCCGGCTCCACGACTGCGGGCGGCCGCGTGGGTCGCATTACGGGACTTGGGCGACCCGCACGCCGCCGCGCTTCTGCCCCGGGGATTCTGCGATCCCGTGGCCGACGTGCGTGTCGTCGCCTGTCGCTGCGCCGCCGTCGTCGGTGGCCCCGAGTCGATTCCCCTGCTCGTCGGCCTCCTGCAAGACGAGGACTGGTGGGTGCGTTATCATGCGGCCAGCGCGTTGTGCGACCTCGGCCCCGAGGGGCAGGCCGCGCTCGAAACCGTCACCGCCCGCGCCGCCCCCGACGACGTGGGCACACTCGTGTGTCGTGAACGCAGGCAGGAGGTGCCCCATGGAGCCTGAAAGCTGGATGTCTCTGCTTGTCGCCACCGCCCAGATCGTGGGCGTCGCCGCGCTGGCCCTCGTGGTCCTGCAAAACGTCGTTTACCTCGCCGCAACCGTGCTCGCGGTGGTCGAGATGAAGCGCAACCGCGAGCTCAAGCGCCGCACGACCGCCACCTGGCTGCTCTCCACGCGCGCCACGCCCGGCATCTCGCTGCTCGTACCCGCCCACAACGAAGAGCGGACGATCGTCGAGAACATCCACTCGCTGCTCACGCTGCGTTACGCGAGTTTCGAGATCATCGTGGTCAACGACGGCTCGCGCGATGCGACCGCCCGACGGGTGATCGAGGCGTTCCATCTCCAGCGCGTCGAGATCGCGCGTCCGTTGCACCTCGGCCACAAGCCGGTGCGAGGCGTGTATTGTTGCCGCGACTACCCAAATCTCCTCTTCATCGACAAGGACAACGGCGGCAAGGCCGACGCACTCAACGCCGCCATCAACTACAGCCGGCACCCGCTTGTCTGCGCGGTCGACGCGGACTCCCTGCTCGACCACCACGCGCTGCTCCGCGCCGCCCGGCCCTTCGTCGATCACCCGGCGGAGCTGGTCGCCGTCGGCGGCACCATACGCATCGCCAATGGCTGCGAGATCCGCAACGGCACCGTCCTCCGCGAACGCGCGCCGCGCCGTCTGTTACCGCTGTTTCAAGCCATCGAGTACCTGCGCTCCTTTCTCATCGCCCGCCTCGCGTTCAGCCGGATCGACACCGTCTCGATCATCTCCGGCGCCTTCGGCCTCTTCAAACGCAGTGCGGTCGTGCAGGTGGGCGGCTACACTCAGGGCACGGTCGGCGAAGACATGGAGCTGATCATCAAGCTGCACCGCTACTTCAGCGAACACCGGCAGCGCTACCACATCCTGTTCGTCCCCGATCCGGTGTGCTGGACCGAGGCGCCGGAGAACATCCGGGTGCTTCGCCGGCAACGCACGCGCTGGCAGCGCGGCCTGTGTGAAACGCTCTGGAAACATCGCGACATGGTGTTCAACCCGCGCTTCGGCCGCATCGGCGTGCTGGGCCTGCCGCAGTTTGCGCTCTTCGATATCCTCGGGCCGGCACTCGAACTCGCCGGGTTTCTGCTCCTGCCCCTGCTCGGACTCGCCGGACTGTTAAGCTGGAATTTCGTCGCGGCCTACTTCGCTGTCAGCGTGTTTTTCGGGATTTTCCTGAGCGTGATGGCGTTGGTGCTCGCCGAGTTCACGCTCTTCAGCTCCACGAGCAAGCGCGACATGATCAGCTACGCCGCCGCGGCAATCGTGGAAAATTTTGGCTACCGCCAACTCAACAGCCTCTGGCGCATCGAAGGCATCTGGCAGTTCCTGCGCCGTCGCCGCGAATGGGGCGAGATGACGCGCACGGGATTCGAGCAAACGAAGCCGGGCGGCGTCGAGGTGTGAGGCGCCGCACACCGATGCGGGTCGGGCTTTACGCCCGACCCACACCAGATCCGCTGCCTCACTTCCGGATCTGCCAGGACGTCGTCTTCACCAGTTCGTCCTGCAGTTTCGTGAACGCGGCGTTCACCTCGTCGTCGGTGAGCGTGCGGTCGGGGCTGCGGAAAACGAGGCTGAACGCCAGACTCTTCTTTCCTTCGGGCAGGCCCGCGCCCTGGTAAACGTCGAACACGTTCACACTCTCCAGCGCGAAGGCGTTGCCGGCCGCGGCACGCGCCAGTTTCGCGAGTGACTTCTGCACGTCCGCCGCGGGCGTCGCCGCGTCGACCACGACCGCCAGGTCGCGCAGCGCCGCCGGCTGCAGGCTGAACGGCTGATACCGGCCCCGCGCGGTCGCGGCTGGCAGCTTCTCCGGCAGAATCGCGAAGAATCCGGCGTACACTTTGCCTTCCACGCCGAGCGCCTTGACCTGCGCGACGTCGAGCAAACCGAACCGAGCGGTCCAGCCATGCGCCAACTCACCGGCGCCGGCCGCGTGGCCTTCCTGCCAACCGTAGCCCGGCGCGGCGACGGACGCCACCGGCTGCCGCGCGAGCTCCACGCCTGCGGCGGCCGCGACGATCTCGGTGAGTCGCTTCGCGGTGTAGAAGTCGGCGGGCGCGCGGCGCAGCCAGGTGCCGCGCTCCTTTTCGTTATCGCAGATCACGAAGCCGACGGCGGCGCATTCCCACGTCTGGCCGTTGCGCTCGAGGAACACACGGCCGGTCTCGAACAAGCGCGTAGCGGCGACGCCGCGGTCCTGGTTCAGCTTAAGCGACTCTAGCAGCCCCGGGATCAGCGTCGCGCGCAGATGCGACTGGTCTTCGAGAAACGGGTTCGCGAGCGCAAGGCCGGGCACCGCGGGAGCGGGCGCGGCGGCGCTCGTTTCCTTGAGCGGGCGCAGCGTGTAGGTGACACACTCGTTGAAGCTCTGTCCGACGAGCGCGTCCGTCACGGCGCGGTTGAAAGCAACGATCACGTCGTCGTCGACCAGCAGGCCGGGCGACATCACGACGGTGGCGGGAATCTTGTCGGAGCCGTAGACGCGCAGGACTTCTTCGACGAGGTCGATCGGGCGGTCGAGGTCGTCGCGCCAGCTCGGAATATTCACGGTCCAAGCCGGCCCGCGGCCGTCGGTCTCGTCTTCGCGCACGACGGTGAGCTCAAGGGCTTCGAGAGAGGCTTTCATTTCGGCCGCCGGGATCTCGAAGCCGAGGCGCTCGTTGATGTAAGCGGGCGTGATGACAATCTCCCGCTGCCAGGGCACGTCATGACCGACCTTATAGGTCGGCCCCATGACCTTGCCGCCCGCGGTCTGGAGGATGAGATCGATGCAGCGATGCATCGCCTCCTCGAGCGAATGCGGATCGACGCCGCGCTCGTAGCGATAAGACGAGTCGGACGACAGGCCGAGGCGGCGCGACGTCCAGCGAACGGCCTGGCGTTTGAAGATCGCGACCTCGAGCACGAGATCGGTCGTGTCGTCGCTCACCCCGGAGTTTTCGCCGCCCATGAGGCCGGCGATGACCACCGGCTTCTCGGCGTCGGCGATCACGAGCATGCGCTCGGTGAGCGTGCGCGTCTTGCCGTCCAGCGTAACGATTTTTTCGCCGTCGACCGCCTGGCGCACGAGGATGGAGTGGCCGGCGAGCTTCTTCGCATCGAACGCGTGCACGGGTTGGCCGTACTCGAGCGTGACGAAGTTGCCCACGTCGACGACGTTGTTGATCGGGCGGAGGCCCACGGCGAGCAGGCGCTGCTGCAGCCACTCCGGGCTCGGGCCGATCTTCACCCCGGCGATGACGGTCGCGGTGTAGAGTGGGCAGTTTTCCGGCGAATCGACCTCGACGAGCTTCAGGAGATCGGCGCGAGGCGCCGGCTCGGCATGCTCGGGTGTGAAGTGGACTTCCGGATACGCGAGATCCTTTTTGAACCACGCGGAGAGCTCGCGCGCGATGCCGAGGTGCGAGAGGCAGTCGGGACGGTTGGGCGTGATCTCGATGTCGAAGATCGTGTCGCCGGGCGGAAGAACGGCGTTGATCGGCGTGCCGAGTTCGGGGCGGCCGGGCAGGATGAGCAGGCCGGCGGCGTCCTCGGCGACGCCGAGCTCCTTGGCCGAGCACATCATGCCGTCGGAGGACTCGCCGCGGATTTTGGACTGCTTGATGACGAAGTTGCCCGGCAGCACGGCGCCGACGAGGGCGACGGGCACGCGGTCGCCGACCTTGTAGTTCTGCGCCCCGCAGACGATGCGCTTCACGCCCTGCGTCGGGCCGACGTCGACGTTGCACACGGAGAGTTTGTCGGCGTTGGGGTGCTTGTCGCGCGTGAGCACCTCGCCCACGAACACGTTGTCGAGCTGCGGCGCGCCGGTGGTGTGCACGCCCTCGACCTCGAAGCCGAGCAGCGTGATCGCGCGGCTGATCTCGTCATTCGAGAGTCCGGAGAGGTCGACGTAAGTTTGGAGCCAGTTACGGGAAATTTTCATGGGAGAAGCGCCCACGAAACAGACGAAAGGACACGAAAATCAGAACCGGCTTTCGTGTGATTTCGTGTGTTTCGTGGGCAATAAAGCTCAGGCGAATTGGCGGAGGAAGCGGAGATCGTTCTGGTAGAAGTAGCGGATGTCATCGATGCCGTACATCATCATCGCGATGCGCTCGAGGCCCATGCCGAAGGCGTATCCGCTCCACACCGACGGATCATAGCCCACACCTTCGAACACGGTCGGGTCGACCATGCCGCAGCCGCAGATTTCGACCCACTCCTTGTTCACCTTGGGCAGGTGCTTCGCAGAGAGGTCCACCTCGAAGCTCGGTTCCGTGTAGCCGAAGTAGTGCGGGCGGAAGCGCACCTTCGTGTCCTTGCCGAGCAGCGACTGGAAGATGTAATCGAGCAGCGCCTTCAGGTCGCGCACGGTCACGCCCTTGTCGACGTAGAGGCCTTCGACCTGGTGGAAGTTCGCCGAGTGCGTGGCATCGACCGTGTCGCGGCGATACACGCGGCCGGGCGCGATGATGCGGATGGGCGGCTTGCCCTTGAGCATCGTGCGGATCTGCACCGACGAGGTATGCGTGCGGAGCAGGTACTTCTCCTCGGCCGTCTTCTTGGAGACGTTGCCGAAACGCGCGTTGTCGGGGAAATAAAACGTGTCCTGTGCGTCGCGGGCCGGGTGATCGGCGGGCGTGTTGAGCGCGTCGAAACAGTAGTACTCCGTCTCCACCTCGGGGCCGTCGACGACGGTGAAACCCACCTTGCGCAGAATCGAGCTGAGCTCCTCGCGCACGAGCGTGAGCGGGTGGCGCGTGCCGGGCAGCAGGTCGGGTGACGGCAGCGTCGGGTCGACCGCGGGCCCGAGCTGGGCGGCGAGTTCGCCGGCCTCGATGCGAGCGAGCGCAGCGTCGAGCTGGCCCTGGAGCTGGGCCTTGGCCTCGTTGATGAGCTTGCCCATGGCCGGGCGCTGCTCCTTGGGCACTGTGCCCATCTGTTTCATGAGCGCGGTGAGCTCGCCGTGCGGGCCGACGTAGCGGGCCTTGGCCGCCTCGAACTCAGGACGCGCTTTCAACGCCGGCAGTTCGGCGGCAGCCTTGGCCAGGAGGGCGGAGAGTTGGTCTTGCATGGAGAACGAATGAGGAAGGGAGATGCCCACGAAACCCACGAAAGAACACGAAATTAAGACAGGCTTTCGTGGGTTTCGTGGGCAAAAAAAGAGGACGGAACCTCTTAACGAGGCCCGTCCTCCGTGATTCCAGAGTGGGAGGCGAGCCGCCTGGGCTCGCGTTTGGGAGAGCTTAAGCCTTCGCCTTGGCGGCGCCGGCCTTGGTCTTCAACGCGTCCTGGGCTTTCTGGACCAGGGCGTTAAAGGCGACCTCATCGCGGATCGCGAGGTCGGACAGAACCTTGCGGTCGAGTTCGATGTTCGCGGCCTTGAGGCCCTCGATGAAGCGGCTGTAGCTGATGCCGGCATTGCGGCAGGCCGCATTGAGGCGGACGATCCAAAGGGCGCGGAAATTGCCCTTCTTCTTCTTGCGGTCGGCGTAGGCGTACTGCC
Source organism: Opitutaceae bacterium (assembly GCA_036406235.1). GTDB lineage: Bacteria > Verrucomicrobiota > Verrucomicrobiia > Opitutales > Opitutaceae > DASWVO01. Next base: position 35,279 of record DASWVO010000347.1, read on the forward strand.
AGGCGTGCTGGACAGCTTCCTTCGCGTAACGGAAGAGCTTCGACTTGTTGCCGAAATAGCCCTTCGCGTATTTCAGGACTTTCTTGCGGCGCTTGCGGGACGCCGGGGAGTTCGTGACACGAGGCATGTTAGTTTTGGTATTTGGGTCGCCGCCCGGTCGTCTCGTTAGGATTCACCCGGCTGGCGTGATTTCGTTTATCGCGCGCGGTCTGCAGGTTACAGGCCGAACGGCAGGCAGCGCTTGAGGGCGTCTGCATGCGTTTCGGACAACGCCTTCGCCTGGCCCAGCCGACGCTTCTGCTTCGGCGATTTGGAGGCAGCGAGGTGGCGGGTGCCCGGCGAGCGGTGCATCAGCTTGCCCTTGGCGGACAGCTTGAAGCGCTTGGCGACGGACTTCTTGGTCTTTTGCATGGGAAGAGTGGTCGAAAACAGAGACCGCCCCCGGCGAAGGCAAGGGGAAAGTTGGCGGCGTTCAGTGGGAAATCACCACCGGATCCCAGCCATACTGCCCCCGCCACGCCTTCCGCAAGCGGTCCAGCACCGGACGCACGGTCGCGAACGGCCGGTCGGCCAACAGCGTCACCGGCCGTATCCCAATAAGCGAATTCGTGAGCCAGACTTCCGTCGCCGCCGTGACATCCGTCGCGTCAAAACGGCCCTCGCGCACCTTCAAACCTGACGCACGGGCAAGCTCGAGCACCCGGGCGCGCATGATTCCTGGCAGCGGTCCGCATTCGAGTGCGGGGGTGTGCATCCGGCCGTCGCGCACGAAGAACACATTGGTGACCCCGCCTTCGACGAGTTTTCCCGAAGTGTCCCGCAATAAGACCTCATCCCAGCCCGCCGCCCGGCTCGCGCGCAACGCCGCCAGCCAAGGCCCCCGGTCGAGGTGCTTGAACGCGCGATTCTCATCCGCCGGCGGCAACGCCGGCCCCCAGTTCACGCGAAACATCGCCTGCGCCATGTGCGGTCGCGGCGGATCGACATCGATCCGCCAGCCAATCGAGCCATCGTCGCGCCGCCACGTCGCGAAGCGCAGCACACCGGAACGGACTCCATTCGCCTCCGCGAGCATGGCCGAGTAGCCTTTCATTTCCTCGGCGGCCGTCGGCTCGACGAGTCCGCACCAACGGCAGCCCTGCGAAAACCGCTCCCAGTGGTCCGCGAAAAACACCGGTTCGCCGGCCCGCAGCAGGACCGTCTCAAACACCCCGGCCACGCCGTCCGGCAGGTGATCCGGCCCAAACGGCGAGGCCGGGAGAATCAGGCCGTCGATCACTCGTTTCATGCGCGAAGCTGTTCGGGAGAGGCTACGCCGAGCGCGGCAAACAATGCACGCCCCTTCGCAAGCGTTTCCGCGTATTCCGCCGCCGGGTCTGAATCCCACACGATCCCGGCGCCGACGCCGAAATGCGCCTGCCCGCCCCGGGACAGGATCGTGCGGATGGCGATGTTGAGATCGATCCGTCCGTGCCCGCTCACGTAGCCCATCGCCCCCATGAAAATCCCACGCCGATGCGGCTCCAGCCGGTCGATGAGCTGCAAGGCGCTGACCTTCGGCGCCCCGGTGATCGAGCCGCCAGGAAAGACCGCCCGCAACAACGCCCCCAACGTCACTTCGGGCCGCAACCGGCCCGACACCTCGCCGACGAGGTGGTGTACGGTGGCGAAACTCTCGAGCGCATGCAATCGCTCCACCCGCACGCTGCCGGTCGCGCACACCCGCCCGAGGTCGTTGCGGAGGAGATCGACGATCATCAGCAGCTCCGCCCGCTCCTTCGCACTCGCGCACAACTCCGCCACCCGGTCCCGATCCTCGGCGGGCGTCCCGCCGCGGGGCCGCGTGCCTTTGATCGGACAGGTCCGGATGCGGCCTTCCGGCTCGACTTCGATGAACCGCTCCGGGGA
>DASWVO010000348.1:0-17622 GCA_036406235.1 Opitutaceae bacterium
GGCCGACTCGCCCGAGTTTTGGGATTTCCTGGAGGGCGCCGTGGAGAATCTCGGCTCGCGGGAGCGCTTGCTGGCCGAGTTTCGGCGGGCCTCCCGCTATCTCCTGCGTGCATCGCACACCGTCTTCTTTTTGCGAGAGGAGAGCGGGTTTCGGGCTGATCGGGGGGCGTCGTTCTGTCCGCTCAACGATCCTGTGGTCGGATATCTGAGCGCTCATCCGCTCGTGCTGGATGGCATCGACTGGCCGGGGCCGGCCGATCCGATCGCGGAACTCGCGGTGCGTAACCGGCTCGCCTTGTGGGGAGCTCGCTTGCTCGTGCCGCTGCATGACCAGGGAACGTTGATCGGGATGATCGCCTGTGGCGTGCGCGATGACGGACAATCCTACGACGAGGGCGACAAATCCCGTGCCGTTTTTGTCGCACGCCTGCTGCGCCAGTTTCTCGCTCAAGCCGCCCAACTCGGGCGGCTCGGGGCGCTTTACGAACGCGCGCGGCTGGGGGAGCGCTATCTGCCGCACACGTTGATTCTCGGGCCGGATGAGGAGCCGCCGCGGAAAATGCCTCTGGCTGTCCGCGCGCTGATCGGCGAAGCGCGCCGGGTGCGTGACACCCGGCGTATCGCGCCGAGTGCGGAGCAGCCGTTTCGGGCGAGTGCCGGCCTCATCGGTGAGACGGGTGGCGCATGGGCGTTTTGGGAGGAAGCGAGCGGAGAGTTGCATGATCGTGCGCACCGTGCGCGGCACGATCGCCTGGCGCTGCTGCGCGACCTCGCGCTCACATTGAATCATGAGATCGGCAATGCACTCGTGTCGCTCGCGGCCGTCAGTCACGCCGGTGCCGGGGCCGACCTACCGGTAGCGATGCAGCAAACCTTCAAAGCCGATGTCGCCCGCCTGGAACAGCTCAATGGCGATCTGGTCCAGCTGGCGACGTTCACCGATGCCGCCTCCTTGCCGACCGATCTGCGCGAAGCGCTGCAACGCGTCGGACAGCGCTGCGAGGTCAAGGTCGAGGTCGGACCCGATCCGGTGATTCTCGCCGTGGTACCGAAACTCGTCGAATCCGCGCTTGAGGCGATCGTGCGCACCGTGGCGGAAAATCGGCCCGATCTTGGCATGAAGGAGCTGGCGGTGCAGCTTCGTGCGACCGGCGAGGGGGATGAACTGACTGCGCTTGTATCCATTAAGGGCCGACAGCTTGAACTGGAAGGCATTCTGCCGGAGTCGACCCCGGACACGGTGCCCAATCAGGGGCGCCTGCGGGTCTTCATCGCAAAGGAAATCATCCGGCTCCACCGCGGAGAGATCCATGCGGGACCCGGGCTGGAGGGAACGGAGATCCTCGTCTCGCTAAGAAAATGGTGACGCTGCTCGAGTCCATTCTGAGTCATGTTCGGAACACGCCGGACATACGCGTGGCCGCGATATTCGGATCCCAAGCGCGACGGCAACGTGGAGGCGAGCACGTGGCTGATGAGTGGTCCGATGTCGACTTGCAGATCGTCAGCACGAGGGCGAAGCACTACAAGGATTTCTCATGGGTCCGGCGCGTTCCAAACTTTCCCGCGCGTGTTCATGTGCGTCGTCCGGTGCCAGGCGGCGTCGTCAAGTACACGGTTCTCTTCGACCACGGCGAACTCGATCTCGTCGTGGTGCCATATGCGCTGCTGCGGCTGGGGCGGGCGCTTTTTGATCTGGGACTGCACCGCCGGATGCCTGCGCTCGAACGCGGGCTCGCGAATTTCACCGACGTGATGCGCTTCGGACAGGTGGTCGTCAAAGGCGGCGCGGGCTGGCAGCGCTTCTACGACCGAGCGGTGGGCGAATTGCCTCGCGTGGGATTGGATGATCTGCAGGTCAGGCAGATGGCCGACCTGGCGTATGTGGAAGCTGTATGGGTGCTGGGACGCATCTCGCGCGGTGAACTCATCGCCGCGCAGCGCATGCTGCACCAAACGGTCGTCGAGACGAATATCCAGTTATTGCACGAATGGCGTGAACGCCGTGGATTGCCGGCATTTCACCGAGCGCGTCGGGCCGAGACAGTCCTACCGCCCGAGGAACTGTGCTTGATCAAAGTCGAGCCTCGTCTCGAGGCGGAATCCCTCGTTCAAATGACGCGGTCTCTGATCGATGGTACACGACGGCTGGTCGAGGCGCTGGTCGGACAGGCGCCAGCGTGGCCACCGCTGTGATTCGATCGCTCGTGCTTTTTGCTCGCAGCCCCGCGAGTTAGCGCGACTCGAACAGCTCGGCGATCACATCCTCGAGGGGAACGTCCTCGATTGTGATGTCGGCGACCGGCCCGGTCGTCAGGATTTCCTGCGACACGGATACGACCTGCTCGCTCGGGACGCAGATGGTGAACTTGCCCGTGTCGGGCTCGCGCTGCGTCTCGCCATAACGCGACTGCCAGGTTTCGGCGAAGGCACCGTTGCGCGAGGTCTCGCCGTCGTTGAGCGCGGGAAGAAACGTAATGATTTTCTTGCGACTGCCCGAGCTCGTTTCGAGTCGGTCGAGCGCGCCGTCGTAAATCTTCGTGCCTTTGTGAATCACGATCACCCGCTCACAGAGCTCCTTGATGTCGGCCATGTAGTGGCTCGTGAGAAGAATCGTCACGCGATGCCGGCGGTTGTAGTCGCGCAAGAACTGGCGGACCGCCTTTTGTGATACGACATCGAGGCCGATCGTCGGCTCGTCGAGAAACAGCACGCGCGGGCGGTGCAGCAGCGCGGCGATCAGCTCCATCTTCATGCGCTCGCCAAGGGAGAGCTCGCGCACCATCACATTGAGCTTGTGGCCGACGCCGAGCAGGGCGACGAGCTCATCGAGCGTTTGCCGGTATTGCTCGGCCGGCAGTCCGTAGATGTGGCGCAGCAGGAGAAACGACTCCTGGGCCGGCAGATCCCACCACAGCTGGTTCTTCTGCCCGAGCACGAGGGCGAAGATGCGACGGTAGGCATTTTCGCGCTTACTCGGGTCGAAGCCGGCGACGCGCGCGGTGCCGCTCGTCGGGTAGATGAGGCCCGAGAGCATTTTCAACGTCGTGGTTTTTCCGGCGCCGTTGGGGCCGAGAAAGCCGACGAACTCGCCCTCGGCGATCTGAAACGAGATGTCCTTGGCCGCGGCGGTCTCCTCGAACTCGCGCTTGAACAACCCACGCACGCCGCCCCAGAAGCCGGGCTGTTTCTTATAGGTGCGGAAGATGCGGGTGAGGTTCTGGACTTCGATCATGGAACGCCGATTGAAACGCAATCGCGCCGAAAGGCAAAGGGGCAAACCGTGTCGAAAAAGCGGACGGGGGCGGAGACCTCCTGGCCGTCAATTTGCCCAGGCGCTTCTCACAGCCACCCAAGTTTCGTGTAGTCCAGCACCGTGTGGCTGATCTTGCCGGCGAAAATCGTGGCGCGATCCGTGGGCGCCGAGTCGCCGGCGCGCGGCGAAACGTCCTCGAAATTGTCGGAGTAGATGAACCGGTGCGTTCCATCGTCGGCCGCGGGACCGAAAAGCTTTTCAACGAGCAGCCGGGCGGGGACGGTGCGTTCGACGGGCGTGTCGGGCCGGCAGGTGAACGGGAAGTTCACATTGTGCACCGTGAAGCTGTGTGGCGGTGTGTGCGGCACCAGTTCGTCGACGAGGCGCGTGGCGTGCGCCGCGGAGATCGCGAGTGTGGCCGCGAGCGCATCGTCCGGCCCGAGCCCCTGGCGGATGTGCTCGAACGCGTCGTGGGTCAGGTCCTGGGAAAAGGCGATGGCGGGAAGTCCGTGCAATGCGCCTTCCCAGGCGCCCGCGATCGTGCCGCTGGCAAGGATGAAACCGAGCGAGAGATTGAAGCCCACGTTCATCCCGCTCACGACGGCGTCGATCGCAGCGCGCGAAGCCCCGTCGGCACGCGGCAACAGATAGGCGAGCCCGATGTTCACGCAGTCGCTCGGGGTGCCGTCGACGGTCCAGGTTGGGCAGCCGAGGCCCCGGTCGACGACGGCCGAGACAACCGGGCGGTGCCGTGATTTACTGGCGCCTGTCCAGCTCTGTTCCTGCTTCGGTGCGACGACGTAGAGCTCGTGGCCGGCATTGCGCAATGCGTGCACAAGGACGTGGAGGAAGGGTGAATCGATACCGTCGTCGTTGGTGGCGAGGAGGCGCATGGGAGGGAGGAACCACGAAGGCAGGAAAGACACGAAGCCAAAAAAACCGGAGACGCACGGGGCGTCTCCGGTCGGAGATGAGGCCGGCCGCGTGTGGCCACGCGGCTCCGAGCTGCGGAGGGATTACGGCTGGGTGGTGCCGGTTTCGGCGGGAGCGGGCGCGGCGGGCGGCTGCTTCTGCGCCTCGAGTTCCTTCATCGCAGCCTTGCGCGAGAGGCGGACTTTGCCGGTCTTCTCGTCGATGCCGATGCACTTCACCGTGATCGAGTCGCCGACCTTGACGACGTCCTCGGTGCGGCGGACGCGGAAATCGGCGAGTTCGCTGATGTGGCAGAGGCCTTCCTTGCCCGGCATACACTCGACGAACGCACCGAACTCCTTCGTGCCGGTGACGCGACCGGTGTAGATCTTGCCGATCTCGATCTGGGCGCCGCCGCCGCAGAGGGCGTCGATCTCCTGCACGGCGCGGTTCATCGCGTCGGCATTGTTTGAGTAAATGAACACCTTGCCGGAGTCGTCGTCGGCGATGTCGATCTGCGCGCCCGTCGTCTCGACGATGCGGCGGATCGTCTTGCCGCCAGGTCCGATGAGCAGGCCGATCTTTTCGGGATCGATCTGGATCGTCTGGATGCGCGGCGCGTACTTCGAGAGGTCCTTGCGGGGCGCGGGAAGCGCGGCGAGCATCGTCTTGAGAATTTCGATACGAGCGTCGCGCGCCTGGTGGATCGCGGTCTTGGCGATCTCGAACGGCAGGCCGTTGATCTTCAGGTCGAGCTGGAAGCCCGTGATGCCCTTGGTCGTGCCGGCGAGCTTGAAATCCATGTCGCCGAAGTGGTCTTCCTCGCCGAGAATGTCCGTGATCGTGACCCACTTGGCGATCGAGCCGTCGGCGGCGTTTTCGGTCATCAGACCGCAGCTGATGCCGGCGACGGGCGCGACGATCGGCACGCCGGCGTCCATCAGCGAGAGACAGCCGCCGCAGATCGACGCCATCGAAGTCGACCCGTTGGAGGCCATGATCTCGGACACGACGCGGATCGAGTAGGGAAACACATCTTCGGGCGGGAGCACCGGCACGAGCGAACGCTCAGCGAGCGCGCCGTGGCCGATTTCGCGGCGGCCGGGGCCGGTGAAGCGGCCCGTCTCGCCGACGGAGAATGGCGGGAAGTTGTAGTGGAGAATGAATGACTTCGACGTGGCGCCACCGGTGAGGCCGTCCATTTCCTGGGCTTCCTTGGTCGGCCCGAGAGTGGTGAGGGCGATGTTCTGGGTGTCGCCGCGCTGGAACATGGCCGAGCCGTGCACGCGAGGGAGGACGCCGACCTGGGCGCTCAGCGGACGGATGTCCTTCTGGCCGCGGCCGTCGGCGCGAACGCCGCGTGCCAGTACGGTGTGGCGGTAGGCCTTGTATTGCAGGTCTTCGAAGACGACGTTGAGGTCTACGTCGGTGAACTTGCCTTCGCCGAGCTCGGCGAGGAGGGCGGTCTTGGCCTCTTCCTTGAGCAGCTTCACGGCGGCGCCGCGAGCGGCCTTTTCTTTGCCGAAGATCGCCTCGGTGATGCGTTCGGCGGGGACGACGCGCTCGATAATGGCGCGGGCTTCGGGCGTGGCGCCGACGAGCGCGAAGGTGGCCTTGGGCTTGCCGCAGAGGGCGACGAGTTCCTTGATCGCGGCGATGATCGGCTGGATGGCCTGATGGCCGAATTCGAGCGCCTCGATGAAGCGGTCTTCCGGGATCTGATCGGCCGAGCCCTCGATCATCAGCATGTCCTTCTCGGTGCCGACGTAGATGAGGTCGAGCGTGCTTTGAAACATCTGCTCGATCGTCGGGTTGGCGACGAACTGGCCGTCGATCTGCGCGACGCGCACGGCGGCGATCGGACCGGCCCACGGAATGTCGGAGATGGCGAGGGCGGCGCTGGCGCCGTTGACCATCGGGATATCCGCCTCGTTGAGCTGGTCGGCCGACATGAGCTGGCCGATGATCTGGACTTCATTGAGGAAGCCCTCGGGGAAGAGCGGACGGCAGGGACGGTCGCACAGGCGCGACGTGAGGATTTCTTTTTCGGACGGGCGACCTTCGCGCTTGAAGTAGCCACCGGGGAAACGGCCGGCGGCGGCGTATTTTTCACGGTAATCGACCGTGAGGGGGAAGAAGTCCTGGCCCGGGCGCATCGTCTGCGCGACGCAGGCGGTGACGAAAACATTGGTCTCGCCGACCGTAACATTGACGGCGCCGTTGGCGAGTTGGGCGATGGAGCCCGTGGAGAACTTGATGCCCAAGCCGGGCACTTCGACGGTATATTTCTGATTCATATGACGTAACGGTAACGTGTCGCGGATAGGCGAGTGGCATCCGCGACACGTGGCGGATGGCTCGGGGTTGGGGCGGCAAGGGCGCCGATCTTCAGATCGGCGAATCCTAACAGATTGCCCAAGTCGTGAGACCCGGGCCATGCCCTCTATTTTCTGGGCTGGTAACCAGCTTCAGCATCCTCGTGTGACACGAGAGATTTCCGTTTGGCGCCGGCCCCCTGGGCGGCGGTGGCAACAAACGGAAATGTCCCGGTCGGGCAGCGAGCGTCGGAAAGACGACGGGCGACCCGCGGATCGGGTCGCCCGTGTGCGAAAGGGGGTTACTTGCGAAGGTTCAACTTCTGAAGCAGCTCGTTATACTTCGGCAGGTTGTGCCGCTTGAGATAATCGAGCAGCTTGCGCCGGCGGGAGGCCATTTGGAGCAGGCCGCGACGGCTGTGGAAATCCTTGCGATGCGTGCGCAGGTGCTCGGTCAGGTGATTGATGCGGGCGGTGAGCAGCGCGATCTGGACTTCCGAGGAGCCGGTATCCTTTTCGTGGGTTTTGTATTCTGCGATGATTTCGGGTTTAGCGACTGTGGACATTGGATGGTTTTTCGTTGAGTTGCACGTCTGTAGGGGGCTTTGCAGGCCCCGTGCCACCCGCATCCACCACGGGGAGAACCGCGGTTTTTGCCGGTATCACCGTTCCAATCCGGCTGGAAACCGGACCAGACATGGTGGAACCCCGCAACCGACGGAATTCCACTAACGCAAGGCGTGTGTATCCCAAGCGCGGACGCACCGCGCAAGCGAAATGTGTGCGCACTTTCTGCGGCGCCGCCGGCGGGTCTCTGCTCATCCCGTGCGCACCATCAGTTCACGGACGTTATTGCAACCGGGTAGCTTGCGGATGCGTTCCACAATGGCCAGCCGATGCAAGAAGAGTTCGTTCCGCACGACCGAGTGGCTGGCGAGAACGAGCAGTCGGCCGCGCGGGTCGATCTGGGCGGCGTGCGAATAATGGGCGTTGGCGGCGCCGACCAGGTCGCGCCAGTGGTCGCGAATGGTCTGCTCGGGCGAGTCGCGGCCGATTTGGTGCTTGTGAAGCAGTTCCTCCACCAAGCCGGCCATCGGCTTGGTCGCCCGCTTCACTTGGCGGCGGGGAACCTCAAAAGGCACGCCGCGCAGGTCGCCGATGAGTTCCTCGGCGAGCTTGCTGAATTCGAAGGGTTGTTTTTCCGCCACCAGAACTACGAATGCACAGTTGGCGGCGCTTTTCCACGCTCGCCTTCGTAAAGCCGGCTATAACGGACAAAAGCCCCGAAGGCCGTCGCGACGGCTATGTAGAAACCGGGGAATCCGTCGAGAAAGCCGCGCCGCAACACGTAGGCGCGGAAAAAGCGCCACCCGGGGCGGAACACCGTGGCGGCGAGGGAAAAGCGCGAGCCTTTGGTCTGCTGTTGACGCGCGAAGAGGTCGGCGAAGGGGTTGATCTTCGCGACGTGGCTCGCGAGCGTCGGAAACGAATAATGGTGCAGGTCGCCGCGCAATGTGACGACCGGGCCGTCGCACTCCATTTTTTCGTGCACGAACGCGTCGCCGCCCCAGCGCGCGCGGTCGCGCCGGATCAGCCGCAAGCTGAGGTCGGGATACCAGTCGCCGTGGAGGATCCAGCGGTCGATAAACCACACTTTTCGGGAAAAACGTGCGCCCGCCCAAGTGTCGCGATCGGCGCGTTGCAAGAAAGCACGGATCGCTTCCCGCAGTGCCGGCGAGACTTCTTCGTCGGCGTCGAGGCACAACGCCCACGGCTGCCCGGCGAGGGCAAGCGCGGCGTTCTTCGTGTCGCGATAACCCTGCCAGGGCAGCGCGTGCACCCGGGCGCCAAAACCTCCGGCGATGGCCGCGCTGTCGTCGGTCGTGTCGTTGAGGGCGACGACGATCTCGGCCGTCCAACCCTGCACGCTCGCGAGGCAACGAGGCAGATTCTGCGCTTCATTGCGAGCGACGATGACGACGCTGAGAGGGAGGAGCGCGGACACGGCTAAAGGCGGTTTTGGGCTTTCGTCGCAGGGTAGGGCCCGACCTCCGGGCGGGCCGCCTGGGCATGCGCGAGGTTAATGCAGCCCGCCCGGAGGTCGGGCCCTACCCAAATCACAGCGCGATCCTGGGGATAGTGCATCGTGCGTCCCTACAGTTTCCCGCACAGGGTGCGCGGGATCTGGTAGAGATAACCGCACGCGCGCCACGCGCGGACGAGATTCTTTTTCGCGTCGCCGGTGCGCAGGATGAACAGTGCGAGTAGCGCGACGACGGCAAAGCCGACCGCCTTCAGCACGTTGCCTGGCAGGCGCGACCACAAGTAACCCGTCGACGAGCGGCCTTCCTCACGCTCGAGATTCACGCGGCCGATGACGCGCGACCGCGCCGAGTCGAAGGCGTGGCGCATCACATAGCGCAGCGTGGTGCGGCTCGCCGGCATCTGGTGCAGGACCTTCGCCGCCGGTGCGAACCACACCTCGTAGCCCGCGCGCCGTAGTCGCTGGATGGGGACATTTTCTTCTCCGCCGAAAACCCGCCCGCCGCGCCGGCCGACGCTGGTGTCGAACATCCCGAGTTGCGCAAACAGCGCGCGACGAAACGCGAGATTCGCGCTCATCGGAACCTGACCGGGCCTGGTCGGCCCGGTGTCGGGCCTCAGGGCCTGCGGACCGTGAAACTGCTCGACCCAGGGCGGGCAACCTTCGGGAAAGACCGGCACGACTTCCCCGCCCACGGCACCGACGCGCCCGGCGGCATCCTGCTCGAACGGCGCGAGCAGCGCGCGCAGCCAGTCGCGTTCCATGAGAATGTCGTCGTCGCCGAATACAAGGATGTCGCCGCGCGCCTCGTTGATTGCGCGGTTGCGCGCATAGTTCGCACCCTGCTGCCGCTCGTGCACGTAGCGCGGCGGGTGCGCTGCGGTGCGAAACGACTCGACGACCGTCCGCGTGTCGTCGGGCGAGTTGTTGTCGACGATAAGGATCTCGAGCAATGCCGCGGGATAGTCCTGCTGCGTGAGCCCCTCGAGCGTCTGGCGCAGGTATCGAGCCCGGTTGTAAGTCGGGATGGCGACAGTGACGCTAAGGTTCGGCGGTGGGGGCGGCATGGATACAGGCGACCGTCAGGCGCAGCCGCGCAAGGCGTGCTGCACGGCGTCGTAAACCGTGTCAACAGACAGCTTTCGCACGCAGTAGCTGCGATAAGAGTCGCCGGGCACGCAGGGCCCCGGCGCGTCGGCCCCGAGACAGCGGCACGGCAGGGGGGGCTGGAGAACCGTGTGGCGCTCGCCCAGCGGGTGCCAGATCGCGGTGTGTTGCGAACCGTAGAGCGCGACGACGGGCGTGCCCACCGCCGCAGCAATGTGCATCGGCCCGCTGTCGTGGCAGAGCATCAGGTCGAACTCCGAGAGGAGCGCAGCGAATTCGCCGATGCTGAGCTTCCGGTCGATCGCGACGAGGTGCGCCTTGGCATGTTCGCTGATCTGACGGGCGATCCCGGCCTCGCCGGCACCGGCGACGAGAAACACCTGGACGTCGTGCGCGTCCTGCAGGCGGTCGGCGACGGCGGCAAACCGTTCTGCCGGCCACATCCGATACGCGCTGCGGCTGCCGGGATGAATAAGCAAACGGCGTCGTCGCGTGGCGTCGGCGCGCGGCGGGCCCACGAGCGCACGGAGGGTGGCGAGGTCCTGACCGCGCGGCGTCAGCCGTACCTCGCGCGTCCGCACGGGCACGCCGAGCGGTTGCAGGAGGGCGAGGTAGGTTTCGGTGATGTGTTGCGTGTGATAGGCCTCGTTGCTCACCGGCACGAAGTGGGAATATGCCCAGCGACTGCGCACGCGGTTGCCTTCCCGATCATACGCCACCCGCACGCGCGCTCCGCTCAAGACGCTCACGAGCGCGGTCTTTTCCGTGTTGTCGACGTCGATCACGTGCGTAAAGCGCCCAGCCCGAAGGCGGCGAACGAAACCCGGCCACTCGAACGCGCCGGCAGGCAGGACCGGTGCTGCGTCGACGTCGGGATTCAGCGCGAGCACGGGCGCATACGCCCGCTCCGCCAGCACGGCGAGGTGGGCCTGCGGCCAGTGCAGGCGGAGGTTGCGGAGCAGGCTGCCCAGCAGAACGAGGTCGCCCAGATAGCGCCGGCGGATGATGAGAATCCGCGGCGGACCGGGCGAGGGCGGGACTGCGGGACTGGGCGCCGAAGCGGGCATCCCGGAGATTTGGCCGCCGCGGCGGCTCGTATCAAGTCGACAACGACGCCCGGGGCCGGCGGCCGGCGCGTTGGAGCGCGCGCCAGACCCAGCCGCTGGGCAGACGCCGCAGCGGGATGTGGCGTAGTCGAAGTCCGCGTTTGAGATCTTCCGAGCCGTCGCCGAAGCGCCGCGCGTAACTGAGGGCGTTGCGGTGCGTGAAAAAACGAGCCACCCAGCGGCCGAACCGCTGGTGCCGGGGAAACTGCTCGCGGGCGATGCGCAGGCGCAGCAAGTGCATTTTCCGCAACATCTCCGGCCACACTTCCGTCGTCCATTGATCGTCGCTCACGCGGTAAAATGCCCCGGTTTGCGGCAGCACCTCGGCCTCGCCGGCGCAGGCGAGTCGATACCAGAAATCGTAGTCGGCGACAGGCCCGAGGCGTTCGTCGAAGCCGCCGAGACGCAGGCCCAGCTCGCGGGGAAAGAGGACGCCCGGAAAAGGCGAGAGCCCGCCCTTGAGAAAATAAGCCGGCTCGTAACGCCGTGCCGGCAGACGCGAATCCGGCTCCGGCCGCGGTAGCGCAGGCGGGGTGGAGCCGCTCACGCATTTCATCGCGATGGCGCTGAGCGACGCGCGCAGCCGGTGCACGACGGTGGAGAAATACCACGGGTAAAGGGTGTCGTCCTCGTGCAGGATCATCATCCAGCGGCCAGTCGCGAACTGAAGACAACGATTCCAGTTGGCGACCGCGCCCAGTCGGCGGGCGTTCGTGTAGAGCTGGATGCGCGGCAGCGCACACGCCTCCACCTCGCGCCGCGTGGCCGGCAGCCCGAGATCGTCGCACACGATCACCTCGAAATCATCGAAGCCGCTTTGGGCGGCGAGGCTGGCGAGCGTCTGCCGCAGGAGCGCGGGGCGGCAGTAGGCCGGGATCCCGATGCTGACGAGCGGAGAACGTAACTGATGTTTGAATACCGACGGAATCGCGGCCGCGGAGGCGAGCGGCGCTCGTCCGGGGCGGCGCCAGCCGGACGCGGCAGCGGGAGCGACAGCCTGTAACTGCGGAGGCATGACACTTACGGGGCGATCCGGACGGAACGGAATGAACCCGGGGGAGGCCCAAAATCGGGCGGCGGAACAAGCCACGGCCCGGCGCCGTGCGAGAGATAAAGCGCGTCGGCGGTGCGCGAGGCGCGGGCGGGCCGGTTGAAACTCCAGGTCGCTCGGGCGATGATCGGATTCTCCCTCGGCGCGACGGAGGAGACGGCGGCGGGCGCGATCCGGCTCCAACTCGCCGGCGAGGAGATCATCCATGCCCCGGCGGCGGCGAGGGAGAGGCCCGTCAGCCACCGGCGGGCGCGGCGGCGCCAGCGTTTGCGTTGGTGGAGGCGTTGAAACGCCCGGGCCGGCGCACCCGTTTCGGCGGGGCCGCTCGAGCGGGTGAAATCGTGAATGAGTTCCGGCCGGGCAACGCGTGCGAACGCTGCGCGAAACTCATCCCGGGAAATCCCGGGGCGCAGGAACGCGAGTTTTTCGTAGGCGTAACCGGCCTCGGTCGCGAAGCGCGGGAAAAGCAGAAGCGTGTGGGGGATGTCGTGCACGGTGAGCGTGTGCATGAGCTGGTGAAAGCGCTCCGCGAGCACCTCCTTCTGGCGGGCTTCGTCCGATGTGCCGAGCAGCCCGCCGGGGATGGACCCGTCGCCGCCCACGCGGATGCGGCTGCGGGTGGCCTCCTCGAGGGCGCGGACGGGCACGAGCGCGTGATCGATCACCACGGAGCCGCGGGCGAGGATCGCCGGCAGCGTCTCGCAGAGCGCGGGATTCTTGACGATGTACGGGCTGGCCGGATCGTCGAGGTCGCGCTCCAGGCCCGCGGCGCAGTGCTCGAAATAGCTGCGGCGCCAGCTCTCCCGGGTATATCCCGTGTCGAGGCCGAGTTCGGTGAGCAGTTGCACGAGAAAGGTCGTGCCCGAACGGCCGGTGCCGCTGATGATAACTTTGTGCTCGGGTGAATGCATACAGCAGAAAACGCGGGTTGGAGCCACAAGCTGCTGGCCCGCCTGCAAAGCACGTTGCGCACGCTCTCAGACGGCTGGCTCGAGGAAAGGTTGCCGGAAATTTTTCGCTCCCCGGATGGTGCCCTCAGTCCCGGGCGGCGCGTTTTCGGACGCCGGTGCGAATGAATGTATCGGACCGTTGGATACGAAGCGGCGGTCTGGCGAACGCCAGCGAACAGGAAGCACACATGGGATGGTTGCTGGGTGACAGGCGGGCCTCGCGAAAGATTCACGCGCCGGGCGGAGGGCGCCGGTCCGCGACACGAGCGCCCGGATTTTGTGGACGAAACGGTTCCCGTTGCGGGGCGGAGCGTCTGGTGGGTGGGGGCGCGCGCTTGCGCGCTCCCACCATCGAGCCTAGGCGTGGCCGTGCTGGCGGTCGTAGAGCGTCCGGTAGAGCGGGTTCGCCGCGTAAAGTTCGGCGTGCGTGCCGGAGGCGACGATCCGGCCCTCGTTGAAGACGAGAATCAGCGAGGCGTCGCGGATGGTGCTGAAGCGGTGGGCGATGATCAGCACGGTCTTGCCCACGACGAGCTTGTGCAGCGCCGCCTGGATCGCGGCCTCGCTCTCGGAGTCGAGCGCGCTGGTGGCTTCGTCGAGGATCAGCATCGGGGCGTTGCGCAGGAATGCGCGGGCGAGGGCGATGCGCTGTTTTTGTCCGCCCGAAAGCTTGGCGCCGCGCTCGCCGACGATCGTGTCGTAACCGTGCGGCTGCGTGAGGATGAAATCGTGGGCGAACGCATCGCGCGCCGCCTGCTCGACCTCGGCGCGCGTCGCACCGGCGCGGCCCAGCAGCAGGTTGTTGTAGATCGTGTCGTTGAAGAGCACCGGCTCCTGCGAGACGATCGCGATGTTGCGCCGCAGGTCGGCGAGGCGCATGCCGCGCACGTCGATGCCGTCGACCTTGATCGAGCCGGTGCCGCCCTCGTAGAAGCGCGGCACGAGGTTGGCGAACGTGGATTTGCCGGCGCCGCTGGGGCCGACGAGCGCGCAGACTGTGCCGGGCGGGATCGTGATCGAGACGTCGCGCAGCGCCGGCACGCCGTCGTGATAGGCGAAGGTCACCGCGTCGAAGGCCAGTTCGCCGCGAAGGCGGCCGACGGTGACGGGCTTGGCGGGATCGGCGATCAGGATGGGTTCGTTGAGGACGACCTCGAGCCGCTCGAGGGCGGCGATGCCGCGCTTGAGCTCGTTGTTGAGGTTGCCGAGCTTTTTGATCGGCTCGTAGCTCATGTAGAGTGCCGAGACGATGGCGAAGAACGTGCCGTAGCTCACGCCGGTGCCGTAGGCGAAGACGAGCGTGGCGGCGATGCCCGCGGCGGCGATGAACTCGATGGCGGGCGTGAGCGCCTGGGCATATTTCACGATCTTCATCTGGGCGACGACCAGTTCGTGGGTGAGGGCGGCGAACCGGCCGGTTTCGCGCTCCTCGAGGCTGAACGCGCGCACCTCGCGGGCGGCGGAGAGATTTTCGGAAAACACGCTGGTCGCGTCGCCCAGCCGCGCCTGCAGTTGCTGCGCGCGTTTCACGACCTTGCGACCGACGAAGCGGATGGGAAACACGGCGAGCGGGACAATCGCCATGCTGAGCAGCACGAGCGCGACCCCGTCGGTGACCACGGCCTGCCAGGCGAGATAACCGATCGCGCCCAGCAATACGATGGGCTGCTTCACTCCGTCGTTGGCGAGCAGCGTGAGCGTGTATTGCAGCTGCTGGGTGTCGGCCATGCCACGCGAGAGCAGGTCGCCCGTCTGGCGGCGCTGCACGAACGACAGCGGCAGAAACTGCAGCTTGCGGAAATAGTCGAGGCGCAGCGCCTCGAGGATTCGCACGCCGGCGTGCTGGGTGTGGTAGCTGTTGAGATAGCCGCTGAGCGCGCGCAGCAGGAACGCGACGGGAATGCAGGCGGCGATCAACACGACCGTGCTCATCGGCAGCGCGATTCCGTCGCGGTCGAAAATCGGCGGAAACACATACTGCACGAGCGCCGGGATGCCGACGCCGCTGCTCGCCCCATAGAGCACCGCGTAAAAGATCGCCGCGACCAGCGACGACCGCACCTGCGCGAGGTAGCGGAAATAGGGACGCAGACGGCGGAGTTGGCGCATGAGCGGGGTGAAAGATCAGTCCTTCGAGGCGCGGACGTCGAGCGCGTCGCGCAGACCGTCACCGAGAAAGTTGAGCGAGAAAAGCGTGAGCGAGAAGATGAAGCCGGGGAACTCGAGCAGCCACGGAAACTCCTCCATTTTTTCCGCGCCGTCCTTGATCAAGACGCCCCACGAGCTCATCGGCGGCTGCACGCCGAGCCCGAGGAAACTCAGGAACGCCTCGAGCAGCATGACGGCCGGGATGGTCAACGTCGTGTACACGATCACGGGGCCGAGGATGTTGGGCAGGATGTGGCGGAAGATGATCCGGCGCTTGCCGAAGCCGAGCGAGCGCGCGGCTTCGACGTATTCCATGCGCTTGATCGACATCACCTGGCCTCGGACGATGCGCGCCATCGTGAGCCACTCGACCGCTCCGATGGCCACGAAGAGCAGGTAGATTTCCCGCCCGAAAAACACCATGAGCAGGATCACGAAGATCGTGAACGGTAGCGAATACATGATGTCGACGATGCGCATCATCACCGCGTCGAGCTTGCCGCCGAAATAGCCGGCGATCGCGCCGTAGGTGACGCCGATCGTGAGCGCGACGAAGGTCGCCGCGAGCCCGACGCCGAGCGAGACGCGTCCGCCGTAAAGCACGCGTACGAGCAGGTCGCGGCCGAGCGTGTCGGTGCCGAGCCAGTGCCGGGCGTTGGGCGCGACGGCACCAAGATTGAGATTGGTCTGCTCGTAACCGTAGGGGCTCAGGAACGGGCCGAGGAAGCAGGCGAGGGCGACCACGACCAGCGTGAGGCCGCCGAAGAGCGCGAGTTTGTTTTTGCGCAGGCGCAACCACGCGTCGTGCCAGAGCGAGGAGCCGCGTTCGGAATCGGCGGGGGCGTTTGAGGGAACGGCGGAAGTGGAGACCATCTGCGATGGAACGCTAATCTGCGCGAATCGACGCTGATTGTTTGAAACGCGGAGGACGCGAAGAACGCGGAGAATTTTGCAACGGCGAGATTATTCTCCGCGCTCTCCGCGTCCTTCGCGTTTCCATGGATTGGCGCCGAACTTTCACTCGAGCCTCACTTTTGGGTTCATCCACGCCTGCACGACGTCGACGACGAGATTGAGCGCCATGATCAGCGCGGCGTAGAGGATGACGGTGCCGAGCACGAGCGTGTAGTCGCGGTTGAAGGCGCTGTTCACGAACTCGCGGCCGATGCCGGGAATTTGAAAAATCGTTTCGATGACGAACGAGCCGGTGAGGATGCCGGCCACCGCCGGGCCGAGATACGAGACCACCGGCAGCAGTCCGCCGCGCAACGCATGCCGGAAAACCACGCGCGTCTCCGAGGCGCCCTTGGCCCGCGCGGTGCGGATGAAATCCTGGTTGAGCACCTCGAGCATGCCGCCGCGGGTGAGGCGCGCGATGGGCGCGGCGTAGGCGATGCCGAGCACGGCGGCTGGCAGCACGCGGTCGATCGGCGAATACCAGCCCGAGGCGTTGAACCAGCCGGCGCCGATCGCGAAAATGAGCACGAACAGCGGTCCGACGACGAAGGTCGGAATCGAGATGCCGACCATGCCGAACGACGACGCGAGGTAGTCGGCCCAGGTGTTGCGCTTGAGCGCGGCAATCGTACCGAGCGGCAGGCCGAGAACGAGGGCGACGCCGAGGGAAAGGAGGCCGAGCTCGATCGAGACGGGGAGCTTGTCGGCGATGATCTCGTTGACGGTGCGGTTCGGATACTTGAACGACGGTCCCAGGTCGCCGCGCGCGAGGTCCGCCAGGTAGTTGAAATATTGTGACGC
This sequence comes from Opitutaceae bacterium, assembly GCA_036406235.1. Lineage (GTDB taxonomy): Bacteria > Verrucomicrobiota > Verrucomicrobiia > Opitutales > Opitutaceae > DASWVO01. The sequence continues at coordinate 16,648 of DASWVO010000348.1, forward strand.
GAGCGGCTTATCGAGGCCGTAGTGCGCCTCCAGGTTGCGCTTGATCTCCGGGGTGGTCGCTTTTTCCGAGTCGAACGGCCCGCCCGGCACGGCGCGCAGCATGAAGAAGGTGGCGGTGATGATGACGAGCAGCGCGAGCAGGGACTGCAGCAGGCGCGATGCGAAAAAGCGAAACATGGCCGGGAAAGGGAAGGGAGGACGTAAGGCAAAAGGGAATGAGGCAGAAAGGGAAGAACGCAACGCAACGTCCGGGATGCGCCTTTCTCCGGTGGGGCGACCCTACAAATTCCCTTACGGCTCCACGTCCGCGTATTTCCACGGGTAGTCGTCGATCAGCGTCGTGTGGTAACCCTTCACCTTCGGGCTGATCAGGCGGGCCTTCGTGTAGAAAAAGAGCGGGATGACCGGCAGTTCATCGAGCAGGATTTTTTCCATCTCCTGATAAACGGCGTAGCGTGCCTCGGTGTCCTTGGTGTTGAGCGCCTGCGAGAGCAGGTAGTCGTAACCCGGATTGCCCCAGTTGGTGTTGTTGTTGCCGCCGCCCGTCGTCCAGAGATCGAGAAACACGTGCGGGTCGGCGTAGTCGGCGATCCAGCCGGCGCGCTGCATCTGGAAATCGATCTGCTTCTGCGAGTCGAGGTACACCTTCCACTCCTGGTTGTACAGCCCAATGTCGACCCCGAGATTCTTGCGCCACATCTGCTGGATCGCCTCCGCAATCGTGCGGTGTTTTTCGAGGGTGTTGTAGAGGAGTTCGATCCGCGGAAACCCCTTGCCGTCGGGATAACCGGCTTCGGCGAGGAGACGTTTTGCTTCGGCCAGATCCCCCTGCAGGTGGTGCTGGCTTTGATAACCCGCGGTGCCGGGCGGAATGAGGGCGTAGGCGGGCGCTTCGTCGGCCAGCGTCACGTGCCTCACGAGGCTCTCGCGGTCGATCGCGAGCGCGAGCGCGCGGCGCACGCGCACGTCGTCGAA
>DASWVO010000349.1:0-5214 GCA_036406235.1 Opitutaceae bacterium
CATCGCCGTTCTCTGGAGCGGCACCAGCCTGGCCCTCGCCAGCCTTTTCAGTGGATGTTCAGGCGAGCCACACGCACCTCCGGGCTCTCTCTCCGGTGCCCTCGCGATCAAGGGTTCCAATACCTTCGGCGAGGAGCTGGCACCTCGGTTGATCGAGGAGTATCGAAAGAACCAGCGGAACGTAATCCTGTCGCTGGAATCGAGAGGATCCAATTCGGGCGCCGCCGCGCTTCTGGCCGGAGAGTGCGATATCGCTGCCCTCTCGCGGAAACTGAGCGCCGAGGAGATGGATAAAGCGCGGGAAGCGGGTCTTGAAATCAACCAATACGTCATCGGCTATTACGGCGTGGCGGTCATCGTTCCGGAATCCAATCCGGTGGAGCGTCTGATGCCCGAGCAAGTTTCCGGAATATTCACCGGCCAGGTGCGCAACTGGCAGACGGTAGGGGGCCCCGATCTGCCGATCCGCGTGATGATCCGTGATCCGTTATCCGGGACGCATCTGGGCTTTCGCGAGCTGGCGATGGCCAACCAGCCTTATGTTTCCGATGCGAAGCTGTTCAAAACCTACGCCGAACTGGTGGAGGCCATCGCAGCCGAGCCGGGCGCGGTCGGCTATTCGAGTATGAATCTGGCAAAGCTCCACGGTCTCAGAGCCGTGCCGATCGGGAAATATGAACCTACAGCGCTCGTGGTGAACGAGGGCTGGTATCCGTATGCCCGGACGCTTCGGCTGCTCACGAACAAGGCTCGTGAATCGGAAGCGTCCAGGGACTTCGTGCGCTTTGTGCAGGGCAGGGACGGACAGACCGTGATTGAAGATCTCGGATTTGTCCGTCGCTTCGAAAAGCGACTAGATTCCTACCTGCCCGATTGATCGCTGTGTGAGCCAACTATGAATTTGACAACAAGAGGGACGGCAATCCTGGCACTTGCGCTTGCGATCCTGGGCTGGGCCGCGGGCGTATTCGGGCTTGGTCTGGGTGTCGTGTCGGCGCCCGTCCTGACGTTGGTGTTGCGCGAAACGGTTTCCGATCTGCCGGTCATAAGCCTGACACTTAACGCGCTTAGCTGCGTTGTGATCGTGGCGGTGCTGGCCCCTGCCCGACTGATTTCTTGGAAACACGCGATCGGGCTCAGCGCGGTCGCCGGAGTCGTCGCGCCATTTGCCGCCTGGGCAGATCGATCGGTGCCGAGCTTCATCACTGCATACGCGTATCTCGCGGCCGTACTTTTTCTCGTGCTGCATTTCCTTCGTCCGCCGCGGGGGCATGCGTTGCCGCACATTAATTGGACGGTACTCTATTTCGGTGCTGCGCCGGCAGGCCTGGTCGGTGGGTTTACGGGAATCGGCCCCGGCTTTGCGTTGATGCCCGGTCTGGTGGTCGCAGGCATGGACGTGCGGCACGCCGCCGCGACTGCGGCTGCCGCAAGCATCATCCCGTCGTTGACGGCATTGATTCCGCTGCCGTGTGGGACGGCCTTTTCGCAGTTTTCTCCGATCGCGCTTTTGCCGCTTGGCGCCGCGCTTGTCGGTGTCGCGATGGGCGCACGGTATACGTTTGTCCAAACCGTGAGCCTGCGTTGGCAGCGCGTATTCGCCGGCTTTGTGGCCGTGCTGGCCATCGCTCAGTTCTTCAGCCTAGGCTAATCAGCCTCTTATGAAACCAACCGTCCTAATTCTCTGCATCGGAAACTCCTGCCGCAGCCAGATGGCCGAAGGGCTGCTGCGTGCCTCCGCGGGCGATCTCGTGGAGGTGCGCAGTGCCGGATCGAAGCCCGCCGGGGTCGTGCATCCGCGCGCGATCCAAGTGATGAAGGAGATCGGTATCGATATCTCCGGGCATCGCTCGAAGCAGGTGAGCGAGTTCTTCGACCGGGAAATCGCGACGATCATTACGGTCTGCGGCGACGCGGACGACGCCTGCCCGATGTTCCCCGGCAAAGCGACCCGCTACCACTGGGGATTCACCGATCCTGGACATACGGAAGGAACGGAAGAACAGATCGTGGCCGAGTTTCGGCGCGTGCGAGACGAGATGAAGCGGGTGTTCGACGCCTACGCCGCAGGTCTGCGCGACGGCCGGGCGCTCGGCTAAGCCTTAGGGTAATTCTCCGCCAGCGCAGGGGCGGCGGCTGATGGTTCTCCGCCATCACTGGCGGCAACAAACGCGCGGACTCCGACAACCTGTGCGCAGGCGCCGAATTGATTGTGGAGTAGCTTGTCATCAATTCCGATGATTGGCCTTTCCCAAACGACCGGGTATGCCATGCAGGCGCTCGGTTGTCTGCAGAATCCAAGCTGCGAATGTCAGTCGATCGCGCATATCGCCGAATGCGCGTCGGTGCCACGGCCCTACCTCGCCAAGATCATCAATGCACTGGTGCGTGCGAACCTCGTCAGGGCCAAACGCGGTGTGGGTGGCGGCATCTCCCTGGCGCGACCGCCTGCACAGATTTCGTTGCTCCAGATCGTGGAAGCCGTCGAGGGTCAGCGCTGGCTAGGCGAGTGTCTGCTCGGGATGGCCGACTGCACCGGCACCGGGATCTGCCCGACCGGCGCCTTTTGGACCCGGGTGCGAAAGGAAATCATTGGCGAGCTGAACAGAGCTACGCTGGCTGACGTAATCGCGCTCAGAACCCGACCGCGCCGTGGTCGATCCCGACACTCAACTCCCCAGACCGAATGCTGTCATGAATGCTGAAAAACCCGCCCCCGATTCTCCGACTGCAAACCGCCCGGCGATGGACCGCCGCGAGTTTGTGCGCGCGGCGCTGCTCGTTGGCGCCGGTGCGGCCGCGAGTGCCGGTGTCGCGCTTCACGCCCGCCGGGCTGATCCACCCGCGGATCCCATTGGCCCCGATTCGATCCGCGACCTGAAGGCGCTGCCGTCGCTTCCGGCCTCTGCGAACGAGGATCCACTCGTGCGCATGCAGCGCGATCTCGCCACCGCGATGGAGAAACCGATGGAGCAGCGGAAATGGGGCATGATCATCGATCAGCGCAAATGCGTCGGCTGCAGCGCTTGCACGATCGCGTGCGTCGCGGAAAACAAGCTCCCTCCCGGCGTCGTTTACCGTCCGGTCGTGCAGGAGGAAACGGGCGTATTTCCCAATGTGAAGCTGCGCTTCACGCCGCGGCCGTGCATGCAATGCGACGAGCCGTCGTGCGTCCCGGTCTGTCCCGTGAATGCGACTTGGAAGCGCCCCGACGGCATCACCACCATCGATTACGACAAGTGCATCGGCTGTCGCTACTGCCTGACGGCTTGTCCGTATGGCGCGCGCACGAGTGACTTCGGCCGCGACTACACCGCGGGTGTCGCCGCCGGCGCTCCGGCTGGCGAAAACCGTCCGCTCCTCGCCGGGGCGCGCAAGATCATGCCTTACGAAGAAGCGCCGTCCCACGAATACGGTAAAAACTGGGACCGCGCGGCTCACGGCAGCCCCTCGGGTAATGCCCGCAAATGCACCTTCTGCGTCCACCGGCTGGATCAAGGCCAGCTGCCGCAGTGCGTCACGACGTGCATCGGCCGCGCCACTTATTTCGGCGATACCAACGATCCTGACAGCCTGATCACCGAACTCCTCACCAAGGAGTCCACGCACACGCTGCTGCCGCATCTCGGGACCAAACCCACGGTGCACTACATCGCCTGAGAACGCCGCCCAACTGCCATGAAAGCCTCCGATCCGCTTTTCTCGCGCCTGTTTTCCGCCGAACTTCCCGCGCGCACCCCCTATCTCTCGCATAGCCTGCCCTGGCGTCAGATCCTGTGGTGGACGTTTCTCCTTTTCTCCGCAGTCGGGATCTACGGGCTGGCGCTGCGGTTCCTCGAAGGTCATTTGCCCGCCGGCTACGGTTCATATGTGCCGTGGGGATTGTGGATCGGAATCTATTTTCACGGCGTCGGTCTAGCCGGCGGCGTGTTCACGCTCGGCGCGCTCGGTTATCTGCTCGGCTGGCGCGGGTTCGCGGACGAGAAAAATCTGCGACAGATGATTGTGCTCAGCGTGGCGTGCATCTTGCCGGCGTTCTTCGCCGTATGGCTCGATCTGGGACACGAATGGCGCTTCGGGAATATTTTCCTGCACCCGAGTTTTTCGAGCATGATGGCGTTCAACTCGTGGATGTATTCCGCCTACCTGGTGGTCGCCGCGGGCATCTGGGTGCTGAGTTATCGGGCGCGCGGCAGCGGATGGCTGAAGCCGCTGATCTGCCTGGCGGCACTTTTTACCGTCCTGTTTCCGAGTCAGAGCGGTGCGTTTTTCGGTGTCGTCGGGGCCAAGGGCCACTGGCACAGCCCGCTTCTTCCGCTGATGTTCCAGCTCTCGGCACTGACGGCCGGGTCCGCGCTCCTCATGCTGGCGCGCATCCTGATCGACGGCTCGGCGAACCGTCCCCTGACCGGGCAGGAACTCGAAAACGAGCACGCCATCATCCGCCGCCTGCGCGTTGTCGTGATCAGCGGCATCGTGCTGTATTTCGTGTTTGAATTTGCCGAAATCTCGATCGCGTTTTGGAACCCCGCCAGCCACGCGCCGGGCCTCCACCTCATGCTGTTCGGACCCTATTGGTGGGTGTTCTGGATCGTGCATCTGCTCGCCGGCGGGCTCGTGCCGCTCGCGCTTCTCGTTTCGCGGTGGCGTGCGGGCTGGACGATCGCTGCGCTGCTCACGGCGGTGTGTTTTTTGAGCGCGCGACTCAACGTGCTTATTCCGGGGCAGGCCGTGGGCGAACTCAAAGGTCTTCAAGAGGCCTTTCAGGACGAGCGCCTCAACTACATCTACCACGCGACCCCGATGGAGTATTACGTCGGCCTGCTCTGCGTCGCCATCGGCATGGCCATTTTCGTCATCGGTCGGCGCATCAATTTCGCTGCCCACCGTTACCTCGATCCCAAGTAAGATCTTCCGCGATTCCCCATGAGCACACCCGCCACCTCTTCCGCCACTTCCCGTCGCGATTTCATCCGCCGCGGCGCTCTCTTCGGCCTGCTCTCCGGCGCAAGCGGCGCGACCGCGTGGGCGGGTGAAAAAGCGCGGCCGGGCTGCGCCATTCTCAACAGCGACCGGCCCGACGCACCCTACGATCTCATCGACGCCGAGAACCAAATTCACACCGCGTGCCTGCAGTGCAACACCGGCTGCGGCATCAAGGCGAAGTTCCAGAACGGCGTCCTCACGAAGATCGACGGCAATCCTTACAACCCG
>DASWVO010000350.1:0-11931 GCA_036406235.1 Opitutaceae bacterium
CTTCGCAAGCAGCGACTCTGCGGCGGCGAGGGTGCCGGCGACGCCTGCGCTGACTTTTCGCCTCCGGAAGAGATCCTCCAGCGTGCGCTGCACGAGGGGTTCATCGTCGACGACCAGAATGCGCTCAAGAGACATGGGTGCTGAAAAAGTGCTGGGCTCTGCGGGCAAAGGGAGGCACGCAAACAGATTGCCGGCCTCGGTTGAAGAGTAAAAAGCCCGCCGGCGGTGAGGATAAAAACCTAGAGACGGTCATGAACTTGCGGAGGTGCGTCTGGAAAGGCAGGCCCGACCTCGGGCGGGCCGATGGGAATGCGTCCGCCGCAGCGGCCCGGTCGCAGCGCGGATCCCAGCCGGGCTGGGTGAGGTTCTCCTACAGTTTACGAGACGGTTGCCGAAGGGAAGGTGATCTGTTTCTCCTCGTAGCCATGCGTCTGCTCTCCCTGCTGCAATTGGTGGAAGACTCGGTCGCCGAACGCGCGCCGCAGCTTGTGGCGGCGCCGACGCGGCGTCAGGCCAATTACGCCGCCGGGCGGGCCCGGATGGTTTGCGCTGACGGCAGCAGCCTGCTGCTGCAGGGTTTTCCGCTCGCGGATGGCCAGCTCTGCATCAAGGCGACCGGTTGCAATGCGGCCGGCGAGGCGGTGATCGGGCAGGAGATCTACGCTTCGGCGCCGGGGTTTGAATGGCGCGACGCGGCCGACTCGCTCGCGGAGGCGTGGGTCAGCGCGCTCGCGGCGCAACCCGCGCCCGGAGGGGCGGAGGCTAAACGCGACGAGGAACCGATGGCGGACGACGCGAGCGACGAACTCGCCGCGACGGCCTGAAGGGAGCGCGGCGGCTCAGCCTGCGCCCGCTGTGTTCCGAGTCGAGGGCCGGCGGCCCGCGCCATGAATCGGGTTAGGCGCTACCGATCGGAATTGGCCAAATTTCAGACGGCGGCAGGAGTACCGCCGCTCCTTGTTACAGCCCAACGGCGTGCCCTCACACGTCGTAATACAGGTGAAACTCGTACGGGTGCGGGCGCAGGCGGACGGCGTCGTATTCGGCCTTCTTCATCGCGAGGAAGTTGTTGATGAAGTCCTCGGTGAAGACGTTGCCCTTGGTGAGGAACGCGTGGTCGGCCGCGAGCGCGTCGATAGCGCCGCGCAGGCTGTCGGGCACGTGCGGCACCTGGGCGAGTTCCTCCGGCGGGAGTTCGTAGAGGTTTTTGTCGAGCGGCTCGCCGGGATTGATCTGGTTGAGTACGCCGTCGAGTCCGGCGAGCAGCAGCGCGGCGTTGGCGAGGTACGGATTGGCCGCGGGATCGGGCGTGCGGTACTCGATGCGCTTGGCCTTCGGGTTCGGGCTGTAGGTCGGGATGCGGATCGAGGCCGAGCGGTTGCGGGCCGAGTAGGCGAGGTTGACGGGCGCCTCGTAGCCGGGAACGAGCCGCTTGTAGGAATTGTTGGTGGGGTTGCAGATCGCGCAGAGGGCGGGCGCGTGTTTGAGGATGCCGCCGATGAAGTGCAGCGCCATCTCGCTGAGGTTCGCGTAACCGTTGCCGAAGAACAGCGGCTGGCCTTTTTTCCACAGCGACATGTGCGTGTGCATGCCCGAGCCGTTGTCGCCGAAGAGCGGCTTCGGCATGAACGTCGCGGTCTTGCCGTATTTCCAGGCCACGTTCTTCACGACGTATTTGTAGAGCGTCATCTTGTCCGATGTGCGTAGCAAAGAATCGAATACGATATCGATCTCGGCCTGGCCGGCGGTCGCGACCTCGTGATGCTCGCGCTCGATGGCGATGCCGAGCGACTGCATGGTGAGGATCATCTCGTTGCGGATGTCGATGAGCTTGTCGGTCGGCGCGACGGGGAAGTAGCCCTCCTTGTGGCGGATCTTGTAGCCGAGGTTGGGCGTGCCGTTGGGCTCGGTGGCGCGGCCGCGGTTCCAGGTGCCCTCGGCGGAGTCGACTTCGTAGAACGAGAAGTTGGAGCCCGTGTCGTATTTGACGCTATCGAAAATGAAGAACTCGGCCTCGGGCCCGAAGTAGGCGGTGTCGGCCACGCCGGTGCTCTTCAGATACGCCTCGGCTTTTTTGGCGATGCCGCGCGGATCGCGCTCGTACGGCTCGCGGGTGAGGGGATCGTGCGTGTCGCAGGTGAGCGAGAGCGTCGGACTCGCCGCGAACGGATCGATGAACGCCGTCGCCGGGTCGGGGATCACGAGCATGTCGGACGCGTTGATCACCTTCCAGCCGCGCACCGACGAGCCGTCGAAGCCGAGCCCTTCCTCGAAGATCTCCGGCTTCAGCTCCGACACGGGTATCGCGAAGTGCTGCCACGTGCCGGGGATGTCGCAGAGTTTGAGGTCGACGATCTTGATCTCCTTTTCCTGCGCGAAGGTGACAATTTCCTTTGGGGTCATGGGAACGGACGGGGTTGGGGGCGGTTGGCCAGGGAACGCGCGCGGGCAGCGCGACAACGGGTCCGCTTTATGGAACGAATCACAGCGGCGGGCGAGCCGCTTCTGTGGAATGCGGCGTGGGAGGAATGCGGATTGCGGGGTGCGGAATGAAGTCGGCGAGCGAAATGAGGTAAGCGTAGATTGGGCATTCCGCAGTCCGCATTTGAATATGCCGGCGCGACTTCTTTCATGCCGCACGACACATGCCTACCTCGACGCCCCTCAGCCAACGCGCTTCCGCCTGGGACTGGGCCCTGGCGTGGCTGCTCGCGGCGAACGTCGGCTGGACGACGCTGTGCCTCGGAGGTTTTTTGCCGGAAACGAAGCTGGTCTCGAGCAGTCTGACGCTCGCGGCGTTGATGCTGTGGCTGCTGGGGCGGATGCTGGGAAGCGGCGGCGGTTTCCCGTGGGAGCGCGGGCGTCCCGCCCGCAATCAGCGGCATGCGGGCGGGACGGTCGCGCTCCCCAATGATCCTGTTTCGTCCGCCCAACAGGAAACATTCCTTTCGCGCCCGCGCGTGCACCCCGCGGGTTGGCTGTTGTTGCCCTTTCTCGCTTACGCGGCGGGCAACGTCCTCGGGGTGACGCCGGTCGGCTGGCTCGGTTGGGCGGATTGGTTTGGGTGGCTGCAACTCGCGGCGATGTTCTGGCTCGCGCTCAATGGTCTGGCTGCGCCCGGCCCGCGCCGGCTCGTGCACGCGACCCTCGCGGGTGTTGGCGTCGTGGCGGTGGGACTCGCGGTGTATCAGCGCTTCGTGGAGCCCGGCTGGTTGATGCTCGGTCGCACGCAGGCCCCGCAATTCGTCGGGCGGGCAAGCGGATCGTTCGGCATCCCGAACAGCCTGGCGGCGCTGTTGTTGTTGCTCATCCCGCCGGCCGCCGTCGGGGCGCTGACCCCGGCGGGACCGCGCGGGCCCCGCTTGCTCGCGGCGGGGCTGGCAGCGATCTACCTGATGGGCCTGGTGCTGACGATCAGCCGCGGCGCGTGGCTCTCGCTCGGCGTGGCGTTGGCGGCGTGGCCGTTGCTCGCTCGGGGCAAACGCTGGATGTGGCGGCTCGGCGCGGCGGGAGGGCTCGCGGCGGGCGCGCTCGCGGCGGGTCTCGCGCTTTATTTCGCCCTGGCGCCGGTGCGCGCGCGGTTCGAAGCGTTGGCGGCCGACGCGGGCGAGCGCACGCGGCCGATCATGTGGCGCGGTGCGTGGCGGTTGTTTCAAGACTCGCCGGTCTTCGGGACCGGGGCCGGCAGCTACAACGTGCTCTTCGAGCGCCACCGCCCCGAGAACTACCGCGATGAACCGCACTGGGCGCATAATGATTATCTGAATACGCTGAGCGATTACGGCGTGGCAGGCTTTGCGCTTCTGTTTGGCGCGGCTGCGGCGATCGCAATCCTGGCCTGGTGCGCGGCGCGACGGGCGCCGGAGACGGATTCGCGATCCGCGGGGTTGGCGCGCGCCATCCTCGTCGGACTGGGAGCGTTCGCGCTGGCGCTCCTCGTCGATTTTCACCTGAAGATTCCCGCGCTGGCGCTCGCCGTCGCGGTCTGCGCCGCCGAAGCGGTGCGGCGCGCGTGGCCTGTTCCGGAGAGGGAAACGGGCTGGCGGGGGAGGGTTGTGGTGGGGGTGGCAGCGCTCGCCGTGGTTTCCGTCACGTTTGGTCTGGTGTTGCCGCACGACCGGGCCGAGGCCGCGCGCTACGAAGCGCGCCGGCGGATCGACACGCTGGCGGACGCGGAGCAATCGCGAACGACCGACGACGAGAAGTCCGTCGTGCTGGCCGCGCGCGCAGCCTTTGCCCGTGCCACGCTGCTTGATCCCGGCAATGCCCAGGCTTGGGCCGACCTGTCCTACGCGCTCTCTTTGGCGGCGCGTCATGAGCCGGCGGAGACGCTCGCGCTGGGGCGTGACGCCGAGGCGGCGGCGCGGCGGGCGGTGGCGCTGGCGCCGGTTGTATCCGAGTTCTGGTGGCGCCTTGGCGTGGCGCTCGACATGCAGGGACGCTGGGTGGACGCCGGCGCGGCGTTTGCGCGAGGGCTGGAGCTCGCGCCGCACAGCGCGCGGGCGTGGTATTATCAGGCGTATCACCTGAGTCTGAAACCCGCGACGCAAGGGTTGGCGCGGGCGGCGCTCACAACCTGTTTGCGCCTTGACCCGGGAAATCGCGCTGCCGAAACTCTGCGCGAAAAATGGGTGGCCCGCCAGTGAGTCACCGCGCGCGCTTCGACTATGCATCAAAACCTGTTGTCCTGGGTGTTTCTGCTCGGGTTTTGCCTCGCGCTGGCGAGCCCGGCTCAGGCCCAGGCCTCGGCGCCCGGGCGCATCGTGCTGGCGCGCGTGGCCGGGCAGGTGACCCTCACGCCGAAGGACACAGGGATCGCCACGGCCGCGGTCGCCAACGCCACCATCACGGCCGGCACGATCGTCACCACGGGCAAGGGCGGCAGCGTGATCCTCGTGTTTTCCAACGGCTCGACGATCAATCTCCGCGAAGACTCGGTCCTCGATATCGAGACGTTCCTGCAGGACCCGTTCGAGGCGATGGATCTCAAGGTCGCCGACATGACGGCCGAGCCGTCGGCCTCCACGACCAAACTCAATCTCACCCGCGGCGAGCTCGTCGGTAACGTAAAGAAATTAGACACGGCGAAAGGCTCGACGTTTGAAGTCACGACCCCCGTGGGCGCAGCCGGCATTCGCGGCACGACGTTCCGCATCGTTTTCCGGCCCGATCCGGCCAATCCGAACCGCATGCTCTTCAGCGTCAGCACCGCCGAGGGCTTGATCGACGTGCAGATGCAGGGTGGTGCCGAAGGGGCCGTGCCGGTCGCCGACGGTCGCGAGGTCGTGGTCGAAGTGAACGTGAGCGTGGATCCGATCACCGGCGCGATCACCGTCACCACGCCGCCGCAGATCGTGACGCAAGACATCCCGGCGTCGACGCAGCAGATCATCATGTCGGCGACGCAGGAGGTGCTCAGCGCGGTGCCGAATATGGTCGTGCCCCAGGCTTCGAGTGGCAGTCCCCCGGCGGAGACGCCTCCGACCGGGGAAGGGGAGGGAAACCCGCCCGAGCCCACGACGCTGGCGATCGCGAAACAAATCGCCGAACCGCCGCCGCCCGTCGCGCCGCCGCCCGCAACGACGCCCGGCGCGGGGCTGTGAGGGAGGTAGGGCGAGGCGTCCCGCCGAGCCGCAGCTCACCGGGACGGTTCGTCCTGCCATTCCACGGTATGGACAGGGTCGCAGGCCGTCGCGGTTTTCTTTCCGCTTTTGTTTCGGTGTCGTCCGCCTAGCGTCGGCGGCGTGGCGCAACCCAAGACCCGGCTCGACTGGCGATTTCTCCTGCTGTTTCCCGTGCCGCTGCTGTGGTGGGTGCTGAGTTGGACGGGACACCTTGAGCGCGCGGAGGACTGGGCTCTGGCCTGGCGCTATCGCGTGCGCGGCGAGTTGACCGCGCCCGTCAAGATCGCCTACGTAAACCTCGACACGCGTGGCCTGCTGGCGATCGGCGAAAAACCCTGGAACCGCGCCCAATTCGCCGCGGCGGCGCGGGCGCTCCTGACGGCGGGCGGCGCGCGCGCGGTGGGCTTCGATTTCGTGTTTTCGGATCTGGCGCTCTCCGCCCTCGTTCCGCGGGAGAACGTGCAGGAGGGCAATCTCGCGCTTGGGCGCGTGGCGCGCGATTTTCCGGCGGTGGTATTGGCCGCCAACTACAGCGGCGGCCAGGGCATTTTTCAGCCCGAGGAGAAACCGCGGATTTTTCCGTATTTGCGTTATGGATTCACCGATCCGGCGAAAAACGACCTGCCGGAGCAGCCGCCGTTTCCGATCGTCGGCGAAGCAATCGACCGGCGTAGTGGCGAACTGCGGACGTGGGGCACGCTCGGCCTGATCGACGTGGATTATGAACTCGGCGGCGGGGGCAGTCCGCGCTGGGTGCCGCTCTTCGCGCAGACGCCCGTGCGCACGTATCATCACCTGTCGGTGCAACTCGCGCGTCTCGCACTCGGACTGCCGGAGTCGGCGATCCGGGTGGAGCGCGATGTGCTGAGGCTCGTCCGCGACGACGGGGTTCCCGCCGCGACCGTGCCGCTGCGCTACGGCCAGATGCTCGAGGTCAACTGGTTCACCCGCTGGGCGAGCCCGGCGCATGATCTGCAGGTGAGCCTCGCCGATGTCCTGCTCAACGCGGCCGAACTCGACGGCGACGACGAAGCGAAAAAGGCGGAGGCGGCGCGCTGGTTCGAAGCATTCCGTGATGCGATTGTGCTGATCGGCCCGACCGATCCGCTGCTGCAGGATCTCGCGCCGACACCGTTCGATCGGCAGCCGGTGCCGAAGGTCGGCCTGCACGGCAATCTCGTGAAGACGATCCTCACCGGCCGTTGCCTGCAGCACCTCGGTTCCACCTCCGCCGCGGTGCTGACGCTCGTCCTCACGCTGGCGGTGACGCTGCTCGCGGTCGCCGGCGGCGCGCACGGCCTTCGGGCCAAGCTGCTGGCGGTCGCCCTGCTGGGCGGCTACGTCGTTGCGGCGTTGATCGCGTTCGCGCGGCTCGATCTGGTATTGCCGGTCGTCGCGCCCGTCGGCGCGGCCTTCACGACGAGTTTTGGCGGACTGCTCTGGCAGGTCATCCGCGAGGAGAAGCAGAAGGGGCGCATCAAGGGCATGTTTGGCGCCTACGTGTCGCCTCAGCTCGTGGAGCGCCTGGTGGAGTCGGGCGAGGACCCGCAGCTGGGCGGGCACGAGGTGGAGATCACCGCGTATTTCAGCGACATCCAGTCGTTCTCCACGTTCGCCGAAAAGCTGCCGCCGGCGAAGCTTGTCGAACTGATGAACGAGTATCTCACGGCCTGCACCGACATCGTGCAGGAGGAAGGCGGCACGCTGGACAAGTATATCGGCGACGCGGTGGTGGCGATGTTCGGCGCGCCGATCGCGCTGCCGGACCACGCCTACCGTGCGTGCATCGCCTCGTTGCGCGTGCACGCGAAAATCGGCGAGCTGCGGGCGAAGTGGCAGGCCGAGGGCGACCGGTGGCCGGAGGTCGTCCGGACCATGCAATCGCGCATCGGCCTAAACAGCGGCCTCGCCACGATCGGCAACATGGGCAGTCGCACCCGCTTCAACTACACGATGATGGGCGACAACGTGAACCTGGCCGCGCGCATGGAAAGCGGTGCGAAGAGCTGGGGTGTGTATTCACTATGTACCGACGCGACGAAGAGCGCCTGCGAGCGGCATGGCGGGGATCGCGTGGTGTTTCGCCCGCTCGGGCGCATCGTCGTAATGGGCCGTTCGCAGCCCGTGCCGATTTACGAAATCGTGGGGCTGAAGGAGCAGGTGGGCGCCGGGACCCGGGAGTGCCTCGGCCTGTTTGAGCAGGCGCTGGCCCGTTACCACGCGCGCGACTGGACGGCGGCGAAACGGCTGTTTGGGCAGAGTGCGGAGCTGGAGCCCAACCAGCCCGGCCGGACGCCCGGGGTGAAGAGCAATCCCTCGCTCGCCTACCAGCGCATCGTCGCGCGCTACGAAGCCGAGCCCCCCGGCACCGAGTGGGACGGCGTGTATGTGATGCAAGAGAAATAGGTTTTGGCCGGCTGTCGCTTCGCTCGGTACGCTCCGCGAAAACCTAAGCCGTATCCAAGCAGTTGGAATTTTGTGGGAAGTGAGCTTGCTCGCGATTTTCCGAGGCAATCGCAAGCAACGTCATTTCCAACTGCATCGTTACGGCCAAGACTGTTATTCGTTTTGCATGGCGGCAGCCCAAGGTAGCGCGGTGCTTCAGCCCGCGCTCGAAAGCGCAACGAGCGCCGGCTGAAGCACCGCGCTACCTTGGGCGTTCGCAAAAGGGCGTCACGCGCTCTGGCATTGCGTCTTGGCTGGCGCTCGTTACCCGTCGGCGCGTGATCGGGCAGTTCTTCACTCCGGATGTGGTCGCGCGGGCGATGTTGAAATGGAGCCGTGTTGCCGCCGGCCAGCGGGTGATCGACCCGAGCTGCGGCGACGGCGTGTTCCTGCGCAATGCGCCTGCCGACGCCGATGTCTTCGGCTGCGAGATCGATCCGGCCTATCACGCGAATCTCGACGCGCTCGTGGGCGCTGCGCGGGCGGTGAAGGACGACGCGCTCACGGCCCTGCGCCCGCAATGGGGAACGTTTGACGTCGTGATCGGCAACCCCCCATTCAGCGCGCAGGCACATCTCGAGCGCCGGCGCGAGGTGCTGCGCGAGTTCGACCTCGGCGCGGGAAAACGCTCGGAGTGCCTCGAGGTCCTGTTTCTCGAACTTTTCCTGAAGCTCGCGAAGCCCGGGGGGCGCATCGCGATCATTCTGCCGGATGGGCCGTTGAGCAACAAACCCTTCGCGAGGGTGCGCGCCTGGCTGCTGCGCCATGCGCACGTGGAGGCGATCGTCAGCCTGCCGCGCAATATCTTCAGCGTCGCCACGGCGGCGAAGACCAGCGTGCTTGTCGTACAGCACCGTCCCGCGGCGAACGAGCCGTATCGCGAGCCGACTGGGTTGCATGTGTGCGACGATCTCGCGCGGATCGAGGAAATCGATCTTCAAGACGCGGGCGGTGCCGCGGCCGTCCTGGCCGACCTTTCCGACTGGCGCCCCGAGGCGCAGCCCCATGTGCATTCGCCGGCAGCCGGCGGCGGTGTTGCGGGGGAGACGGTGCGGTTGGGCGACGTGTTTCGCCTGCGCACCGGCTTCGCGCGCTACGGGGCGCAACGGGCGCTGCTCGACGCTCCGGCGGCGGATCGGATTCTGCTGCTGCGCGCCAAGAATCTCCGGCCCGAGGGCGGGCTGCGGCTGGACGCGGACGTCGCTTACGTGGAGACGGCGGGGCCGATGTTTCGCGAGAAGGCGGTGCTCGCTGCGGGCGAGATTGTCTTCGTGCGCGTCGGCGTGGGCTGCTACGGGCGCACGGCGTTCGTGCCGCCGGGCTTCCGCGCCCAGGCGGACGACTGGTTCATTGTATTCACGCCGCTGATGCAGCTCGACGTGCCGGCTTTCGTTGGGTGGATGAACGGGCTCGAGGCGCGCGCCGAACTCCGGCGCCTGGCCAAGGGCGTGGGGACGTTGAGCATCTCGCGACCCTCGCTCGCGGAAATGAAAATCCCCGCTCGTTTCGTGAGCGGGGATTTGAATCGGGAAGCGCGGCCGGCTTAGCGCACTTATTTCAGAATCATATCCTTCACCGTCTTGCCGGCCGGGATCATCGGCAGCACGTGTTCGGTGTAGGGCACGATCACGTCGAGCACGTAGGGGCCGTCATGGTCGAGCATCTCCTGGATGGCCTCCTTGAGTTCGCTCTTCTTGTGCACGCGGCGGCCTTTGACGCCGAAGCCCTCCGCGATCTTGACGAAGTCCGGATACAGGCCGGCGAGGTTCTCGGGGCCGCCGACGTTGCTCTCGTCGCCGAGGATCGTATTGCCGCGGACACTACCGTAGAAGCGGTCCTCCCACTGCACGACCATGCCGAGGTGCTGGTTGTTCAGGATCATCGCCTTGGCCGCGATCTTCTCGATGTGGCAGGTGGCGAGCTCCTGGATGTTCATCATGAACGAGCCGTCCCCGTCGATATCGATGACCTGCTTGTCGGGGCACGCGACCTTGGCGCCCATCGCGGCGGGATAACCAAAACCCATTGCGCCAAGGCCGAGCGAACTGATGTAGCGGCGCGGCTGGTCGAAGCGGTAGAATTGCGCGGCCCACATCTGGTGCTGGCCCACGCCGGTGGCGATGATCGCGTCGCCCTTGGTGAGTTCGTAGAGGGCGGCGACAGCTTCCTGCGGGAGGATGTGCGGGCTGTTGCCGAATCCGGCCTGGCTGTCGAACGGATGATCCTTCTTCCACTGCGCGATCTGGGTGTGCCAGGGGGAGGTGTCGGGCGCGGTGAACTTGAGCGCGGCGATCAACTCGTTCATGCGGCCCAGCGCGTATTTGATGTCGCTCTGGATCGGGGCGAGCACGCGCTTGTTCTTGTTGTGCTCGGACGAGTCGATGTCGATGTGGACGATCTTCGCGTGCCCGGCGAACTTTTGCGCGTCGCCGGTGATGCGATCGTCGAAGCGGGCGCCGAAGCAGAGCAGCAGGTCGCTTTGGTCCACGGCCCAGTTGCCGTAGGCGGCGCCGTGCATGCCAAACCACTGCATCGAGAGTGGATGCGTTTCCGGGAAGGCGCCCACGCCCATGAGCGTGGTCGCCACGGGAATGTTGGTCTTCTCGGCGAAGGTCTTGAGCTCTTCGTGCGCGCCGGCGGAGATGATGCCGCCGCCCACGTAGAGGACGGGCTTCTTCGCATCCGCGATCAGCGAGAGCACGTGCTTGAGCTGCTCGTCAGTCGCCTCGTGTTTTTGCGCGATGTAGGGATTGGCGAATTCGACCGTCGCGGGAAACACGGGCGTCAGCTTCGCCTGCTGCACGTCTTTCGGAATGTCGATGACGACGGGGCCGGGCCGCCCGCTGCGCGCGAGATGAAATGCTTCCTTGAACACACGCGGCAGATCGGCGGCGGTGAACACGAGGTAGGAGTGCTTCACGATCGGCAGCGTCATGCCGTAGAAGTCGGTCTCCTGAAACGCGCTCTTGCCGATGTACTTTGAAAACACCTGGCCGGTGATCGCAACCATGGGCGTGGAATCCATGTAGGCATCGGCGATCGCGGAAACGAGATTGGTGGCGCCCGGGCCGCTGGTGGCCATGCACACGCCGACCTTGCCCGTCGCGCGGGCGTAGCCCTCGGCGGCGAAGGAGCCGCCCTGCTCGTGACGCGGCAGGATCACGCGGATCTTGTCGGTGCGCGCGAGCGCCTGGTGCAGTTCCTGCGAAGCGCCGCCGGGATACGCGAAAACGACGTCCACGCCTTCGCGAATGAGGCACTCGACGACGACGTCGGCACCCTTCATTTCGCGGCCGATTTCGGGCTGGGGAAAGGAGGTGGGCTGGGAGGACGTTTTCATGGTTGTTTACGGGACAAAGGGGGACCAACAAAGCCGAGGCTGCAGGGGAGTGGCAAGCGTGGAAAAAAGGCCACTGGAGCGCGGGCGGTGTCCATGTCGCGCTCCCCCTCGTGCCCTTTCTGTTTCTCCTTTCTCCCTCTGCGGACGAGCCTCTGACGAAAGCGAAAGAAGAAAGAGAAAGATTCGCGAAACGAGCCGACGACCGCGTCATCGACTCACTCCGCGCCCGCCGCGACAATAAAGTCTGGTCTCCGCCGCGTCCGCGCTCCTCTGTGGGGCCGTGGTTAAGTTGCTTTTCATCGGAGACATCGTGGGCCGGCCGGGGCGCGAGATCGTGCTCGCGCAGGTGACACGGCTCCGCGTCGAGCTCGGACTCGATTTCGTGATCGCCAATGCGGAGAATGCAGCAGCCGGCGCGGGCATCACCGGTGGCATCGCCCGCACGCTGCTCGACGCGGGCGTGGACGCGATTACCCTCGGCGACCATGTCTGGGATCAGCGCGGATGGGAGACGGAGATCAC
>DASWVO010000351.1:0-5450 GCA_036406235.1 Opitutaceae bacterium
CAACCGTGGCCTTCCTTCGTGTTCACGTTTCCGTGTGTTCCATGGGCAAAACCTACTTCTTCCCGAGCAGGTAGGCGGGGTTGAGTTTCTGGAGCGACTTCGGGACGAAGAGGCCGTCCTTACGGATGAGCTTTCCGTCGAACCAGATCTCGCCGCCGCCGTGCTCCGGCCGCTGGATGCACACCATGTCCCAGTGCACCTGCGACTTGTTGCCATTGCCGACACCCTCGTAGGCCTGGCCGGGCGTGAAGTGGAACGAGCCCGCGATCTTCTCGTCGAAGAGGATGTCGCGCATCGGTTCGAGGATGTAGGGATTGAAGCCGATCGCGAACTCGCCGATGTAGCGCGAACCGGCGTCGCTATCGAGAATCTCGTTGAGGCGTTTCGTGTTGTTCGACGTCGCCTCGACGATGCGGCCCTGCTTGAATACGAGCCGAATGTTGTCGAACGAGGTGCCCAGATAAACGGTCGGCGCATTGTACTGGATCACCCCCTCGACGCTGTCCTTCACCGGGCAGGAGAACACCTCGCCGTCGGGAATGTTGCGCAGCCCGCCGCAGTCGCGGGAGCCGATGCCCTTGATGGAAAACGTCAGGTCGGTGCCGGGGCCCTTGATGTGCACGCGATCGGTTTTGTCCATGAGCGCCTTCAGCGCCTTCATGCCGGGGATCATGCGCGCGTAGTCGAGCGTGCAGACCTTGAAATAAAAATCCTCGAACGCTTCGGTGCTCATGGCGGCCTGCTGGGCCATGGCGGAGGTCGGCCAGCGCAGGACGACCCATTTGGTTTTGTTCACGCGGTGATCGAGCACGGGTTTCATGATGCGCGAGACCATCTGCACCTTCGCCGTCGGGATGTCGGAGCTCTCGAAGATATTCTCGGAGCCGCGCAACGCGATGTAGGCATCCATGTGCTCCATGCGCTTCAGTTCCACCTCGGCGTGGGGCGTGTACTGCGCTTCATCGGCACCGAGCATGAGCTCGCGCGTCACGCGGGCGCGATGGATGTTCACGTAGGGCATGGCGCCACGGGCGCGGGCGGCGCGCACGAGCGCGATCACCATCGCGTCCGGCACGTCAAACGCATCGATGAGCACGCGCTCTCCCTTCTTGAGCGCGCAGGAAAATCCCGTGAGGCCGGCCGCCAGCGCGGTGTAACGTGGGTCGATGATCATGGTGTCGGGCAACTAACGCGATCCACCGCCGCGGTCGCAAGGGGGAATTGGCCGGCTCCGATCCCTTACTCCGTGTGGGTCGGCCTTTACGCCCGACAAGAGCGCAGCGTACTCGCTCTCGGATGTCGGGCGTAAAGCCCGACCCGCATGGCCAGCCGCTACCGCCGCCCTGCGCTCCCGTTGGCCGGGAAACAGATACGCCCCACCGCCTCATCGAAGTCTGATGCGCCGCGGATGATGTCGATCTCCAGTCGCAGATAGTACAGCGGCACCGGGCAGATCATTTCGTCGGGAATGCGCACGGCGTCCTTTTCCGTCGTCACCACAAAGTCGACACGGTTGGCCACGGCCTCCTCGAAGATCTCCTCGAGGTCGTCCTTGCCGAAACGGTAGTGGTCGAGAAACCGGCGCACGCACACGAGCTCGGCGCCGAGATCGCGCACGAATTTCTCAAAACTCTCCGGCACGGCGATGCCGCTGAACGCCATCACGCGCTTTCCCCGCATGAACTCGAGCGGTTCGCGTCCGTCGGGGCCGTCCTCGGCGCCAAAGCGCTTCAGGTACTGCGGCCGGTGCGCGCACTCGATGATGTCGACGCCGGGATTGTGCTGCTGGATCAGCTCCTCGAGCTCCTTGTCACGGCGGCCGTCGGACTTGGTGAGGAAAACGTAGCTCGCGCGTTTGAGGTGCTTCACCGGCTCGCGGAGCAGACCGCGCGGAAGGAGGAAGCCGTTGCCGAAAGGATTGGTCTTGTCGACGAGGAGAAGGTTGAGCCGGCCCTTCAGCGGCAGGTACTGAAAGCCGTCATCGAGCACGAGCGTGTCGCAGCCAAACCGCTTGATCGCATACATGCCGGCCTTCACGCGGTTCTTGTCGACGAGCACGATGACGCCGGGGAGGTTGCGGGCGAGCATGTAGGGCTCGTCGCCGGCTTGCTCGCTATCGAGCAGCACCTGCTCGCCGTCGCTCACGATGCGCGGCGGCGGCTCCTGCGTGTGGGTGAGCCAGAACCACCATTTTTTCCAGAACGGCGGCGCCTTGCTCTTGTAGCCGCGTGAGAGGATGGCGACCTTGCGTCCGCGGTCGCGCAACGCGCGTGCGAATTTTTCCACGACGGGGGTCTTGCCCGTGCCGCCGACGGTGAGGTTGCCCACCACGACGACGAGACAGCCCAGCGGCTGATCATGAAAGATGCGTTTGCGATAAAGCCACAGGCGCGACTGCGCGATGCCGCTGAACAGGTAGGACAGTGACTGCAAAAAAGCGGCGAACAGCACCGCAGGCGCGTCATCCCGGCGCCCGAAGATCACATCGATCGTGAACTGTTCGAACGCGTTGAGTTTTTTCCTGAACCAACTGACGGACATGCGCGGCGGAGAGGGATTGGCCATTGACGCCGCGGGGGCCCGGCGGCTTTGCTGGCGGTTCTCTATCGCGGCGCTCTCTGTTCCATGCAACTCAATCTGTTGAAGTCCAAGATTCATCGAGCCGAAGTCACCGACCTTTCCCTCAACTATGAGGGCAGTCTGGCAATCGATCGGGAGTTCATGGACATCGTCGGGCTGCGGGAGTTCGAACGGATTCTCGTGGGCAACATGGCAAATGGCGAACGCTTCGAGACCTACGCCATCCCCGCCCCCGCCGGCTCGAAGACGATCTCGCTCAACGGCGCGACCGCGCACCTCGGCAAGCGCGGCGATCTGCTCACGATCATGTCGTTCGCCGTCGTCGACGAACGCGAAGCCGCCGCCTGGCAGCCGCGCGTCGTGATGCTCGGCGACGCGAACCGCAAGATCATCAAGCGCCCGGCCTGACCCGGCGAAGCCGGGAAATTCGAAATCCGAATTCCGAAATTCGAATTTTTCGAACTTCCCTCATTTGGACTTGTTTCGGATTTCGGACTTCGAGTTTCGAATTTAGATCACACCTTCCCTTTCTCCCATGAACTACAAACTGTTCATCCCCGGTCCCATCGCCGTCTCGGAAAAGACGCTGCGTGCCATGGCTCAAGGCATGATTGGCCATCGCAGCACCGACTTCGTGGCGTTGTACAACTCCATCCAGCCTGAACTCCAGGCGCTCTTCTACACGAAGGACCCGGTCTATCTCTCCACGAGCAGTGCGTGGGGCGTGATGGAGGGAGCCATCCGCAACGTCGTCCAGAAGAAGGTGCTCAACTGCATGAACGGCGCCTTCTCGGACAAGTGGAACGACGTGTCGCTGCGCTGCGGCAAGCCGGCCGGCGCGCTGAAATTCGACTGGGGTCAGCCCGTCGACCCGGAGGCCGTCCGCAAGGAGCTCGCCACCGGCGCCTATGACGCGATCACGCTCATCCACAACGAGACCTCGTGCGGCTGCATGAGCGACCTCGCCGCCATCATGGCGGTCGTACGCGAATTCCCCGACGTCATCTCCATCGTCGACACCGTCTCTTCGTTCAGCGCCCTGCCGATCAAGAAGGACGAGCTCGGTATCGACATTTTCATTACCGGTTCGCAGAAGGCGCTCGCGCTTCCGCCCGGCCTCGCGCTCATGTCGGTCTCGAAGCGCGCGCTCGATCGCGCCGCCAAGACCGAGGGCCGCGGCTATTATTTCGACCTGATCGAGTTTCAGAAGAATCACGAGAACGGCATGACCCCGAGCACGCCGACGATCCCGCACATCTACGCGCTCAAGTCCAAGCTCGAGGACATCAAGGCCGAGGGCATCGAGAACCGCTACACCCGCCACGCGCGTCTCAACCAGACCGTGCGCGACTTCGTGCTCGGCAAGGGCTTCAAGCTCTTCCCGAAGGAGGGCTACGGCTCGGTGTCGCTGAACTGCTTCGCCAACACGCAGGCCATCGACCTCGCCGCGCTGAACAAGACGCTCAAGTCGAAGCACAAGCTCGTGATCGACGGCGGCTACGGCAAACTCAAGGGCAAGACCTTCCGCATCTCCAACATGGGCGACGAAACCGACGCCACCATCGCGGAGCTGCTCAAGGCCCTCGACAGCGCCCTCGCCGAGACGCCGAAGCTCGCCGCCGCGAGTTGAGTGCGCGAGGGGCGCCGCTCCTTGGATCCCCTTCAGGCTGCGGACGCTTTGTCCGCGGCCTTTTTTGTTCTCGCCCACCCCCGATGCGCGTCGGCCGGCGGCCCCGACGTCGCGTCTGGGAAACGCCCCGCTTCCGAGCCCGAGTCATGGATGCGATGGTCCGAAACGCACCGCCCGCAAAGCCCCCACACGACCTCCTCTTTTTGCATTTCAAACGAACGTGTGTAAAAACTAATCCTTGAAATCACCGCAGGCGCCGCATAACCGCTCGCGTCCACATGAAGTCCCTCATCATCGCCGAGAAGCCGTCGGTCGCGGCCGACTTAGCTCGCGCCCTCGGCAAAGTCCCCAAGAAAGGTGACCACTACGAAAACGACGAGTACGTGATCTCGTCGGCCGTCGGCCACTTGGTGGAGCTCGAGATGCCGGAGGACATCGACAAGAAAAAGTACGGCTTCTGGCGGCTCGAGACGCTGCCGATCATTCCCGAAAAGTTCGGCCTCAAGCCAATCGCCGATTCCAAGGATCGCCTTGACCAACTGAAAAAGCTCCTCGCGCGAAAAGACATCGACCAGGTGATCAACGCGTGCGACGCCGGGCGCGAGGGCGAGTTGATCTTCACGTATATTTATCAGCTCACGAAAAGCAAACTGCCCATCAAGCGGGCGTGGATGCAGACGATGACGCCCGAGGGCATCCGCGAGGCATTCCGAAAACTGCGCGCTGGCTCCGAAATGCAGGGCCTCGCCGACGCCGCGCGCTGCCGCAGCGAGAGCGACTGGCTCATCGGCATCAACGGCACGCGCGCGATCACCAAGCGCATGTTCGGCTCCAAGGCCGGCAACGTCGCTTCCGTCGGCCGCGTGCAGACGCCCACCCTCGCGATCGTCTTCGCCCGCGAGCTCGAGATCCGCAATTTCAAGCCGCGCGACTACTGGCGCGTCACGGCGACCTTCGAGATCACGAAGGGCCGCTACGAGGGCGTGTATCAGCGCGCCAACTTCCGCAAGGCCGAGAACGACGAGCACGACCGCATCGATCGCATCTGGGACAAGGCCCTCGCCGAGGCCGTGCTCGCGGCCTGTCAGGGACGCCCGCCCGCCGCGGTGCGCGAGGAAAAGAAGTCGTCCACCCAGGCTTCGCCGCGTCTCTACGATCTCACTACACTCCAGCGCGAGGCCAACAACCGCTTCGGCCTCTCCGCCCGCCGCACGCTGCAGATTGCGCAGGCATTGTACGA
>DASWVO010000352.1:0-3178 GCA_036406235.1 Opitutaceae bacterium
GGGCGCGCGGCTCGACAGCCCGTTGTTGCAGGCGCGCGCGGCGGATTCCTACCGACAGTTGCGGGACGGCGGTTTCAATGCCGACGACCGCCGGGCGGATTTCTTTTTCCTCAGCCGGCTGGTGCTGCGTTGCCCGGCTTCGTTGACGGCGGCTTCGGTCAGGGAAGTCGGATCGGAGGACGTGTATTTTCCGGATTATGAAGCGCTCGTGGCGCGGGGCGCCGACGACCACGGCCGCTACTGGGAGTTCGCCGCCAAAGCCGGCAGCAATCACGAGCATCACAATCACAACGACTGCGGCACCTTCATCCTGCACGTCGACGGCGCGCCCGCGGTGATGGAGATCGGCGCGCCGGAATACGTCCGCGACTACTTCAACGAGCAGCGCTACACGTTCCTCGCGGCGCGCTCCGCCGGCCATTCCGTGCCGCGGGTGAACGGCTTCGAACAGGCTGCGGGCGAACCGTTCGATGCGCAGGTGATCCGCACGCAGCTCACGGCGGACCGCGTGGAGTTTGCGATGGATTTGGCGAAGAGTTATCCGGCGGAGGCGCGCTGCCGGCGCCTGATCCGTACGTTCATATTCGACCGGCGGGCCGGCCGGCTGATCGTCCGTGACGAGGCCGAGTTTGAGGGTGAGGGCACGCTTGAATCCGCGGTGGTCGCCGACGGACGTGTGGACTGTGGCGCGACCGGGGCGTGGATCGCAACGGAGGCCGGACGGCTCCGGCTGACTCCCTCCAATGGCACGGTGCTAACCGGCCTCGATCATCCGGAATACCGCAACCGCCAGGAGCAGCCTGCGACCGTGAACCGGCTTCTGCTCAGCGGCGGCGCCGCCGCGGCGTCGGTAAAAACCGAATACACGATCGAATGGTCCGGGCGTTCGCGCAAGCAGTGGTGATGCCCAGGCTCATCCCAGTGCAACCGCCCGATGGCATTGACGAAAGCGCAGCGTCCTCTCCGCCCAACGCCCGTCGGGGGCGTTGCGTCCCGCGCTGCAGACCGTCCGCTCCGCCGCGGAGCTTCGGCTGCCCGGCGCTTCACCACCTACGAATGAATCCCATCGTACTGTTCTGTGTTGTGCTGCTTGCCTGTGGCCTCTCGGTCGCGCCGGCCTGGGGCAAAGTCACTGTCGACTCCGTTTTCGGCTCCAACATGGTGCTGCAGCGCGAGCAGCCCGTGCGCGTGCGCGGCGCGGCCGATCCGGGCGAGCGCGTGACGGTGCGGTTCGCCGGCCAGGAAAAGAGCGGCGCTGCTGGTGCGGATGGCCGGTGGATGCTGACCCTGGATCCGCTGCCGGTCAGCCGTGAACCGCGAACGATGACGATCGCGGGGAGCGCCAGCCGCGTCGAGCTGCAGAACATCCTCGTCGGCGACGTGTGGCTCTGTGTCGGCCAATCGAACATGGCGTTTCAACTGGCGAAGGCGAAGGACGGCGCGCAGGAGGCGGCCGCGGCCGATTATCCGGAAATCCGCATCTTCGGCGTGCACTTCAACGCCGCCAGGGAACCGCGCGAGCAAGCGCAGGGAGAGTGGGCGGAGTGCCGTCCCAAGCGGGCGGCGAAAACCTCCGCGGTCGCCTACTTCTTTGCGCGTGACCTCCACCGCCAGATCGGCGTGCCGATCGGGCTGATGGGCTCCTCGCTCAGCGGATCGTATGCCGAGGTCTGGATGAGCCGCGAAGCCCAACTCGCCCATCCGTACACGCGGCCTTACCTCGAAGCGTGGGACTGGCTCGATCGACACGTCAAACTGGCGGGCGCGGCTCGCTCCGGAGGAAAAGGCGCGAGCTACGTCGACGAGGCGGGAGCCCCCGTGGACCTGAAAGCGTTGAGCGAACGTTTCCGGCAATGGAAAAACGCCGCCACCGAGGCGCGGAAACGCGGCCGGCCGCTGCCGGAGGACTTTCCGGCAGGCTTTGCGGTGCTCAAGGAGTTGCCCCGCCCGGACAACGCCGTGATGCGCCCCACCGGCGGCTTTAACGGCGCGATCGCCCCGCTGACCGCATTGCCGATCAAGGGCGCTGTCTGGTACCAGGGCGAGTCGCACCTCGTCGCCGCGGACTACGGGCACGTGCTCGCCCGACTGATTGCCGACTGGCGCGCGCGTTTTGGCGTCGGCGATTTTCCTTTCCTCGTCGTCGGTCTGCCCAATTGGAAGGGGCGGGGACGCATTGCCCAGGAGCCGGTGGGCGGCACGTGGCCGTGGGTGCGCGAGCAACAGTTTGCGGTGGCGAAAGCGCTGCCCAACGTATTTGTGACGGTAAACACGGACACGGCGATTCCCGACCAGGGCGACCTGCACCCGACGAACAAGCAGCCGGTCGGCGAGCGGCTCGCGCGCCTCGCCGCCGCACGCGTCTACGGGCAAACAGGGCCGGCGGAGGGGCCGGTGTTCGAGCACCTGCGTCAGGAAGGCGACCGCGTGCGCCTAACGTTCCGGCACGCCGAGGATGGCTTGATGACGATCGCAGCCGAAATTCCCGGCGCTCCCGCGAATCTGCCGCAGTCGCCGGTGCGGGGTTTTGCGATCGCCGGGCCGGACAGGAAATGGAAGTGGGCGGACGCGACGATCGAGGGCAACGAGGTGGTCCTCTCCGCCGACGGGGTCGAGCCGCCGGTCGCCGTGCGTTACAACTGGGCTGACTACCCGGTTGGCAATCTCTTCGGCAAATCCGGGCTGCCGGCGGCGCCGTTTCGAACGGATGACTGGCAGAACTGAGCCCCACGCCGCCAGCCTGAAAGTCGGTTACCGCCCGACGAGGGGGAACCTCCGGCGGCCGCGCGGTTCAGTGCGGCCGCCGGCGGCGAATCCCGGCACTTTCCACTTGCTTTGAAGTATATTCTTATACGTAAATCTGCCCCGGCCGACCGCCCGATCGTTTTTCGCCGGGTATTTAACGCAATGCCCTGCCTGAGAATATCCTGTGTGATTTAACCTCAACGCTTTCGATGAAGACTCTGATGGGTGATGTGACAAAGAACCACAGCCGTGGGGCTGTCATTGCCGCAGTGGCGAACGAGGAAAGGGGGAGCGAGGAGGAGGAGCTGGGTGGGGCGATTGGGTTGTTGAGGAGGCGGCTGGGGGAGGATTATCGGGGGATGTTTCGGGCGGCCGGAGGGGCGTTGCGCCACCCGTTCCTCACGCCAGGCAGCGAGCAATACGCCGATGTGCT
>DASWVO010000353.1:0-2979 GCA_036406235.1 Opitutaceae bacterium
GGTCAAAGGCGAGACCGATTGGGGCAGCCCGTTCAACGTCTCGGTCGAGCTGACGGTGGCGCTGTAAGGAGTGCGGAGTGTGGGATGGGTAGCGGGCCGCCGAGCCCACCGGTCCCGTCGCCGCGCCGTGGGT
Source organism: Opitutaceae bacterium (assembly GCA_036406235.1). Lineage (GTDB taxonomy): Bacteria > Verrucomicrobiota > Verrucomicrobiia > Opitutales > Opitutaceae > DASWVO01. The sequence continues at coordinate 134 of DASWVO010000353.1, forward strand.
CTGACTCAATCCGCAATCCGCAATCCGCAATCCGCAATCCGCAATCCACATTCCGCAATCCGGACTCTGGCAGGCTGGTCCATGGGGACGCGATGCCCTCGCCGCGTCGGCTTGCGTCGTAGAGGCTGGGGCCTCCGTGCCTGCCGCCCGATCGGGTGTTACGCCGCGGCCGCGGATCAGCGCCGGAAGGTGCCCGCGTGCAAGGTCCGCTGACGACTCGGCAGACCGCACTGTCGACCCTGCAAGGTCGGCTGGCGGGCTCGCAAGGTCCGCTGTCGAGCTTGCAAAGCCCGCTGTCGCGCCTGCAAAGCGCGCTGGCGGCGCGGCAAAGTCAGCTGGCGTCTCTGCAGACCGCGCTGACGATCATGCAATCTAATCTTTCTATAAGGCAATCTTCTCTGTCTGCTCTGCAATGTCCGCTGTCGGGCTTGCAAAGTCCGCTGGCGAGCGTGCAAACCGCGCTGTCGGGTCTGCAAAGTCCTCTGTCGCCCGTGCAAAGTCCGTTGTCGATGGCGCAATCGGCTCGACCGACACGGACCGCCTGAAAGCGAGCCGCCGCGGGAGCGACGTCAGTTCTCCATCAGGGGCAGACGTAGCTCGACAACCCGCATCGTCCCGCCCGGGAAAACTTTTTTGAAGAAAAAATCCAGTACATCAGCGGGTGATGTACTCGGGTTGCTAAGATGGGCGCACGATCAAGGACTCCACGTCGGAGGCCAATCGTAACCACTAAAAACAAAACCAAAAACAGGAGATACATAGTATGACTGCGAAACAAACCAACATCCTCAACATGGCTCACGCCGTGATGGAGAAACTCGATGGGCTCGTGGCGGCCAACCCGCTGCCCGCGCTCGTCGCCAAATCGGAGGGACTGAAAACGCGGCTGGCCGCGATCGGAACGACCGCTGCGCTTCAGGCCCTGCCGACGACCGGCCGGACGATGGATCGCAACCAGGTCTTCGCCAGCGCGGTTGCGGCGACGCAGGCCGTCGCCGGCAGCGTGCGAAGCTACGCCCGGACCAACCACCTCGCCGATCTCGAGGCGAAGGTGACGCTGAACGGTTCGTCGTTCCGGCGCACCCGGTTCGCGCATCGCGTGCCGCTCATGCGGCAGGTGTATGAAGCGGCGGAAAGCGTGCTCGCCCAGCTCGCCGACTTCGGCGTGACGGCGGAAGTCCTGGCCGGCCTGAAGATGAAAATCGACGCGGCGGATGTGGCCAAAGGGGAGCCGCGCTCGATGATTGTCGATCGCGGCGTGGCGACGGAGCAACTGGCGGATTCGCTGCGCGCGCTGGCGGACTTCCTCGTCCACGAGGTCGATCCGCTGGTCGACTCGATGCGCGAGACGCATCCCGCCGGTTGGGCCGCCTACCACCGTGCGCGCAACGTCATCGATCAACCCGGCACGTCCGCCAAGCCGGAGGAAGGAGAGATCGCGGCGACGGCCGAAAAACTCGCCGCCTGATGATACGGATGCGAGCCTCGCTCCCTCCAAGCGCCGCGCCTCTCCCGAGGCCGGCGCTTTTTTGCGCGTATCCGTAATTCAAAGACGATCGACACGGATGCGATCAACCGCCGAAGCGCCAGCAGGTGGAGCCCGACTTTCCCGGCGGGCTCTGCCTTGAGCACAGAGAGCTGGGTCTTTCCCAAACCGCCCCGCCCGGACGTCGGGTTCCACCTTGGGTCGAAATGCATCCCTTGGAGGGCGGGCCGCCGAGCCGCCGGTTCGGAGGACGGCCATCTCCTCGCTCCGTCATGTCTCAAGCTTTCCGATACTCAGGTTTCAGGTCTCAGGTTTCAGCCTTCCGATCCGTGCATCCCTCCCCATCCGTGGTTAACACCCTATGCAATTCGTGTCGCTTCGTGTCCCATCGTCGTTAATCACAATCGCGTTCCTCCAGCTTCCATGTCCTCGAAAAAATCCCCTCGGAAGACGCGTTCGTCGTCGGCCGGCGACGCCGCGCCTGAGCTCCCCAAGTGCACCGCCTCCGCCCTGTTTCGCGTGGCGCGCATTCACGAAGCCCTGCTCAAGGGCGGACGTGTCACCGCCCGAGCGCTGGCGCGCGAACTTGAAACCTCGTATCCCACGATCCAGCGCACTCTCGACCTGATGCGCTACGGCTTCAAGATGCCGATCAAGTGGGACTCCGCGACCCGCAGTTTCGGCTACGAGCCGCCATGCCCCTTTCTGCCGATCGTACCGCTCGCGCCGGAAGAGGCGCTGGCGGTGGCGCTCGCCAACCAGACCTTCGCCGGCTGGGCCGGCACGCCGCTCGCGCGGGCCCTGAACGGGGCGCTGCAGAAGTTTTCCACCGTCGCGACCGGCAACCTCTCGGTGTCGCGCGCCTCGATGGTCACGACGCCCGCCGCGCTGCTGTGCGAGGCGGAGCAGCGCCATCTCGGCTCGGTGTATGAAGCCACCCAATACCAGCGCGAGCTGCGCGTCCTCTACCGCAAGCCCGAGAGCGAGGCCGCCGAGTGGCGCACGATTCACCCGCTGCACCTCTTCTGGCCGGACCACGGCTGGGTCGTGGTGCTGCGCGACGCGGAAAAACGCAAGATGCGCACCTTTCGCCTGAGCCGTATCCAACAACTCGAGACCACGGGCGCGGCGTTCGAGCGCCCGGCGGATTTCGACGCGGCGGATTTCCTGCGCGGCAACCTCGGCGCCTTCACCGGTGACGAAGCGTACGAAGTCCGGATCAAGTTGCGCGGCCACGCCGCCGCCCAGGCGCGTGAACGCCCCTGGCACGCCTCGCAACAAACGCGCGAGATCGCGCCCGGCGAAATCGAAATCACGCTCCAGTTGAACAACCTCGTCGACGTGGAGCACGCGATCCTCT
>DASWVO010000354.1:0-2590 GCA_036406235.1 Opitutaceae bacterium
GGCGCCCCTGGCGCCGCTGAACCTGTTGCGTGCGGGCGTGCCGGCGCGCGAGGTCGTCTGGTTCCGCCGGCTGCGTCCGGCCAGCCAGATGGCCGCGCTCAGCACCACGCGCGGCAATCTCCTGCTGGAGAAGGTCCGCGAGTTCGTCGCGGACCAGGCGGCCGGTGCCGCCCCGCCGACGCCCGCGTAACGGCGCAACCAACCCCGACAGGCCGGAGAGCAATGCTTTCCGGCCTGTCCCCTTTTGTGCTGGCCCCAATCGGTTGACGCTCCCGTTCGTCACGGGGACCATCGGATGGTTCTCCTTCAGGAGAGGCGTGCTCGCCACGCCATTGACCGCGGCGCCCCAGCATCTGCCTGGGCGCTTCCATCCTGCTGCCGACAGCCGCGCGCCTGCTTGCCAGGTCCGCCCTCGTGCAGCTTTCCCTCAAACTGATTTGCGCCACTGGCGCTAGGAGTGGCCATGAGCCAACACATCATCCCCGTGGCCAGCCCGAAGGCGGGCCGCGTCATCGTCACGGTCGGGTATGACCCGGCCTTGCACGAAGCATTCATGAATCTGTGCGACGACGATGGCGAGCCGTCCTACACGTCTCCCTCGGGCATCGGCGTTGGTGACATCCCGCGCCTCGTGCAGGAACAGCTCGGCATCGCGCTGCCGCTGTCGGTGATCGACGGCGTCCAACGCGACGTCGCCGACCTGCGCACCGGGGCGATCGACGTAGCCCGGCGCATGACCCAATACAACAGCGACGGCACCGTGTCCGAGGCGGTCAGGTGGTAAGCCCATCGTATGACCGGACACTGGTCGACGCAGCGTTCGCCCGCGCAGCCGCGCGCGGCCGGCCCCTCATGGGGCAAGCAAGTCGCGTCACCGTGGCAAACGACGACCAGGTGCCCCCGGACAGCATGCGCACCGGCTGCTGTCTGGCTTCGATGCAGCCGTTCGGAGGCTGGAACTTCCACTGCTTCGGCAACGGCGTCCTGACGCTGTACCGCTGCGGTGCGGCTGCCCAGACGGCGCTGCACTACCGGCTCGACGCGTCTCTCTCTCAGCGGCTGCGCGAGATCGGCGCCGCCACGACTGGCGACGACGCGGCGCGCACACGCAAAGTGCTCGAACTCTTCGGGCACGCCGCAGCGCGTGCCGCCTGAGCAGGGTGTGTGCCGCCGCGAAAGAAAGCCAGCCTGGAAAACGTATGCCACGAGCACCCGACATCAATCCGGCGGAACACTTCACCGGCTACCTGAACGTCCAGGGAACGCGAGTCGCGGTCGATTTCGAAGTGCCCATCGGGGCGACGGACGCGGCCAAAGACGCAGCGTTCCTGGCAGCCCTGGCGCAGGAAGTGGACTTGAGCTACCTCTCGCTCGGCGAGCGGCCGGTCGAGGTCCCGGCCCTGTGCGCTTGACCGCTACCGCGGCGACCGGGACCATTCACGCGTCTCGGTCCATCCGAACAGGCGCGCTCGCCGCGCCACTCATCACCCCCCTCGGGACGCGCCCGGCGGGGCACGCCCGGGGTTCTCGGGGTCAGCCCCCATGTGCAGCTCTCCATGAGCGGCGCGACCAAGGAATCCAATGAACCAATCTGAAATGAGCGGTGCCGCCACGCGACGAGCGATGAGGCACCATTTCCCAGGCATCCGCAGTGCCCGCGGTGAGTCCTCGGACGACGGCCCCGCGTCCTCGCCTGATGAAAACGAGGCTGTGAAGAGGTCGCGGATGCAGCGTGCTCCCGCGACTAGCGGGAACTCCAGGCCTGCGCCGCTCTACAAGGCTCCGTTCACGGCGGCGTGGTTGCCGGGCGACATGATCCTGGAGGGATTCACCGATGGTTTGCTCTGGAGGAAGCGCTGGGGGATGCCGAAGTTCACCTTCGAGCAGGCCCAACGGCTGTTCCCACACCTGCCCGGGCTTGCCTACAACGCAGCGACTGACTCGTTCACCATGCCGCACGCCGACGACGAGTCTACAGAGAAGGAAATGTTCGCCGGCGAATCGGTGACTCTCGACGGCAAGACGATCACGCTGTACGCGATCGGCGCCGGATCGTGGTGCTGGGACTCCCCAGCACCGATACCGCTTCGATGACATCAACAACAGGGAAAGCCGCCTCCGGGCGGCTTTTCGCTTTTTGGGAGGCAGAATGCAAGCCGCTCGGGCAATACCTCTGGTGGAGCACAATAGCCGCGCTATGTCCAATACTCTCGCGTCACTGCTGAAAAGTGAATTCTCGCGTTTGGCTCGAAAAGAGATTCGCGCGGAAACTTCGTCTCTGAAGAAGGCGTCTGCTCAACATCGCTCCACGATCGCGGCGTTGCGACGTGAAGTCGAAGCCCTGAAGCGCCAGCTCAAAGCAAAAAATAGAAGCGAGCGCAGGCAGGCCGCGGAGGAAGAGGCGGCGCCTCGGCATCGTTTTCGGCGCGACGGACTGGCGACCCACCGCAAGACGCTCGGTCTGTCGGCCGCCGACTACGGCCGTCTCATGGGCGTGAGCTCGCAGACGATCTACAAGTGGGAGGGCGCCAAGTCCCGGCCGCGCTCGACACAACTCGAGGCACTGGCCGGCGTCCGTGGGCTTGGAAAG
>DASWVO010000355.1:0-7350 GCA_036406235.1 Opitutaceae bacterium
TCCGCTTCCGCTCGGCGGACGGCACCGCGGGTAAACGCCCGCCGCGCCACGCCCCATCCTTTCCAGCTCCTTCTTATGGCTACAAATCGTATCCCCCGAATGCTCACTCCGCTGGTGAGCCTCGCAGAAGACGCCGCCGACGGCGCCGATCAGCACGGCGTGGCCCTTGGCCTCGCCCAGAACTCCGCGGCCAAAATCCGCGCGGACCTCGCCGCCCTCAGCGGCGATCCCACCACCCAGCCGCCAACGCCCGGCGCGCACGCGGCCTACACCGCCGCCAAGGCCGCCAAGACCGCCGCCTCGTCCGCCCAGCGCACCGCCGAGAGCAACGCCCGCGCCTTCGTGGGCAGCGCGATCGGCGTGCTCAAAAACTACCTCGGGCGCCAGTGGAACAGCGCCTGGGTGGCGGCCGGTTTCATCAACGGCTCGCTCGCCGTGCCCGACGATCCGCTGCCGCTGCTCGGGACGTTGCGCGCCTATTTCACCCAAAACCCGGCGCATGAAAACGCGCCGCTCGGCGTGACGGCCGCCGCCTGCCACACGCACCTCGACGGCCTCTCCGACGCCCGCATGGGCGTGAACCTGCGCAACGCCGCCCTCGGCGCCGCCAAGCAGGTGCGCGACGCCGCGCAGGAGACGCTCTACAAACGCCTGTGCGGCCTGCGCGCCGAGCTCGCGCAACTGCTGGGCGACGACGATGCGCGCTGGTACGCGTTTGGCTTTGACCGCCCCGCCGATGGCGAACAGCCCGCGCCGGTGCAGGGCCTGGTGCTCACCGCGGGCGGACCGGGCGTCGTGCTCGTCGACTGGGACGACGCGCGGCGGGCGGAGCGTTACCGGGTGTTGCGGCAGGTGATCGGCATGGACGTCGCGCCGGTGTTGATCGACAGCATGCTGCGCGACAGCGAAGTGGCGCTGAGGAATCTGCCCAGCGGCAAGCAGCTCGTGGTGACGGTGTCCGCGGTGAACGACGCCGGCGAAGGCCCGGCGACGGTCTCGACGGCCTTCGGCGTGCCGTGAGCGGGGCGCGGTAGGGCCGGCCCTTGTGGCCGGGCCGGTTTGCGAAGGACGCCCCTGCCCGCCTTTGGCGGGCGGCCCGGCCGCGAGGGCCGGCCCTACAATTACGCTCACATCCCGCTCGTCAGCTCGTCGTAGGCGACGCCGAGGTTGGCGGGGAGGCGGCTGTTGCGCGTCACGTGGAAATCGGGAAACCCCGGCAGGTTTTCCAACGCCACGATGTCCGCCTTCGCCTTGCCGGCGGCGATCTCCTTTTCCACGTGCGCGAGCAGGCCGCTGAGATAGTCGCGCAACGTGAGCAGATCGCCCCGCTGGCCCGTGACGCCGAAGGCCGGGTTGCCATGGCCGAAGATGTAAATCGCGTCGGCCGGATACTCCGCGGCGATTTTTTCGAGGATCGGAATCCAGCCGCGGATGCGCGCGCCGCCCGGGCGGTCGATCACGGGATAGAGGCGGTTGAACATCAGATCACCCAGATGGACGACGTTGGCCTTTTCGAAGGTCACGACGATGTCGCCGCGGGTGTGCGCCGGCCCGAAGTAGCGGGCGCTCACGGTCTCGTCGCCGAGCGGGGTGCGCCACGTGTCGGCGAAGGTGGCGTCGGGTACGACGAGTTTGTCCACGGGTTGTTTCGCGCGCTCGGCGGCGGCGCGCATGAGCTCGGGGACGTTGGCGTGGCCGACGATCGACTTGCTGGCGGGCTTGAGGACGGGGTTGCCGCTGGTGTGGTCGCCGTGGTGGTGGGTGTTGATCACGACGTCGAGCGTGCGCCCGGCGCGGCCCGGCAGGCCGGCGAGAAAGGTCTCCGCGGTGTCGGGAAACTGCGTGTCGACGGCGGCGAGGGCGTCGTCGTTGACGAGCCAGCCGATCGTGCCGCCGCGGGCGGTGAAGAGCCCGACGTTGCGGCGGAGCGGTTTAAATTCGGGGGTCCAGGCGGCGGGGGCGGCGGGCGGCGGGGTGCCCTGAGCGCGGAGCCACGAGCGGGACAGGAGCCCCGCGGAAAGCGCGAAGGAAGAGCGCGCCAGGAAATCGCGACGATTCATGCGCCCGGACCATCAGCGAGGAGCGCGCCAACGTCCAGCGCCGGAGGCGTTTTACGCATGAGGGCGCCGTCCACAAGAGGGGGGCGGCACTCCTGCCGCCCGCTCGGGCAAAAACACGGCGGCAAGCGTGCCGCCGCTCCTTGGGCCCCAACGCCCGCACTTTCCCGGTAACCTTTCCGCCGCGACTCGGTTTCCCCTGATGACCACACTTCCACACCAAGCCAGCCATGCCTCCGCTTCCGCGTCGCCGTGATTGCCGTGACCACCGAAATTTCCGTTCATTCCTATGCTTCCAAGGCAGCCGCCGGGGAGCCTAGTCCCGTGGACCAGCCTACCGATCACGAACTCATGATCGCCGTGCGCGCCGGCGAAATCGGCCGCCTCGGCGAGTTGTTCGAGCGCCACCACGGCGCGCTCTACGGCTTCCTCGTGCGCCTCACCGGCGACCGCGCCGCGGCCGAGGACCTCGTGCAGCTCGTGTTCTATCGCATCCTCAAATACCGGCACACCTACCGCGACGAGGGAAAGTTCTCCGCCTGGATCTACCACCTCGCGCGCAAGGTCGCCGCCGATCACTTCCGCAAACACCCCGCCGTCGGCGCGAATGGCGACCCCGCCGAACTCGACACGTTGCCCGACGCCGCCCCGCACGCCGCCGACCGCGCCGCGACCAACGACGATCTCGCGTTCATGCGCGCCGCGCTCGCCGACCTGCCGTGCGAACAGCGCGAGATCCTCACGCTGCACCGTTTCCAAAACCTGCGTCACGACGAGATCGCGCGGCTACTCGACATCAACGTCGGCACCGTGAAGGTGCGCATCCACCGCGCCCTCGGCGCGCTCCGCGACCGGTATTTCAAACTCCGCAAAGAACACTTCGCCTGAAGGTAGGGGCCGATCTCCGAGCGGACCGCCCGGAGGTCGGGCCCTACCTGAAACCGCTCTTCCCTTTCCCCTTTCGAACATGCACTGCCAACGCATCCAGGAATCGTTCATCGATTACCAAGCCGGCACGCTTCCCGCGCCCGAGGCCGCGAAGGTGCGCGAACACCTGAAAACCTGCCTCACCTGCCAGCGCGAGTGGGCGGGGCTGCAGGAAACCCTGCTCAAGCTCGACCGCCTCCCGGCCGAGGTACCCAGTCCGCAACTACGCGCGCGTTTTTACGCGATGCTCGAGGAAGAGCAGCGCGCGGCCGACGCGCCCAGCCCCTTCGCCCTCGCGCGCAGCAAGCTCGACACGTTCTTCGCCGCGCTCCTGCCCTCGCGCCCCGCGCTGCAGTTTGCCTTCACACTCGCGCTGCTCGCCGGCGGCCTCTTCATCGGCGCCCGCTACTTCAACCCGCCCGCCCCCGCCCCGGCTGCCGACCCGGCGACGCAGAAGGAGCTCGCCGACCTCCGCGCCAAGGTCGACTCGATGGGTCAGCTCGTCACCTACTCGCTGCAGCAGCGCTCGGCCAACACGCGCCTGCAAGGCGTGCTCGCCACGCTCGACACCAACAAGGCCGACGAGCGCACGCTGGCCGAGCTGCTCGCGACGGTGGCCTTCGACCCGAGCACCAACGTGCGGCTCTGTGCCCTCGAGGCGCTCTACGCGCACGCCGATCGCGATGCCGTGCGGGCTGGCGTGATCGCCGCCCTGCCACGCGAACCCTCGCCACTCGTGCAGGTGGCGATGATCGACTTCGTCGCCGCCGCCCGCGACCAGGCCGCCGCCCCCGTGCTCGACGAGCTCGTGCGCACGGCGACCGTCGACAAATCCGTGCGCGAAGCCGCCCAGCGCGCCCTGGTGCAGATGTAGGTTTTAGCCGAATACCCACTCCCTTTCACAACCACGAACCACGCCAATCCCAACCCTCCATCCCTCCCTCATCATGAAATCCAGCCACTCTCCGCTGCCCTCTGCCCTCCGCCGTCTGTCCTCTGTCCTCCTCGGTGCCGCCGCGCTCGCGGTGGCCGCGGCCCTCCCCGCGCACGCGGCGGATGCGACGACGGCGAGCGTGAAGTTTTCCGATCCCTCCAAGCCCGGCACCGTCAAGATCAACGTCGCCCACGGCGAGATCAAGGTGCGCGGCGCCGAGACCAGCGAGGTGTCCGTCACCTCCAGCGTCGAGCCGCGCGACCAGCGCCCGAGCCAGCGCAACGACGGGTTGCGCGTCATCAGCAGCTCCGCGAGTTTTGCGCTCAGCGAAAAGGACAATGTCGTGACCCTCGACTACGGCCGCGACCGCTGGGCGGGCGCGAACGCCGATTTCGAAGTCGTCGTGCCGGCCAGCGCGAACGTGAAGATCAACTCTTCCTACGGCGGCGAGATCGAAGTCGCCCATATCGATGGCGACGTCGAAGTGAAGAACATGAACGGCGAAGTGACGTTGAAAGAGCTCGGCGGCGGCGCGCTCGTCGAAACGATGAACGGCGAAGTCGAGGCCTCCTTTGCCCGGCTCCCCGCAGGCAAGCCGCTGTCGTTCGCCTCGATGAACGGCGAGGTGCAGCTGCGCATCCCGGCCGATGCCAAGGCCAACGTGCGCTTCCGCACTCAGAACGGCGCCATCCTGACCGATTTCGACGAGGCGGCGCTCGTCACGAAGACCGAGCCCGCGAACGTCGACCTGCACACCACGCACGAAGCCGCGCGCATCGCTGGCGAAGTGGCCCGCGAGATGGCGCAGGTGGCCCGCGAGGTGGCGGAGGAAGTCCGCGTCGCAGTCGAGACGGAGATGGGCAACGGCGATCGCCGCGAGGCGGCGAAGGCGCCGCGTCCGCCGCGCCCGCCGCGGGCGCCGTCGATCCCGGCGATGGCCGGCGGCAAGGTCGTGAGCGGCACGCTCAACGGCGGCGGCGCCGACATCGTGATCACGACGATGAACGGCGACATCGTGGTGCGGAAGAATTGAGGCGCAAAACAGCAGCGCGGTGCCTTTCGGCCCGCGCTCGGTTGCGCCAGCCGTGCGGGCTAAAGGTTGGTGAGTAATTTTGCACGGCTGACTGCCTGAGGTGGCGCGGTGTTTAAGCCCGCGCTCGAAAGCGCCACGTGCGCGGGCTAAAGCACCGCGCCACCTCGGGGGTCAGGGCTTCGCCCGTTGGGGTTCGCCGACAATCCACGTCCTCGTTCCCGGTTTGGTTGAGAACGAGAACGAGGATGGGAGGGCAAAGCCCCTGCTTAGAAGTCGAACGTCGCCGTGAGGTACCACTGGCGCGGCTCGACGATGCGGAAGGCGCTGGGCGTGCCGTCCGGGTTGGCCGAGATCGGCTTGAGGCCGCCGTTCTCGAACGCATCGCGCACGTTGAGCTGCAGCTTCGTGCCCACCTTCTCGCCGAGCCAGGGCAGGCCCTTGAAGCGGTAGGACACCCAGAAGTCGAAGTGCGTCTCCGACTCGTCGAAGATCGGACGATTCACGTCGAGCTCGCGGATGATGCCGTCGGGATCGGCGGGCGCGGCGTAATAGCCGATCGCCGCCTTGTCTTCCCAGCGCACCGCGCCACCGACGCCGAAGCCCTTGAGCCGGCCCTGATCGAAGACGTAGTTGGTGATCGCGTTCCAGCGCCACTCCCGCTGCGAGGGCGTCGCCTTGCCCTCGGTGCGCTTGGCGGTGCGCATGACGGAGTCGACGTTGGTGAAGAACCAGTCGGCCGGCGTCTGGCTCTGGCCGAGGCCGCTGCCTTCGGGCAGATTCGCGCCCGTGATTCCAGTCCAGAATCTCGAATCTCCCACTTGCGCCGCCTCCCAGATCGGTTTGCGAACGGCGATCCACGCGTCGTATTCGGGCGCGATCGCGCTGTAAATGGTCTCCTGCTGGCCGGCGCTCACCTTGATCGTCCAGTTGCGCGTCGGGTTGTAGGTGAGCTGGAACTCGAGACCCTCGGCTTCGACGGTGCTCGTGGCCGCCACCGGCACGTTGAAGAACTGGCCGGGCGTCTGCGCCGCGTGGAACTCGGGCAACTGCAAAAGCGCCAGCACGGCCGGATCGGTGTTGTTGGGCGCGCCCGTCACCATCTGCGCCCAGGCGCGGAAGATCTGGTCGTCGAAGGTCTGCGTGCGCGTCAGCGGCTGGGCCACGACGGCGCCGCGCGCCATGTTCTGCGAGGCCTCGAACCAGTTGATGCGGGCGACGAGCTTCTCCTTGAAGAGCGAGAAGCTCACGCCGTAGTCCTTGCCCTTGCCCGAGGGCAGCGGGAGCAGGGTGTTGAAGAAGTCGGTGTTGATGCCGACCGGCGAGAGGTTCTCGGAGCGGTTGTAGTGGAAACTCAACGACCGGAGTCCGTCCATGAGGAACGAGCCGTCGTCGGCCGGCCGCTCCACGAAGCCCCAGCCCTTGAAGGGACGCACGACGCCGCCGTAGGTCTTGGTCTCGCCGGCGACCACCTGCGGCGCCTGGAAGACGTTCAGGTTGGCGGGATTCGTGAAACCGTTGGGGAAACGCGTGAGGCCCGCCGAGACGCGGGCGTCGCTTTCGTCGCGGCGCCAGCCGAGCGTGGTGACGAGGCGGTCCTGGAAGAGAAAGTCCTGCAGCGCCACGGCGTAGGACTTGATCTCCTGTTTCGAGCGGGTGGAGACGAAGTGCAGCGCCGTCTCCTCCTGCACCGGTTCATTGACCCAGCTCTGCGTGATGGGGTTGAACCAGCGGAAGGTGTGCGCGTACGAGCCGTTGGTGTAGAGCCCGGGATCCTGCGTGACGTGGCCGGTGCTGTCGCCGACGTAGAAGCGGCGCTCGATGACGTTGGCGGTGGTGTTGCCGCTCCAGAAATCCGGCGCGGGGGGATTGCCGGCCATCGGCATCGGGTTCCAGAGCTGCGTGCCGCCGGAGATGTACGGCCGGTAGCGGAGCTGGTCGCGCTTGATCTGGTTATGCTGCCACAGGCCCATGATACGGTGGCGGCCGAGCCAGGTCTTCCAGTCATCGTGCTTGGTCATGTCGAGCTCGTAGGCCAGGTTGGCGCGACCCGTCATGTTGTCCTCGGGGTGCTGGAAGAAGTCGGGCGAGGTGACCTCGATGTAGGGGCGGCCGAAGTTGGGATTCGGCGAACCGTCGAGCAGCACGGAATCGGTGTCGACGTAGAGCGTGACGCCCGTCTGCTGCGAGATGTAGTAGTGCACGTCGGACTTGTAGTCCTCGCGATACCAGCCGAGCTGCAAGTGGAGGTTGGGCAGGATCTCCTGCTCGAGCTCGATGTTGTAGATGTCGGCCTCGTCTCGGCCGTAGTTGCCGGAGATGATGTTGATCTCCTCCCAGTCGTAGATCGACTGGTCGGTGACGCCGGGCTGCGCCCACGTAATGCCGGCGGGGATACCGGG
>DASWVO010000356.1:0-33979 GCA_036406235.1 Opitutaceae bacterium
TCGGGGCGGCGGTCCCGACGACGGCGCCGCTGGTCCTTGCGAATTACAAGGAGACCGGCACGACATTTTTCCTCGAGCGTCGCGAGATCGGTATCCTCAATCTCGGCGCGCCCGGAACCGTATCCGTGGGAGGAACACGTCACGAACTCGCCTCCCTGGATTGCTTGTACATCGGGCTCGGCGAGCGCGAGGTGTCGTTTGAAAACGGCGGCGACGGCCAGGCCCAGTTTTATTTCATCAGCACGCCCGCCCACGCGAAGCACCCGACCACGCTCGTCCGCCGCGCCGACATCTCCGCCGACCCGATCGGCGATGCGACGAAGGCGAACCGCCGGCGTATCCTGAAGTACATCCATCCCGACGGCATCAAGAGCTGCCAGCTCGTGATGGGCTTCACCGAGTTCGAGCCCGGCAGCGTCTGGAACACGATGCCGCCGCACACGCATTCGCGCCGCACCGAGATCTATCTGTATTTCGATCTTGGCGATCAGATGGTGGTGCACCTGATGGGCGAGCCGCAGGCCACGCGTCATCTCATCGTGCGCGACCGCGAGGCGGTGCTCTCGCCCGCGTGGTCGATCCATGCCGGAGCGGGCACCGGGAGCTATCGTTTCGTGTGGGCGATGGGTGGCGACAATCAGGTGTTTGCGGACATGGACCCGGCGCCGATCGCCACGTTGAAATAACGCGCTTCTTTGCGGCCATTCGCTCCGATGAATTCCTACCTCGAACACCGTTTCGGCCTGCGCGGCAGAGTCGCGCTCGTCACCGGTTCCAGCCAGGGCCTCGGCCGCGCGATGGCGCACGCGCTCGCGCAGGCGGGGGCCGACGTGATCATCAACGGCCGCGATCCCGCCAAGCTCAAGCCGGTCGTCGCCGAGCTCGAGGCCTCAGGCATGAAGGCCCACGCCATCGCCGCCGACCTCGGCAAACGAGACGACGTGAAGCGTCTCATCGCCGAGGCGCTCGCTTGGCAGGGGCGGCTCGACATCCTCGTCAACAATGCCGGCATCATCAAACGCACGCCGGCGCGCGACTATTCCGATGCCGATTGGGACGAGGTCATCAACGTGAACCTCGACGGCGTGTTTACCGCCTCGCGCGAAGCCGGCCGGCACATGCTCGACCGCGGCTCCGGCAAGATCATCAACATCGCTTCGCTGCTCACGTTTTTCGGCGGCATCACCGTGCCGGCCTACGCGGCGAGCAAGGGCGCGGTCGGCCAGCTCACGAAGGCGCTTTCCAACGAGTGGTCGGGCAAGGGCGTGCAGGTGAATGCGATCGCCCCCGGCTACATGCGCACCGACAACACCGCGGCGCTGCAGGCCGATGCCGTGCGCTCGAAGGAGATTCTCAGCCGCATCCCCGCGGGCCGCTGGGGCGAGCCCGGCGATCTCGAGGGGGCGGTCGTGTTTCTCGCCTCGCCCGCCTCCGACTATCTGACCGGCCAGGTGATCGCCGTCGATGGCGGCTGGTGCGCCCGCTGACGATTCCCTTTCTCCCCCCGGCCCCCTCGACGTTCAACCATCCCCAGCCATCACGCTCGCCTGCCCGTTATCCCATGATGTCATCGACCACTCCTTCCTCCTCCCAGCCGGGCCAGCAGTCGCTCTCGGCCAAGATCGGCAATTACCGCTGGACCATCTGTGCGCTGGTCTTCTTCGCCACGACCGTCAACTACCTCGATCGCAACGTCCTCGGCCTGCTGAAGGAAACGTTGTCCAACGATGGGGTCTTCGGCCTCGATAAGGCCACCCAGGAGCTCAACTACTCGACGGTCGTCATCTGCTTCCAGCTTGCCTACGCCGTCGGCATGGTGCTCGCCGGCCGCCTGATCGACTGGGTCGGCACGAAGGCCGGCTACGCGTATTCGTTGCTCGGCTGGAGCATCGCGGCGATCGGCCACGCGTTCGGTCACCACACGTGGAGCTTCGGCTTCTGGCGCGCGGCGCTCGGCCTCACCGAGGCCGGCAATTTCCCCGCGGCCAACAAGACCATTGCCGAATGGTTCCCGAAGAAGGAGCGCGCATTTGCCACCGGCCTGTACAATTCCGGCGCCAACATTGGCTCGATCGTAGCGCCCCTCTGCGTGCCCTACATCGCGTTCGCCTGGGGCTGGGAATGGGCCTTCATCCTCACCGGCGCCGTCGGCCTCCTCTGGCTGTTCTTCTGGTACGTCACCTATGCGCCCCCGTCGGAGAAACTCGCGAGCGGACACCTGAAGCAGTCGGAATACGACTACATCCACAGCGACCGCGACGAGCAGGCTGCGGAGAACACCGCCACGGCCAAGCCGAAGGTCTCCTGGTTGCGCTTGCTCACCTTCCGCCAGACGTGGGCCTTTGTCGCCGGCAAGTTCCTCACCGACCCGATCTGGTGGTTCTTCCTTTTCTGGCTGCCCGCGTTTCTCGGTGGCGAAAACGCGCGCAAGACGCAGGCGTTCATGGCGGCCAACCCGGGCTACACCGGCGACCCCGCCGCGATCCCCGGCGTCATCAGCTGGCCGTTCGCCGTCGCCGTCATCTACACGGTCTCGACCTTCGGTTCGATCTTTGGCGGCTGGCTGCCGAAGCGCTTCATTAACGGCGGCATGGATGCCAACAAGGCCCGCAAGACCGCGATGTTCATCTTTGCGCTGTTTCCGCTCACGGTGCTGCTGGCGTCGCGTCTTGGCGCGATCAATACCTGGTTGGCGGTCGCGACCATTGCCATCGCCTGCGCCGCGCACCAGGCGTGGTCTGCGAATATTTTCACGACGGTCTCGGACATGTTCCCGAAGCGGACCGTCGCCTCCGTCACCGGCATCGGCGGCATGGCCGGCGCAGTCGGCGGCATCCTGATCGCGCGTGCGGCCGGCCTCCTGCTTTCGCACTTCGCGGCCATCGGCAAGACCGAGCTCGGCTACGGCATTTTGTTTGTCGTCTGCGGTGCGGCATACCTCACGGCGTGGATCATCATGCACCTGCTCGTGCCGAAGTTTAAGCAGATCGATCTGAAGGAAGCCTGAGCGTCTCCGCGGCCGCCGCGGTCGCCGGTCGCCATGCACCTGCCGAAGCCCCCCTCGCTGCTCGCCGTACTCACCGCCGTCGCCGTGTTTCCCGCGGCTGGTGCGGCGCCGGTGCGCTGGAACGACGCGCTTGTGCAGCCGCCGGCGTGGTATGCGAGCGCCGAGGCGCTCCGCGTCGCGGATAACGTTCTCAGCTATCAGACGCCTGAAGGCGGCTGGCCGAAGAACGTGGACATGGCGCGCGAGCCGCTGGCGCCGCAGGGCGTCCCTCATCCGCACGAGACCAACACGATCGACAACGGCGCCACGTGGACGCAGCTCACGTATCTGGCGCGCGTCTACGAGCGGACTCCCGAGCCGCGTTTTCAAGCCGCGTTCGAGCGGGGCCTCGACTACCTGTTCGCCGCACAATATCCGAACGGCGGCTGGCCGCAGTATTTTCCCCGGCGTGAGGGCTACTACAGCCACGTCACCTTCAACGATGGCGCGATGATCAGCGTGATGACGCTGCTGCGCGACGTGGCGGGTGCGCGGCCGCCTTACCGCTTCGTCGACGCCGGGCGCCGGGCGCGCGCAGGGGATGCGGTGGCGCGCGGCATCGAGTGCATTCTGCGCTGCCAGGTGCGTATTGACGGAACCCTTACGGTGTGGTGCGCGCAACACGACGAGCACACGCTGGCCCCGGCGCCCGCGCGCCGGTTTGAGCCGGTCACGCTGTCGGGCGGCGAGAGTGCGGGCATCGTACGATTCTTGATGCAGGAGGAGCAGCCATCAGCTGCGGTGATCGAAGCGGTGCGCGCGGCGGTTGCGTGGTTCGAGGCGGTCAAGCTCACCGGCCTGCGCTTCGAGCGCGTGACGACCCCGAGCGGTCCTGACGCGACGGTTGCGGCCGATCCGGCGGCGGGCCCGCTGTGGGCGCGATTTTACGAGATCGGCACCAACCGCCCCGTCTTCACGGGGCGCGATGCGGTCGTGCGCTACCGGCTTGCGGGCATCGAGCGCGAGCGCCGCGGCGGCTACGCGTGGTACGGCACGTGGCCCGAGAAGGTGCTGCGCGACTTTCCCGAGTGGGAAAAGCGCGTCAGCGGCGGGCATCCCGCGCGCTGATTTTCTGCGATCATGTCCGGCGGCCTCGCGGCTCCGAAGCGGATCCGGTCTGCGGCCGGACCGGGGCCGGTTGCAGGCTTCATCTACTCTTGCTTCAAGTGCTTCCGTAAAAATGCCTCGGTCTGCTCAAGCGTCGGCTCAAACCACGGCTGAAACAGCCAGAACGCGTGCGGGGTGCCTCGCATATTCACGACGGCCGAATCGATTCCGAGCCTGCGCAGCCGCCCGCTCATTTCCTCGCGCTGCCAGAATTTCGAAGGCGGGCGGGCGCTGTTGAGGAACAGCACCGGCGCGCTCTTCGCACTCACATGCGTCGCCGGCGAGGCCTGCGCCCAGACGTCGCCACGACGTGAATACGCGCCGCCGAGGAAGCGCGTGGTCGCTCCCCAGCGCTTTTCGATCTCCTCGGCGATGAAACGCGGATCGGTGAAATCCGCCGCACCATCGATGTCGACGACGGCCTGTACCGCGCTCGACTCACTGGGGTGTCCGCCGCCGCCCTCGAGTGCCGCCACGCCGTTGCTCGCGCCGAGCAGCGCCACGAGGTGGCCGCCCGCGGATCCGCCGACGGCACCGATCCGGGAACGATCGATCGCCAGCTCGCCGGCGTGGGCCCGGAGCCAGCGCACCGCCGCCTTCACGTCGTGAAGCGCGGCGGGAAACTGTCCAGGGGGGCCGAGCCGGTAGGACGGGGTGACCGTGACGTAGCCGCGGGCGGCGAGCTGTTTTGCGAAGGCTCGCTCCATCCTGCGATCTCCGGTCTCCCAACCGCCGCCGTGCACGACCAGAACCGCCGGGAGGCGTTCGCGACCGGCCGGCCGATAAACGTCGAGCCTCAGGTCGAGCTGCCCCTGCCGGGTGTAGGCGACCTCTTCGCGCGCGGTAATGCCCGGAGGGAGCGAGTCATCTGCGCGAGCGACGTCGGGGAACTCGCGCCGCAGCTTCTGCTCTTCGCGCTCGAGGGTGAAGGGGCTGGCGACGCGCGAGAGGAGGAGCATCCATGGACCGCTGTCGGGCTTCGCGACCATGGCGGCCGACACCGGCGCCGCGGCTTCGGTCGCGCCCGTCCGGGGATTGAACCAGAGGCCGATGCTCCCGGCTCCGATGGCCGGATCGCGCAGGGTCAGCGTTGGTCCGGCTTTCGAGTAGATCAGGTGCTGCCGCTCGCCATCGCTGAGCGCCCAGGCGCCCGCGGCAAGAGCGTCGTCCGGACGCAGGCGCGGCAGCGCGGCACCGAGGTAGGTATTCACAAACTGGATTACCGCCGCATCGCCGTGCGCCGGGTCGACGAGGGCGGCGACGGCCATGTCGCCGACGAGCGGCGTCGCGCCGCCGGCCATCAGGATCGTGGCGGCGTCGGCGCCCGCGTGCGGCACGAGAAGCGCTTTAGCGGGAAACCGGTCGCGATACTCGCGGACCTGGCGGTAAAGCTGCGCGGGCGTGGTGGGCGGCACCGCGTCTTTGCCGAAGCGTTCCGCGCGAATCTCGCGAAACGCCCGGTCCCGGCCGCTCGGCGGATCGAAAAGTGAGCCGTCCTCGAGGTAGCGCCAGTAAGTGAGGTCGATCGCGTCGATGTGCGTCGCATAAGCGGCATCTGCGAGGATGGCGTCGGTCTGCTCCTTGCTCGTGACGAGGGCGAGCCGCGCCGTGTGTCCGGTTTCGCGCTCCCACGCGGCGACGGTGTCGATGAAGAAGCGCTGGAATGCCACCGGCCCGGCGTATTGGAACGCGACGGTGTGCACGACGTTGGATTCGCCGGCGAGCACGTCGAGCACATGCCGGATGTAACGCCGGTGCAGCTCGCGCCTGCCTGCGTGGCTCACGTCGAAGAACGTATTGGCGATGTGCACCGAACGACCGTCGGCGTCGAAAGCCGGCTCGGGCAGCCCCGTGTCCTGCAGGCAGTTGACGGGGCGCCACGGGAAATCCACCCAGTGAGCTCCGGTTTCGAGGAGGTTGTGCGTGTTGTAGAAATGATTCACCACGACGATGCCCCGCGCGGCACAGGCGCGCGTGAAGGCGCGCAGGCGCGCGAAATACCACGGATTGAAACGGGTGAGATCGTATTTGCTCAACCCGTCGGCGGCCTGGTGGCGCCCGCTGCGCGCCCAGGGCATTTCGTAAAACGGCGCCTCGACGAACGCGTCGGGTCGCGACTCGCGGGTATGATCGTCGCGCCGCCGGTCATACCAGAGGCCGGGCCACACCTGCACGATCGCGGCGTTGCGCTCCGCCAGATGCGTGGCGAGCTCTTCGAGGTCCTCTGTAAGGCCGCGGCCACTACGCCCCGGAGCCCAGCGCGTCGGACTGAAACCGAGCTGCGCCGCCCGCGCCGGCACCATCTGGCCCTTCCACCACGCATTGCTCGCGCCGGTGCCGAAGATCACGCGGCCATCGGCGATGAGGTAGCCGTTGTCGATACCGAACGTCTTCGGCGCCGCGACGGCGGCGTCCGGAGGCCGCCGCTCGCCCTCTCCTACTGGTGTATGCGACGCCAGGGGCCCGGCCGCAAGAGCCCGCCCTACAGGTTCCCGCGCGGTGAGCTGCGCGCGATACAGCGACGGTGTCTCCGCCGACGTCACGGCGAGATTCGCCGCCGTCGGCGGATCGGAGACTTCCACGCTGGCCGCTGTGCAGTTCCACGCCGTGCTGTGGACGGCGTTCCAGGCGGCACCGTGCGGCTCGACCGGCACGCGGCCAAGGATGAGCGGGGCGCCGTCGATGTGCACGTTGTCGTAGAGGACGCCGGCCGCCCAGCTCTCGAAGGGCCCGCCGTGCGCCAGCGGCGCCGTGGCGCGGCACTCGAGAAAGACATTGGGCCCGGGGGCGGCGTGACCCACGGCGAAGGGATGCCAGCTCTCTTCCGCGGTGCAGCGCTCCACCAGCACCTGCTGGCCGTTCACCCAGAAATCGAGCCGGCGCCAGCCCGCGCGCTCCGCAACAGGGCTCTCGCTGCGGCAGTCGCCGATCGTGATCGCGCGCGCGCCGCTGCCCACCGCGACGGCGGCGCTGACGAAATGCCGCGCGGTCACCTCGCGCACCCAGGCGTTCTCCACGTGATCGAGCGTGACGCCGAACCACGCGTGTTCTTCGTCGCCCGCGGGATTTTCCGCGCCGCTGCGGTGCTCGCTGACGATCCGGAGTTTTTCCACGCCGACGTTCTCGATGCGGCCGGGCCACCTATAGGGCGCGACGGTGCCGCTGCCGAAGCGGCCCTCGAGCGCAGCAGTGATGGGGGCGTCGAGCGTGATCGTGCCGGCGGCTGCGTCCACCGCGACGACGGTGCGGTCCCAGACGAGGTCGCGCGTGCCGGGAAGCCAGTTGAGCCGCTGCTCGTTGAACGCTCCGGGAAACGTTTCCGCGCCGAGCGCCTGGATCCATTCGCGCGTGCTCGGCCGCAGCACGCGCACGCGCGAGCCGAGGGAAAACGTCGCCGGCGTTTCGATCGCGAGGGTGCGCGCGCCCGCGGGCGCGTCGGCGGTGATGCGAACCGGCGTGGTCTCGCGGCGGTCGTCACGCCCCTCGATCACGATGAGCGCGCGCCGGTCGTCGCCAGTGGCGCGGACGATCGTGCCGGGTTCGCCGCGTAACACGACGCCCGAGGCGCGCAGCGCAAGTTGTCCGCTTACGCGATAGGTGCCGCTGCGCAAAAGCACCGCGCCGCGCCATCCCGCCTCGTCGAGCGGCCGCGCGCTCATACCGTCGATGGCCGCCTGAATCGTGGCGGTGTCGTCGCGATCCCGGCCGGAAGGCGAGACTTCGGCGCGCACCGGTACCTCGGGCAGCGGCACGCCGCCGCCGGCGTAGCCCGCGTGGGAGTAGTCGATCGCGGGTTGTGGTGCCGCAGCGTGAAGACTGACGACAACCAGAAGGATGGCGACGATGCACGGTAGCCGGCGAGCGGGCGTTCCTTTCAACACATCCACGAAACTTCGATTGCTCATGGCAGTCATGGCAGTTTCAAAAACCCTTCTGCGCGCACGCTCCACGTGCCATCGCGGGGGAAGCCTGGCGCGTCTTCCGCCGGCGCTCCGTCCCAGCCGCCCGCCATCATCGCGACCGCGGCGAGCAGCGCGCCGTTGGCGGGCAGGTACACCGGAAGATCGGCGCGTTGCGGGCAGTGGCCATTGGCGGTGTAGTGGTTGTTCGGGCCGTCCTTCAGGAGGATGTCGACGGCCGTAGCTGGATCGCCAATACGGGCGGCGGTCATCGCGATCATCGGATAATCCCAGCCCCAGATCTTCGTCTTCCAATCCCAGGTCGCGAGCACGGCGTCGAGCGTACGCCGCATCGTGGCGGGATCCACTCCGTCGCCGCGCAGCATGCCGAGCGGGGCCAGCATCGTGGGGTGGTCGTGCCGGCTGGCGATGTTGTCCCAGGTGTCGGGGTGCGACTCGAGCGCGACGTAGCGGCCGTCCTTCTGCGGCAGCGGCGGCAGGTGGGTGCGGCGGTGTTCCCAGTCGGGATCGCGCGGCAGGCCGAGACGTTCGCGCCAAGATTGCGCGAGGTCGAGGGCGAAGGCCCAGTAGCTCAGTTCGAACGAGGGGTTTTGGCTGGTTGCCTGATCGTAGATTTCCTGGGCGATCCACAGGGGCGGCCCGAGCACGTAACAGCCGCGCTTCTCGTCCCAGTGCAGCATCGACGCCAGGCCGTCGGCGGTGTCGAAGACGAGTTCGCGATAACGCGCGAGCGTCTCGGGCGTGGGCGAGGCCCGGTAGAGCAGTTCGGCCAGGTGGATCGGGTGCGGCTGGTTCCACACGATCAAAGGCGGCCCGCCGGGGCTCTCGCGTCCTTCCGGCCCGACCATTTTCGCCCAACGCGCACCGCGCAGCCCGCGCTCGGCGGCGAGCGCGCGGGCGACCGGGAGTTTTTCCACATACCAGCGCAGCGCGTTGGCCGTGTAGTCGGGCCGGCCCCACAGTGCAAAATGGGCGACGTGCCACCAGATCATCTCGGTGTGATGCTTGCCGTACCAAGAGCTGGCGGTGAGCCCGGTCTCCTGGGGCGGAAAGTCGCCGCCGAACTGGAGGGCGGTGAGGTATTGAGAAAGCACCACGCGACGCTCGAGTTCGGCGGCACGCGGATCCGTGCTGCCGGAAAAATCGATGGCGGCGCCGCGCTGCCAGAAGGCGGCCCAGTGACGGGCGCTCGCGGCGAGCGTTGCGGCGAAATCCGGCAGCGTCGGCGGAAGTGCGTCGCGCGCGAAGGCGAGGACGAACTCGAGCGTGTCGCCCGAGTAGGGTCGGAGTCGATACGCATGCGCGCCAGCCGGTGTGGCTTGCGCGCGACCGCTCCATGCGAGTCCGACGCGGTAGCGAAAATCGTCGCGGCTGCGCTCGAGCGCGAACTGGTGCGCCGTTTCGGCGGCGACCCTCGTCGTGTGCGACTCCGGCTCGCTCCAGTCGAGCGGTGGATTGTTTTTCGTCTTGAGGTCGTGGCCGCGGGGAAAAGCGAGGCGCACGCCGAGCCGGCCGTCGCCCACGAGGGACGACGTGATGCGTACGGCGACAAGATCGAGGTCGGGATGCGCAGCCGTGACGACCTCGACCGGCGTGCCGGCGAGCGTGTAGCGGCTTGTGACGGCACCGCGCCAGAGATCGAGCTTTTGCTCGATGTCGGAAATCTCCGTCAACGTCGGTGCGCGCGCGGAGGCGATGGCCGGTTCGGCGAACTCGAGCGAGAGCTGCGCGAGGGGAAAATCGTGAGGATTCTCGCGCAGCCACTGGCCGGCGGGGCTGCGTTGATTCGTCGGAAACCCGAGCACACGACCGTCGGGCAGCGTAAACGGGCGGTTCGCGTCGGCGAGCGAGTAGCCGTGGGGATTCGAGTTCGTGTGCCAGGCCCAGCGCGCGAGGGTCGCAAGCGGGGTGCCGTTGCCGTGATAGTGCTCCGGGAAGGTCTGCAGCCCGGTCACATCGGCGGTGAACGCGAAGCGGCCGTTGCCGACGGACAGCGGAGCGCGGGGCTCGACGGCGCGCAGCACGGGCGCGTGCCGGGCCACGAGTGCCGCCCGGTCGATGGACTCCCCGGCGCGCGCGCCGGCGATGATCGGGCTGAGACCGAAAACGGCGCAGAAAACGAGACAGCAGGATTTCATGAGCGGTGCGGGGTGGTGCGTCATCGTCGGCCGAACGAGACGAACGACCGGTCCCGCGATGCTGGCACGACCTGGAAAAGCGGCGCAATTAGAAAGGACACGTGTCCGGGAGGGGACTGTCCGGCGCGTTTCCGACTGGCCATCGCTGGCGCCGCGGCCAGCGTCCGCATTCATGACACGTCGTGAATTCCTCGCCGCGGCGGGCGCGGCGCTGCCGGCGGTGGCGGGCTGGTCGCGGCCGCGACTCGAGGCGGCGCCGATGGGCGGAGGTGAGTTCTCCGATTTTTCGCAACGGTTGCGCCCTTTGGGGCGAATCCTGGAACTGGAGGGCTGGTATGTCTGGTGCAACGCGCCCATCGACGGGCCGGACGGTCGCGTGCATGTTTTCTTCTCCCGCTGGCCGGCGGCGAAGGGGATGGGCGGCTGGATCAATTCGAGCGAGATCGCGCACGCCGTGGCGGAGTCACCCGAGGGACCGTACCGGGTCGTCGGCACCGTGCTCGCCCCGCGCGGACCGGGACACTGGGATGGCACGACGTGCCACAACCCGCACATTCAGAAGGTGGGCGACCGCTACGCGCTGTTCTACCTGGGCAATGCCAACGGCCGGACGGACACGAAACGGATCGGCCTCGCCACCGCCGATTCGCTGGACGGTCCCTGGTGCCGCCCGGACGAACCGCTGCTTCGGCCGGGCGAATCAGGCGCGTGGGACGATCATTGCACGACCAATCCGGCGCTCGTCATGCATCCAAGCGGTGAATACTGGCTATATTACAAATCGTGGAACACCGCGGACTACGAGAACGGCCGGCCACCGATTCGCGGCAACCGGAAATACGGGCTGGCGATTGCCGATCGGCTCGAAGGCCCATACCGGAAGCACCCGCGGAATCCGCTCATCGATTTCTCCGGCCGCGGCGGGAACCGCCAGTGTGAGGACGCCTTCGTGTGGCGGGAGGACGAACGTTTCAAAATCATCGTACGCGATATGGGCGTGTTCAACCACGAGGTTGGATTGATCATGGAATCCTCCGACGGGCTGAGTTGGTCGGAGCCGAAAATCGCCTACGGGCCCGCCTCGTCCTACATCGAGCTGCCGCCGCGTCCGCGGCACCTCACGCGCTACGGTCGTTTCGAGCGACCGCAATTGCTGCTGCGGAACGGCCGACCTTCGTATCTCTTCACGGCCCTGCAGGGCGGACGCTACGAAACGGCGACCGGTTTTGTGTTTCGCATCGACACGTGAGGCGGTTCGCGCCCGGGGCGAGTTCCGAACGCGCTCGCCCACGGAGTGCGGTCCTAACCGAAAGTGCCGTCCGCCCGTCGATGAAGCAGGACCACATTGCCGTCGGGATCGAGCACGGCGAAGGAGCGGCAGACACCGTAGTCCTGCAAGGGCTGGAACACCCGCGCGCCCCGGTCGGTGAGCTCCGCCCACGCGGCATCGATGTCCGCAACTGAGAGGGCGACGCGGGCGCCGGAGCCCGCGGAGGCCACCGTCTGGCCGCCGTGCAGGGCCAGCGTGACGTTGCCGCAATCGAACTCGGCCCACTGCCACTCGTCACTGCAGATCTGGGGACGCAGCCCCAGCATGTCGCGGTAAAAAGCCACCGCGCGCGAGAAGTCGCTCACCGGATACAGGACGAAGTCGGTGCCGCGGATTTTCATGGGGAGCCGCGCGCCTCGGGCCGGACAGACGGGGCGGTGTGGCGCCGGCGGAGCACGGTCGCGCCCGGCGGGGCGGCAGCGGGTTTTGGCCGACGCTTGATGGCGAGCAATCGTAGGACGTCAGCCAATACATCGTCGTGATCGACGTCGATCAGCAGCCATTTTCCGTCCGGGTAAAACGTGGCGGCGGCGTAATCGGCGCGCGCGTGCGACTTCAATTGAGGGAGCACGGCCCGGGCCTGCGCCTGTTCCGCTTTGCCGAGGACAATCAGCAGGAGAAAGCGACCCTTCTCGGGAACGAAGGTGCAGAAGGAGCGGCTGCGTTTGTAGCGGAGACTCCACCCGTGCCTCGCCCCGCCGTAGAGCCATTCCGGCGTGAAGACGCCGGGGTGGCGTGTGGCGATGAGCTGCATCAGCTCAAGCCAGCGGCGGTGGTTCACTGCACCGATCCAGCGGGCGAGCGTGGTCCGGTCCGGCGGACGGTCGCCCGTGAGGCGCAGAGAGGCGTGACTCGTTTCGCTCATCGGAAGACGTAGCGCGCACGAACCTGCCGATCCCCTTGAGGCGGGGCGTGTCGCGAGTTGATGGATACAGTTGAGCGGTTGCCCCGAGCGGGACCGTCACGTATCTGACGCCGGCTTGGCTGGAGGCGCGAAAAACAGCCCGGCCACCTGGCCCGACGCGTTGAAGGCGACTTTGGCCTCGAGCACGAACTCCCGGAATTCGCAGGTGACGTAGACCACGTCGAAGCGCGCCTGCTTTTCCGTCCGCGTCTGCAGGCGCTGGCGGAAGCTGCCGGCCTGTTGCGTGAGCGATTGCCAGAGCGCACGCAGCCGCGGTTCGGGCAGCGTCCGCATCATCGCGGCGTCGAAGTTCGCCGTGGCTTTGGCGAAATCCTCTTTGGCGAGCGCATCCACCAACTCCTCCGCCGCGGAGACGAGGGTGGGGGCAATCGACGCCGGGGGCGCGTCGTCGGCGAGACCGACGGGGGTGGAGGCGAGCGTCAGCGAGACCAACGTGCAGGCAACGGCGAGGCACTTCATGGCGTTTTGGGGGTTGGGGGATGCCGGCTGCGGGGCCTTTGCAGCTGGAGGGGTGGAACCGAAAGGGGCCCGGTTTCTGGGGAAAGAGAATACCCATCCCCCCGCTCGGCTCAACGCCCCGTTCAAGTTGCGGGCGCGGCTATTCCAGCAGCTTCTGCCTCGCAAAAGCGGTCGCCCGCCGCCGGTCCGGGTGATCGAGAAGGACCGTCGTCGCTTGCGGGCCATGCCCTTGTGAGCACGGTGAGGTCTTTCCGCGGCGCCCAAGCAGGCCGGCGCGGACAACGTTTCATGGATTCCAACGTTTCTTCCTCCGTAACGAATGTGGCGCTGCCCGCACCGGAAGCGGCGCCTCCTCCGGGCGGGATTACGGGTGCCCGCCTGGTGATCTTTGCCTCGCTCCTCGGCGCGATCCTGCTCGTGGCGACCTGGTTCGTCAGCGCGACGTGGGTGCGGTTTACCGAGGCGTCCAGTCTCGCGTGGCGCTGGGTGCCGATGCTGCTGACGCTCGGTTTCGTCCCGGGAATGCTGCTCGGTTTCCGCCGGGCCAATCCGCTTGTGCGCGCGCTGAACGTGCTGTCTTCGCTCGCCATCGGCCTGCTCAGTTTCGGGGTCTTTGCGGCGCTCGCGACCTGGGTCGCGGTGGGGGCTGCGACCGTGTTGGCGCTGCCGGCCGCCCCGCAGTTCACTGCTTACCTGTTCTTTGGAGTCGCGGCGCTGGTCGCCGGCTACGGCCTCCTCAACGCCGCGTGGCTGCGTGTCACGCGGGTGACGGTGACACTGCCCAATCTCCCGCCGCGGTGGCGCGGGCGCACGGTGGCGCTCGTGAGCGACGTGCATCTCGGCAACATCCGCGCGGACCGCTTTGTCCGGCGCATCGTGGCGCGGTTGAATGCGCTGCGGCCCGACGCGGTTTTCCTCGCCGGCGACATGTTCGATGGAGCCAAACTCGAGGTTGACCGCGTCGTCCGGCCGTGGCGCGAACTGTCGGCTCCGGCAGGGGTGTATTTCGTCAGCGGTAATCACGACGAGTTTCACGACCGGGTGCCGTTGCTCGCGGCGCTGAGCCGCGTGGGGGTGCGCGTGCTCAACAACGAGAAAGTGACCGTCGATGGGCTGCAGATCGTCGGCGTGCACGACGGTGAAGCGAGCGATCCGCGGATTTACCGGGAGGTTCTGCGCGCGGCGCAGATCGACCGCGCGCTGCCGAGCATTCTCCTCGCGCACCAGCCGGTGAATCTTGCCGTCGCGGCGGAGGCCGGTGTCTCGCTGCAGCTTTCCGGGCATACGCACGGCGGCCAGTTCTGGCCGTGGAGCTGGGTCGCGGCCCGGGCGCACGGGCGCTTCGTTTACGGCTTCAACGCGTTCGACGCGATGCTGGTCTTCACCAGCAGCGGGGCCGGCACGTGGGGGCCGCCGCTGCGCGTCGGCACGCGGTCCGAACTCGTGCTGATCCGGCTGGAGGCATAGGTCGTGTTACACCCGGGGATATCCGCGTAGCAGCTTTAACAATACGCCGTTCGTCCAGCCGAAGCCGTCCTGCGAGGGATACTCGCCGCCGCCGGCTTCGAGCGTGGGGTCGACGACGTTGTATTTTTCCATGAGCTTTCCGGTGCGGGCGTAGACGTCGCGGTTGAGCTTGATCCATCGGCGCGCAATCTCGGCGGCGAGGGAGTGGCAGCCGTAGTTTTCCAGCCCCCGGATCGTGAGCCATTGCAGCGGCGCCCAGCCGTTGGGCGCGTCCCACTGCTGGCCGCTGTGTATGAGCGTCGTCACGACGCCGCCAGGCTTCAGAAAGTCGTCGCGGATACGCGCCATCACCGCCTCGGCCTGCCCCGGCGTGGCGAGCTTGAAGAAAAGCGGCATCACGCCCGCGAGGCTCAGGCGTTCGCTGGGCTGGCCGGTGACGAGGCGGTGGTCGCAGAAGAAGCGGGCCGATTCGCACCAGCCGTAGCGGCAGATCGCCTCGGCGCGGCGAGCGGCGGCCAGGCGAAAGCGGTGTTGCTGGACCGGCGTGTCCTCGTGCGCACGGGCGAGGATCAGCTCCAGAAAATGCAGGAGGCAGTTCAGGTCGATCGGGAGAATTTCGGTCGTCTCGATCGTCTCCATCGTCGCGCCGTCGGCGAACCAGCGCGTGCTGAAATCCCAGCCGCTCTCCGCGGCCGAGCGGATGTGGCGGAACAGCGTGGCGCGCGGCTGCGCGGAGCGGGTGGCGAGGTGCTCATCCTCCACGAAGGCCTCGGGACGCGGCGTATCGAGCTGGTCGTAGTAGCGGTTCAACACGAGTCCGTCGTCCAGGGCGACCGCATGCCGGGTCGCAGCGATCTCGTCCATCCAATAGGCGTATTCCGCGAGCAGCGGCGTGCGATAGCGACGGTAGGCGTCGCAGCCCTGCTTCTCGGCGAGCAACTCGACCATCAGCGCCAGATAGGGCGGCTGCGAGCGGCTCAGGTAGTAGCTGCGATTGCCGTTGGGCACGTGGCCGAAGCGCGCGATGAGATGCGCGAAGTTGTCGGTCATGTTCTGGATCATCGCCTCGTCGCCGTTTTCGCGCAGGCCGAGCATCGTGAAGTACGAGTCCCAGTAGTAGATTTCGCGGAAACGCCCGCCCGGGACGATGTAGGGGTGTGGCAACGACAGGAGGGACGAGCCGGCGACGGGCTTGTCGGGCGGGCGGTGCAGGATTCCCCACAGCGTGGCGATGTGGTGTTCGATGTCTTCGCCCGCGGGAACGTCGGGCGTCGCGGCGCGCGGAGCGGTGAAGTGTTCGCGCACGAAGGCGGGAAGGTCGAAGGCCGCCCCGGCCGCCGCCTTCGCCTGGGCATACGCGGCGAGAATTCTCTCGGGCCCGTGGCGCGGAAGGCAGTCAACGAAGGTCTTGCTGTCGGGAAACACCGCGCTGCGCTGCACCTCTTCGAAGAGCGGTCCGAGTTCGAAAATTTCCATGGCAAAAGTTGGGCCGGTCTGTGACCGGCCCGGGGCCAGTCGAAGACTGGTCCTACCTCAAGCCGGCCTCAGGGTGTTTTAATGTGCGCTCGGCTGCAGCCCGGCGGCGGTCTGGCCCGCCTGGGCGCGGTTGAAGAAAAACAGGCACACGAGCAGCACGCCGATCGGCAGGAGCGAGCCGTAGAAGGCGGTGCGCCCGCCGAAGGCCTCGAAGACGCGGCCGGTGATGAGCGAGCCGGTGGTGCCGCCGAGCGCGGAAAAGATCACGATCAGGCCCGACATCGGGGCGTGTTGCACCGGCGGCAGCGAGCTGAGGATGGCGGAGTTGATGGTTGGATACACCGGCGCCAGGAAGAGGCCGATGAGCGGAAAGACGAAGGCGGCGAGCGGCGCGTTGCCCCAACCGGTCACGACTTCCGTGGCCGTGCGCTCGGCGAGCGGCAGGGCGACGAGCACGAGCACGGCGGACGCGGCGAGGCAGCCGGCGAGCACGCCGAACCACGCGTAGCGCCGCAGCAGGAACCCGGCGAGAAAGCGTCCGAGCGCGGTCGACGCGGCGAGGATGCTCGCCATCTGGATGCTGAGCGTCGCGGGCAGGTGGAGCACCTGGTTGTTGAAGGTCGGCAGCCAGCTCATGATGCCCTGCTCGATCAGCACGTAGGTGAAGACGCTCACGCCGAAGACGAGGACGAGCGGCGCGGCGGCGAGCTTGAGTGTCGCCGCGAGATTCGCCAGCAGCGGTGCGGTCTCGGTCGCGTGCACGGCTGCTTCGTCGAGGCGCGAGGTGAGCAGCAGCACGAACGCGAGGGCGGAGGCGCCGGCGAGCACGTAGTAGACCCGCAGCCACGCGGTCGTCGGCTCGGCGCCGTCGTCGGTGAACGCGCCGAAGAGGAAGTAGCCCGAGAGGATTCCGATCATGAAGAACGACTCGAGGAAGCTCATGAAGCTCGCGTGGTCCTTGCGGCTGGTGGTCACGAGCGTGATCGCGGCGAAGACGGAGACCTTGATCAGCGCGAAGCACACGCCCGTGGCGACGAAGAGGAGCTTGGTCATCGCGAACCCCGGAACCGACGGCATCAGCAGGCACACGAGCGTGATGAAGCCGAGGGCGGCGAGCATCGCGCGCTTGTAGCCGATGCGCGTCATGAACGACGCGACCAGGAACGACGTCACCGCGATGCTGAGGTCCTTGCACGCCTCCAGGACGCTCGCCGATGAGGGCGAAACGCCGTAGTTGCGCTGCACCTGGAAGATCACCGTCCCCACGCTGTTGAGCAGGATGGCAAAGACGAAGTAGTTGAGAAACAACGACAGCTTGATGCGCAGGGCGGGCATGGGGTTAAGGCCTATTCTGGAGAGGGGAGCAAGGCGGAGGGGGAAGGGGCGGACGCGGCTGGTTTTCCTGCTCCTTCCTGCCTGCCCCTTGCTCCGGTCGGAGGCAAAGCCTCAGAACTCATACGACACCGAAGCCACGATCGAGCGGGGCAGGATCGGGCGGAAGTTGCTGTAGGTCGAGCCCGGGTCGGCGATCGTCTGGCCGGCGCGCGGGTCGCCCTCGGTGATGCCGTCGCCGTTGAACAGGTTCGAACACTGCACCCGGATCGTGAAGCCGTTCGTCAGCGCGAGGCTCGCGCCGGCGGCGAATTCGCTGAAGCCTTCGAGCAGGCCGAGGTTGGCCTGGTCGCTGTAGCGGTCGCCCACATACTGCCAGGTGGCGTGCACGCGCGGCGTGCCCCAGCTCAGCGCGGGCAGCGTGTAGGCGGTCGTGAGCGTGAGGAATTCCTTCGGGATGCGCACGGGCTGGTTGCCTTTGATGTTGATGCTGACCGGATTTCCCGACGCGTCCGTGCCGCTCACGAAGTTGTCGGTCGAAAACTCGGGGTTCTGCAGCGTGCCCGTGAGCGACACGCTCAGGCCGGGCAGCGGCGTCCAGATCGACTCGAGCTCGAGGCCGTCGATGTCGATGCCGAGCCGCGACACCTGCTGGCCGACGCTGCCGTCGGGATTGAGGACGAAGTCGCTGAAGAGCTGGTTGTCGACGCGCGTCGCGAAGGCGGTGAGGAAGAACGCGAGATTGCTGCGTGAGTATTTCACGCCGACTTCATACTGGCGGATCCCGATCGTCGGCCCGGGGTCGTCGGTGCCGGCGCCGGCGGCGTCGGAGAGATTGTCGGTGTCGGGCAACCGGTAGCCGTCGGAGATGCGGGCGAACACCGCGGCGCGTTTCGTGAACGTGTAATTGACGCCGGCCGTCACGGCGTGGTCGCTCACCGTGTAGGCCGCGGGCGTGTAGTTGCCGTTGCCGAAGGTCGCGCCGCGCAGCGCGGGGTTGGTGCCGCCAGGCTGGTTGAGGTCGTAGGTGGCGAGGCCTTCCTGGGAACCTTCGGCCTCGAGGCGTTCGTAGCGGTAGCCGGCGTCGACGTGGAACTTTCCCCATTTTTGTTCGACGTTGGCGTAGAGCGACGTGTCGGTTTCCTCGCCGCTGAAGCGCCGGTGAAACGTCCCCACCTGGCTGATACCGTTATACGTGCCCTGGCCGATGGAATTGCCGGCGGCATCGAGGTAGGTGACGTCGAGGCGGTGGTAGTCGCCGCTCACGTCGGTGAGGTAGCGGTTCCACTGCCAGTAGCGGTCGTCCTCCATGTAGCTGTAGTAGAAGCCCGCGGAGATCGTCGTGCCCGTGCTCTCGAGCTCCTTGATGAGGCGCAGGTCGTTCTGGAAGTTCTTCAGTTCGGCCGCGCTGTGCCAGAAGTTGTTGTCGATGCCCAGGCCGTTGCCGTTGAGGCCGGCGGCTTCGGCGGCGTTGGCGGCGACGATCGTGTGGTTGTTGCCCGGCGTGCTCAGGCGGAACCGGTAGTTGCCGGTCGCGGGATCGAGCGCGGCGGCAAACTGACCGTCGGCGTTGGCGCTGGTGGCGAGGCTGTTCGCGATCGTCTGCAGCGGCGTGGCGTTGCCGAGCGGGTTGGCGTTCCAGGCCTTGTCGACAGCGGTGTAGCGGTTGCGGTTCACGACGCGCAGGCCCTCGGCGAGTTCGTAGTCGAGCTCGGTGCCGATGTAGGCGAGCTCGACCTGGATGCCATCGGCGAGATCCCAGGAGACGTTGCCGTCGGGCGTGCCGGAGAACGTGAAGTATCGAATATCTCGTGACGCCGCCGCCCCGTCGTGGATGTCGGGGCCGCCGGGGATCGTCTGCGGATCCTGCGGGTTTGCGAGCGGGATGGGCAGCTCGAAGGCCGTGCGGTCGTCGAGCACCTTGCCGGAGATCTTGAAATAACCGCGTTCATTCGCGAAATCGTGGCGCACGTTGGCGGCGAGCTGGCCGCCCTTGTTCGCGGTGTAGCCGCGGTCGCGGATGCCGTCGTCGACGCGGTAGAAGCCGCCGACGGCGTAAGTGGTGTTCTTGCCGAGCGGGCCCGAGGTCCACAGCTCCGTGCGCATCGTGCCGTAGTCGCTCGTCTGCACGAGCACTTCGCCGTGCTGCGTGGCCGTGCCTTCGCGGCTGATGAAGTTGATGATGCCGACGGGTGCGCTGCTCTGGAAGATGCCGGCGGAGCCGCCGCGCAGCGCCTCGATGTTGGCGACCCAGTTGGTGATGCGCGTGTAGTTGTCGGCCGGCGAGAACGACATGTTCGACTCGAAGATCACCGGCAGGCCGTCCTCGTGGATCGCGACGTATTCATAGCCGCCCTCGGCGGCGACGCCGCGCGAGAAGAGGTTGTTGTTGGCCTCGCCGCCGGAGGATTCGAGGTAGAAACCCGGGATGAGTTTCAAGGCGTCGGCGGTGCTGCGCGGCGCGGCGATCGTGAGCTGCGTGCGATCAAGGGTGGTAACAGCCAGCGGCGACTCGAGCTTGCTTGTGGGGGTGACAGTGCCGGTGACGACGAATTCGTTGAGGCTGAGGACATCGTCGTCGGCAGGGGCGGCGGGCGTGGCGGGATCGACGGCCTGGGCGGAAAGCACCGCCGCGCTGGCGAGGGCGATGCCGCCGGCGGCGAGAACGCGGGGCAGGGAACGAACGTTCATGATGGGTGGGTTGTTGGTGGGGTGCGGCGCCGGGGGGACGGCAGAGCCGCGCGGTAACAAAAACACCCAATGCGCCCGGCGGCCGTTCGCCATCATGTTCCTGAGGACAAAACGGGCAACGACAGGAAAAAGTTAAGGTGGACGCATTCCGGGGTCGGACTTCATGCCCGACATTCTCCGCGTTCCGCGGGCGTGCGATGTCGGGCGCAAAGCCCGACACGCAGCATCGCCTCACGGCGTCGGAGCCGCATCCACCGCGGGCGGCACCGCTCCGCCCACGCGGCGGATGCGCAGCGCCTGGCAGGGCTTGCCCGGAAGCGGCACCCTCCGCCCGTCGCGGTCGACGAAGGTATAGCGATCGCGTTCCTTCGTAACAAAGCTTCCGGACACGGGCGTGATGGTCATCTCCCACGGGTCGATGAGATCGACCGCGAACTCCATCCCGTCGACCAGCCGGTGCCGGTAGAGTTGAAACGGCCACGAGGTCGGCGCCTCGCGGCCGAAGTACATCAAGTAGTACTCGCCGGGCCGGCCGCCCTGGCTGGCGTCGCGCCACCGGTCGATCGGATCGATGTGAGGTGGTCCGTCCTCGAGGAGTTTTCGCAGGAACGCGATGCGGGGCGGACTTTCGCCCTTGAGCTCTCCGCCTTCGCCGAGCCAGGTGACGTCGTCGGGGGCGACGAAATACTCCCCGTGGCCGACGTACGTGCCGGCCACGGTGCCGGACCAGACGCGGTGCACGAACTCGCGCGCACCGAGCGCACCCCAGCGTTGCGGATGGTTGCCCTCGTATTGAACCTCGTCATACACGACCGGCTTGCGGTAGGCGCGCCGGTAGGTCTCCGCCCGCGTCGGGTCCTCGACCGCCGGACCGTTCTGCATGCTGACGTGCGTCACCCACGGGTGGGTGTGGTTGTAGAAGAGATTGCCGTTGTGAATCGAGCGCAGGTGGTCGTGGGGATCGCTGGCCTGCACGACCTGGAAAAGCCGGTCCCAGCGGGCCTCGGTCTTCGTAGTCAGAAAATCGTATTCGTTGGCCAGCGACCACCAGACGTTCCGGTAGGCGGCGAGCCGGGCGATTAGGTAGCGCAGGTAGCGCTCATCGCTCGCGGCATCCATCTGGTCGAAGCCCCAGTGCCCGTTGTCGTAGGGGTGAAAGAGAATCAGGTCGCACTCGATGCCGAGGTCGCGCAGCTGCGCGATGCGACCTTCGAGATGCCGGAAGAAGTCCGGATTGAAGCGCGTGAAGTCCCACCGGTGCGGTTCGCCCTCGAACGGAAAGCGCGGCGGCGGCATGGCCTTGACCGCGTGGCTCTGCGGAAAGACGCACATCCGCAGTTTGTTGAAGGGCGACGCCGCGAGCGTGCGCAGCGTCTGCTCCTCGATCCACTCGGGACGGTGCGTCCACGTGTAGCACGTCGTGCCGAACGGCCGGTAGGCGGTGCCGTCGGCGTAGGCGAAGTGATACGTCTCGTGCACGCGCACCGGTCCGTGGTTGCCCGGCGACGGCGCGTGGACGGTGAATTCGCCGCGCTGCTGGTGGAGCGGCGCGCGATCGCTCGCCGTGGTGTAACGCCAGGCGCCGACGCGATCGGGCATGAAGCGCACGCGATAGACACCGTCGCCGTCGTAAAAGCCCGCGACCTCGATCGCCCGCGTTCCGTCGCTGAACGTGGTGGTGAAGCGCACGTCGCTAAACGGATTCCCGTCCGTCGGGCCGGGCAGCGCCAACTCGAAGACACCCCACTGCTCGACCGCGCCGGGAAGGGCGGCGGACGCCGGTTCGGGCGTGGCGGCGAGGGCCGGAAGCAGAACCGTGAGCAGGAGGCGCCGGTGGAGTGGCGGGAGGGCCATGATCGCGAGGTTGCAGGTGGGATCGCCGTGCTGGTCGTTGTGGGTCGGGCGTTACGCCCGACATCGTCCGCCTTCGGCGGATGTCGGGGATAAACCCCGACCCACATGATCCAGCGCGAGCGCCGTCTCAGAACTTCACATCAACCGACAGCGTGTATTCACGCGGTGGATTGTAGCCGCCGTTCTGGAGGTGGCGATCGTCGTCGAGATTGTTGCCGGCGACCTCGAAGCCGACGTCCCTGCCGAGGAGCTTGGTCGTGTAGCGAACGAAGGCGTTCACGATAAACGTGCCGCCCTTGTTCGCGAGGGGGGCGGTGACGGGGTTGTCGACGTAGATCGGGCCCCAGTTGCGCGCGAAACCGCCGCCGACGCTGAGGCCGCTGAGCGGACCGTCGGTGAAGCGGTACTTGCCATAAAACGTGAGGCCGTCCGGCGGGACCTGCACGAGCGGAGCGTTCCACGCCGCAGGATTCGGGTCGCCGGGCAGGATCCGCGCATCGATGTGCGTATAGGAGGCGATCGCCTGGAAGTTCTTCGTCGGCTGATACTGGATGCTCGCCTCCACGCCTTTGCTCTCGGAGCCGGGGGTGAACGTGACCGTGTCGTCGACCAGGCCGGCGGCGTAGTCGACGATCGCCCGCGGGTCGTTGATCGCGAGATTGGTCTTGCGGATGTGAAAATACGCGACCGTGCCGGTGAGTTTCGCGTCGAACGTCTCGAACTTCACGCCGGCGTCCCAGCCCTTCGACTCGGAGAGCGGACGCGGCGACTGGAAGCGCACCGTGCGGCCGTTGCTCTCCGAGGTCTTCGACCAGATGCCATACACCGAGACGCCCTTGAACAGCTGGTAGAGGGCGCCGATCTGCGGGAGCGTGCGGTCGAGCTGCAGCTCGCGATACTGCTGCCGGCGCACGCCGCCGAGAAGGTGGAGCCTGCCGTTCAGCGCGCTCACATTCTCGGTGATGAACAAGTCGGGCCGGCCCCAGTCATACGTGGTGATGCTGTCGTAGAACCACACCGGCCAGGTGTTGTAGTTGAGATTTGGATAATAGTAGCGCTTCTCGAGCGGATCGCTCACGCGGCTCATGTAGGGCGAGGTGAGCGTGTAGTCGATCGCGCCGATCTTCGAGGGCTCGGGGGCGAAGTAGCCGTTGCGGTCGTAGAAGTCGGGGAAGCGTGTGCCGGAGGCACCGAGCAGCGTGTCGGACTTGAAATACTTCGTCTCGAACTGCGCGAGCAGGTTGACCTCGAAGTACTGGAAGTGCTTCCGCACGTTCTCGTAGATCGGCATGCTCGAGAGCAGGATGTGCTCGGCCGGGGGCACGGCGACGTGCTGCCAGCCGACGTCGCGCACGCCGGAGAACGTGAACATCGTGAGCTGCTCGACGTGGCTGAAGTCGTCCGCGCCGATCGCCAGCAGCCGGAAGTGATCGTTGAAGCGGTGCTCGAAGCGCAGCTCGTGCCGGCGGCGGTTCCACTCGGCCCACGACCACGGCGCGATGCCGGGGTTCGTGTCGTAGCCGACCGTGCCGCCGAGCTGGTCGTTGTAGGGTGCGAGCGGCAGCGACTCCCAGCCGTCACGTTTGTTGAGGTAATAGAAGCGGATGCGCTCGAACGGACCCGTGCGGTGCCGGTAGGAAAGGTCGTAGGTGAGCGAGGTGTTGCGCGAGAGGTTGAGCGTGACGCTCGGGCTCAATACGGTGTCGTGGATTGTCTGATACTTGATCCACGTGTCGCCGTCGGAGCGAGCGCCGTTGACGCGGAAGAGCAGGCGGTTGTCCGCCATCAGCGGCCGGTTGAAATCGAACTCCTCGCGGAAACCGTGCTCGGACGCCCAGCTGGCCTTGAGAAACGTGAGCGGCTTGGTCGTCGGCCTTTTCGACACGTAGTTCACCACGCCGCCGGGGGCGACGAAGCCGTAGAGGATGGCGCTCGGGCCGCGGGCGAGCTCGATGCGCTCGATGTTCGACGAATCGGTCCACGCGTTGAAACGGATGCCGTTGCGCAGGATCGCGCCCTCGTAGCCGCGAAAGACAAACGTCTCCTGGTCCGCCCAGGTGCGTCCGGTGTTGGCGACGCCGGCCTGCGTGAAGGCGATGGCCTCGGTGACACGCTGCACGTTGATGTCGTCGAGCAGCTCCTGGTTGATGACCGTCACGCTCAGCGGCGACTCGTTGAGCGGCGTGGCGATCTTCGTGCCGGTGACAACTTCGCGGGTGCGATAGCCGTAGTCGGCCTCGGCCGAGACCTCGAACGGGCTGAGCTGTACCGGTTCATCCGCGGCAGCCGGGTCGTCGGCGGACGTGGTTGCGGGACGTGAGTCGGGCTGCGCGAAGCAGGCGCCGGCGGAGAACAACAGCGAGGCGAGGCTCGCTGGAATCGGGGTTCCGGAGCGGAGTAGGGAGGGCATGGTTGGGGTCTTTGCGTTTGCTTGGCGAGCCGGCGTGCACGCAGTGCCGGCCGGCATCGAAAGAGGTAAAGAGCGGCTAAACGCGGAGGCGGTCAGCAGGCCCCCGGGAGTGGGGTGGGAGGCCTGCGGTGTAACGCGGGAGAGTCTACTCTCTTTGTTTCAGGCGATGCTGCCGGAATTTCGCCCTCTTCGTGCGGAATCCTAAGCCGTGCGGATGCAGTTTCCCCAGTGCGTATCGATAGATTCGTTACGCCATGGGAGGCGGGGACGCGTGTCACACGCGCCCTGGCTTGCTCGTGCGGGAGACCCGGGACGGCTCAGAAAGCCGTCCCGACCTTTTATCGAAGCCGACCGAACAGGATCCCCTACCGCTTCGCGGCGCGCTGCTGCTTCGCGAGATACGCCTCGAGGTCCCGGTCGACGAAATCGTAGTCCTCGCGCGTGAAGTGCACGGTGCGCGGCTCGCGTTCGAGGGTGCAGGCGATGCGTTGCGTGTCCTGCCGGTATTGCTGCGGCGAGCGGCCTGTCGCCTGGCGGAACACGCGCGCGAAATAGTTGGGATCGGCGTAACCGCACGCGGCCGCGATCTCCTTCACGCTCAGGCGCGTGTGACGCAGCGCGTCGATCGCGCTCTGGATGCGAAGCCGGTTGATGCGCTCGACGATCCGCTCGCCGACTTTCTGGTGAAACACCTTGGAGAGGTAGTTCGGCGAGCAGCCGAGCTCCGCGGCCAGCGACTCCAGGCTCAGCGCCTCCTCCTGAAGGTTGTGCTGAATGAGCCATTCGCAGAACGACACGATGTCCGTCCGCAGCGGCAGGACCGCCTCGGGCGACTCCACCAGCGCGAGCAGCAGCGAGAATTCGGCGAGGAGCAGGCCCTTGATCGCGAGCGCGTTGCCCGCGGCGTGGCTGTGATTGAACTCGCTGATGCGGTCGAGGTACGAAACGAGGTCGGGAAACAGGTCGGTCTTGTAGAAGTGGACCTCGTCCGCCGCCGGCCGGCCCGGCATTTTTTCGTGGGCGAGGTGGATATCGATCGTGTCGTTGTAGTAACTCACCACCACATTTTCGAAGGGCTCACCCTGGGCGCCGGCCCGTGCCACCTCGCCGTGCGGCATGCCCTTGGGCACGATGCACACCTCGCCGGGCCCGAGCGTCACGCCGCCTTCGGGAAACGTGAACTCCGTCGTGCCGGTGAGCTGGATGAAGAGCTCGGGCTTGAAGTGATACGGCAGGTCGGGGTGCCGTTCGTAGCGGTGGTGCAGTCGCGGGATGTGGTAGCGCAGCCGGTTCTCCTCGAGCGCCTTGATCTGGCGACGAAGCGTGTCGGCGAAAAAGGCCGCGCCGGTGTGGCCGGTGCCGCGGAAATTGGCGAGGGGCGAGATCATGGGCGAACCGTCGAGCGCATACTGACGCGCGCCGGCGGGGTGGGTCGATGAGAGGGACGTTAGCGTCCTTGTGCTCGCGGGCAACTGCATAGGCCACAGACTGTTTTTCGAGCCGAGCGGACGTCGCCGCGGTGTCGACGCCGTTTCGCCGCACAAAAACGCGAACCTCAGGAAAAAATTATCCTGGGTCCGTCGCGTCGGTAAAAGTGCAGCCTCGCTTGGGGATTTCCGGTTATGCTTCATCCTGTCGTCGCTCGATGAAACGCCGCGCCACCCGCACCTCCACACCTTCGTCCTCCGTCCCTTCAACGCCTTCCGCGATCGTACAGGATGCGCCGGCGTCCGCGCCCACCGCCGAGGATGCGCGTCTCGCCGAGGACCGCTCCCGCGAAAAGAACTGGAAGCGCTGGGGGCCGTATCTCGCGGAGCGCCAGTGGGCCACGGTCCGCGAGGACTACTCGCCCGATGGCGAGGCGTGGGACTACTTTCCGCACGACCATGCGCGCAGCCGCGCGTATCGCTGGGGCGAGGACGGGCTGCTGGGCATCACCGACCGTGAGTGCCGGCTCTGCTTTGCGCTCGCGCTCTGGAACGGCCGCGACCCGATCCTGAAGGAGCGTCTCTTCGGCCTCACTGGTCCCGAGGGCAACCACGGCGAGGACGTGAAGGAGCTTTATTACTACCTCGACTCCACGCCCACCCACTCGTGGATGCGCGCGCTCTACAAGTATCCGCAGGCTGAATATCCCTACGACCTCCTTGTGCGGGAGAACCGCCGGCGGGGCCTCGACGAGCCCGAGTTCGAGCTGCCCGATACCGGCGTGTTCGATGGCGGGCGCTACTTCGATGTGTTCGCCGAGTACGCGAAGGCCGGGCCGGACCACATGCTGATCCGCCTCACCGTGGCCAATCGCGGACCGGAGGACTCCACGCTCCACCTGCTGCCGCAGCTGTGGTTTCGCAACCTCTGGTCGTGGGGCTGGTCGCGCGAGCACGTCAGGGAGAAGCCCGAACTGCACCTGGCGCGCCCGGGCGTGATCGCCACGCGGCACGAGTCGCTCGGCGAGTTCGAGCTGCACTTCGCATCCTCCTCGGGCGGCGACCGGCCGGTGCCGCTGTTCACGGAAAACGAGACGAATCGCGAGCGCCTCTGGGAGGTCGCCAACGAGACGCCGTTTGTGAAGGATGCGTTTCACCGGCATGTCGTCGACGGCGAGCGCGGCGTCGTGAACCCCGCGCATACCGGCACGAAGGCCGCGCTGCACTACCTGTTGCGGATTCCCGCCGGCGGCGAGCAGACGATCGAGCTGCAGCTCCTCGCGCCCGCCGCGCATCGCCCGCTGGAGTTCGGCGCCGCCTTCGTCGAAGCGTTGCGCCGCGCCGAGGGCGAGGCCGACGCGTTCTATGCGCGCCACGCGCCGGCCACGGCCACGGGCGACGAGCTGCGCGTGATCCGCCAGGGCTACGCCGGCCTGCTCTGGTCCAAACAGTTTTACTGCTACATCGTCGAGCGCTGGCTCGACGGCGACCCCGCGATGCCGCCGCCGCCCCCGACGCGCCAACAGGGCCGCAACCATGACTGGCGGCACGTGCACAGCCGCGACGTCGTCTCGATGCCGGACAAGTGGGAATACCCGTGGTTCGCGGCGTGGGACCTCGCGTTCCACATGGTGCCGATGGCGCGCATCGATCCGGAATTCGCGAAGCAGCAGCTCCTGCTCTTCCTGCGCGAGTGGTACATGCACCCCAACGGCCAGATCCCCGCCTACGAGTTTGCGCTCGGCGATGTGAACCCGCCGGTGCACGCGTGGGCGGCGTGGCGCGTTTACAAGATCTCCGCGGCGCATGGCTGCCGCGACCGCGCGTTTCTCGAGAGCGTTTTCCAGAAACTGCTCCTCAACTTCACCTGGTGGGTGAACCGCAAGGATCTCGACGGGCGCAATCTCTTCTCCGGCGGCTTCCTCGGCCTCGACAACATCGCGCTCTTCGACCGCAGCAAACCCATCCCCGGCGGGGGCAGCCTGCGCCAGGCCGACGGCACCGCGTGGATGGCGTTTTACGCGAGCACGATGCTCGGCATGGCGCTGGAGCTCGCCTGGCACGACGGCCGCGTGCACCCCGCCTACGAGGACATGGCCTCGAAGTTCTTCGAGCACTTCGTGCAGATCGTCGACGCGATGAACGCCGCGGGCGGCCGCGGGCTGTGGGACGAGACCGACGGCTTTTATTACGATCAGATCGACTACGGCACGCACACGAAGCGCCTCCGCACGCGCTCGCTCGTCGGGCTGCTGCCGCTCATCGCCGTCGAGGTGCTCGAGCGCGAGCAGATCGACCGGCTCCCCGGCTTCCGGAAACGCTACGACTGGTTCCTCCAGCACCGCACCGATCTCGCGCGGCACATCTCCTACTGCGACGAGGACTGCAACCTCGGCCACCGCCGGATCCTGCTCGCCGTGCCTTCGCGCGACCGTCTCGTCCGCGTGCTCGGTTACCTGCTCGACGAGGCCGAGTTCCTTTCGCCGCATGGCGTGCGCAGCGTATCCAAATTTCACGAACATGCGCCCTACGTCGTGCGCGACGACGGCCGCGAGCTGCGCCTCGACTACACGCCGGCCGAGAGCAACACCTGGCTTTTCGGCGGCAACTCCAACTGGCGCGGCCCGGTGTGGTTTCCCATCAACTACCTGCTCATCGAGGCGCTGGAGCGCTACCACGCGTATTACGGCGACTCGCTGCAGGTCGATGCGCCCACCGGATTGGGCCGCCAACTGAATCTCCGCGACGTGGCCCGCGAACTCGAGCGCCGCCTCGGTGCGATCTTCCTGCCGGCGAAGGACGGACGCCGGCCCGTGCACGGCGAGTGTCCGCTCTACGCCGGAGACCCGCACTTCCGCGACCTCGTGCTGTTCTACGAATATTTCCACGGCGACAACGGCCGAGGCGTCGGCGCCAGCCACCAGACCGGCTGGACCGCGCTCGCCGTGCGCTGCCTCGAAGACCAGGCCAGCCGCCGGGCGGAAGGGTAGGTGGCAAGGAGCGGCGGCACTCTTGCCGCCGTGGCCGCGAAGGGCGGCAGGAGTGCTGCCCCACCTTGGGGCCCGCGTCCCCGTTATCACTAGAGCTCGGTGATGAACTTCGCTTAGCCGCGTAGCGGCGATGTGAGAGTAGCCGTGGGCTTTGAGCCCACGGTTGGTTTACGTGATGCACAATGCGTCGCGTAGCGACGCCTGAACGGCGGCGACGAGCGTCAGGCGTCGCTCACGCGACGCGTCGTTCGTGCTTCGGCATGTGCGTGGGCTGAAAGCCCACGGCTAGTCTCATCTCCTCGCGTAGCGAGGAGCTAGCTATTGCGCAGCCGAGAACCGCGCTCCCAGGGCCACCCCACATTTTTCCTGATGTTCGCCGCTTTATCCTGATCTTCGCGCTGGGCGAAATACGCATCGTGGTTCTTGGGTGTAGCGCGCTCGCGACTACGTTGGGCTCCGGCTTCGAGCAGACACCGCCGCGCGGGCGTGACCTAAACCCTCGAAGCCATGCGTTACTCCTGTTCCTACAGGCGTTCAGGCCCCGCGTTCCCCCGCCCCGGCCTTCTCGCCCTGCTCCTCGCAGGTTCGCCCCTGCTGCCCGCCCAGACGATTGCGCCGGAAGCGCCGCCCACCGCCACTTCGTCCCCGCCGCCGCCCGCGCGGCGCGCCGCGACCGACGAAGGCGATCTCGTGAAACTCGGCGAATTCGTCGTCACCGGTTCGGTGATCGACAAGACCGAACTCGAGACTGCCAACTCCATCGCGACCATCGACCGCACGCAGATGGAGCGCCTCTCGCCCCGCAGCACGGCCGATCTGCTCACCCAGGTCCCCGGCATCTACGTCGAGCCGACCGCCGGCCAGATTTCCAACAACTACTACATCCGCGGCCTGCCCAGCGGCGGCGGCACAAAATTCCTCGGGCTCATCGAGGACGGCCTGCCGATCGTGATCAACAACTCCGACTTCACCTTCCGCGGCGACGCCCTCACGACCGACCGCGTCGAGGTGCTGCGCGGCGGCGCGTCGAGCATCCTCACCTCCTACGCGATGGGCGGCACGATCAACTTCATCAATCACGAGGGCGGCCCCACGCGCGAGACCGCCCTGCGCTTCACGACCTCCGACTACGGCCAGATCCGCGGCGACGTGTTCAACTCGGGCCCGCTGGGCGAGAGCCTCACGTATTCGATCGGTGGTTACTACAACAACGACGACAGCCAGCGCGAAACCGGCTGGGGCCGCGTGCAGCGCGGCGGCCAGGTTGTGGGAAACGTGAAGTTCAACTTCCCGAACGACCGCGGCTACTTCAAGGTCTCCGCCCGCCACCTCGACGACCAGTCGGCCTACTTCGCCACCGAGCTCTACCAGAACCAGAGCGATCCGCAGTCGATCCCCGGCGGCCCCGACATCCGCTACGGCACCTACTACGGGCCCGACCTCGCCCACATGACGATCTGGACCGGCGACGGGCCGCGCCAGAACGACTTTTCCGAGGGCGTGCCGGTGCGCCTGACCTACGTGGGCACCGAGCTGAAATACAAGTTCGACGGCGGCTGGACGATCCTCAACCGCAATCGCGCCACGCGCTATTACCACAAGTTCAACGGCCTTTTCGGTGGCAACACGGTGGACAACACCGGCAACGCCCTCGCTAGCTACGGCATCCCGCTGCTCATTGAGGCCGCCGCGG
Source organism: Opitutaceae bacterium (assembly GCA_036406235.1). Taxonomy (GTDB): domain Bacteria; phylum Verrucomicrobiota; class Verrucomicrobiia; order Opitutales; family Opitutaceae; genus DASWVO01. The sequence continues at coordinate 30,266 of DASWVO010000356.1, forward strand.
AAAAGCCCGGCTTCGAAAGCCTCGCTGGCTACAGCTCCTATCGTGTCACCGACGCCGTCACCGGCCAGGTGGTCGATCCCGCGACGATGAACGGCAACGGGGCCGTCCAGCTCATCTTCCCGATGATCGAATACGGCACGGAGCACAACTACCAGAACGACCTCCAGCTGCAGAAGGAGGTCGGCCCTGCCGTGATCACCGCCGGCCTCTACTACTCGTGGTATGACCGCGACTTCACGCAGTTCGGCAACCAGGCGCTGACCGACGTGCGCGACCACGCCCACCGGCTCGACGTCGAGGCCTTCGACGCCGCGGGCAACTCCCTCGGCTTCATTACCGACCGCGGATTTACCCAATACGGCTCGTGGTATACGCGAAACGAATACGAGCAGGAGAACATCGCCCCCTACGTCACCGTCGACTACAAGTGGGACCGCTGGCGCTTCGACGCCGGCTGGCGCCACGAGGAGGTCGACCAGACGTTCGACCAGGGGCCGCAGACCGGCGGCGAGGGTTTCATCCAGCGCGACACCGACCAGCACAACCCGGCGCTCTATGGCGGCAACACCGTCGCCCCCGGCGAGTGGACGCGCCTCGAGACTTCGAGCAGCACCGACAACTTCAGCGTCGGCGCCAATTACCTCCTGAGCGACGACTCCGCGGTCTACGCCCGCTACTCCCGCGGCACGTTTCTCAGCCAGGATCCGCAGTCCTCGGAGCCGACGCCCGAGCCGCGCATCACGCAGATCGAGCTCGGCTACCGCGGCCGCATCAAATCGCTCATCTTCAGCGCTACGCTCTTTGACAGCGAGGCGACCAACAACAGCGTCAACATCGGCATCCCCGTCGACGGCACGCTCATCTTTGCCGACGAGTACCTGAAGACCCGCAACTACGGCGTGGAGCTGCTCGCCACGTGGAAGGCCACCCGCGCGCTCTCCTTCGACTTCCAGGGCACGTTGTCAGAATCTGGATACGAAGGCGACGGCTTTGTCGAGGCGCCCGACGGCACGGCGATTCCGATCGATGGCAAGCGTCCCGTGCGCCAGCCGGATCGCATCTTCTCGGTAACGGCGCGCTACGGTTTCCGGCTGTTCGGCGAGCACCGCTCGGAGGTGTTCGTGACCGACGCCTACACCGGCAAGCGCGCCTCCGACATCGCCAACACCGTATGGCTGCCCGAGTACAACGTCGTCAACGCCGGCCTGATCGTGCGCCCGACGGCGAACATGCTCTTCAAGCTCCAGGTCTCGAATCTCTTCGAGGAGGTCGGGCTCACCGAAGGCAACCCGCGGCAGACGCAGGTCGTCGGCTCGGCCAATGCGATCTACTACGGCGCCCGCGCCATCTTCGGCCGCTCCGTGCAGGCGTCGCTGGAGTATCGGTTCTGATGCGTCTTGCGGTTTCCACCGTAGGGTCGGCCTTTGTGGCCAGGCCCCGCGCGCAGCGCGGTTCTCCTTGGACGACCCGGCCCTACATCCCAAACCATGATTAGCTCCAAAGCAGTCCGGATTCTCCTGGCGCTCGCCGGTCCGGTGGCGGGCCTCGCCGCCGTTTTCGGGGCGCCGGCGCCTGCCGGTGCCCCTCTCCGCTTCAGTATCAGCGAAGGCACGACAGCGAACCACTTCTACCGGCGCGGCCCCGTCGCCGCGCACGCCGTCGTCTCCTCCGGCGCCGCGCCACGCGTGATCGTCGCGTTTCCCGCGGGCAACACCGGCGTCTGCCTCTGGTTCGACGAATTGCCGGCGGGCGCAGCAACCTCTCCGTCCGCCGCCGGCTCGACGCCGCCACCGCTCGCCATCGTCCCGGGCACGCAGCTCGAGGGCATCGAGCGCCCCGACGGCCTGCGCGGCGTTACCTGCCAGCTGCGTTGCGCCGCGCCCGAGCTCACCCTTCGCGGCGCGCTGCTCGCCAACATCCGCACGATTCGCGATGCGATCGGGGCCGGGCAAAAGGACGCGCCGGCGGAGTTTGCCGCCGAGCGCACGCTTGGTCCGCCGCTCGTGCTGCGTCGCACCGCCGTCGATGGGCGCCATCACGTCGAGCTGCGCCTCGAGCCCACGGACGGCACGCGGCTCGTGCCGTATTCGAGCGATGGAGACGCGCCGCCTGCGCCGCGCCGCCCCGACCGCGGCGAGGGCGCCGCGACCCCAGGAGACATCCTCCGCCTGCGCGCCGGCCCCGGTGGCCACGTGACGTTCAAACTCACCGCGCTCGCCGACGATCCGCCGCTCACGCCCTTTGCGGCCGACGCGCTCTTCACGCCGGGCGTCGCGGCGCGCCTGCTCGACCAGCAGGTGTTCGCGTTCCTCGCCTCCGAGGAAAAATTCGCCGCCGGCTCGTGGCGGTTTCTCACGTATTTCGGGCGCGACACGCTCCTCTCCGTGCAGCTCCTCATGCCCGTGCTCCGGCCGCCGGTGATCGAGGCCGCGCTCGGTTCCGTGATCGAGCGGCTCGCGCCCGACGGCGAGGTCGCGCACGAGGAAGGCATCGGCGAATTCGCCGCGCTCGAAAACCGCAAACTCTCGCCGCCGCCCGCCGATCTCCTGCGCCCGGTGCTCGACTACAAGATGGTCGACAGCGCCTTCCTCCTCGCGCCGGCCGTCGCCGCCTACCTGCTCGACACACCCGCGGCCGCCGCGCGCGCCCGCGCGTTTCTCGCCCGCACCACGACCGACGGCGAACGCTACGACCAGCGCCTGCGCAAGAATCTCGAGCTCGTCCTCGCGCGCGCCGCGCCTTTCGCGGCCGATCCGCGCGTGGAAAACCTCATCGCGTTGAAGGACGATCTCCCCGTCGGCAACTGGCGCGACTCCAACCAAGGACTCGGCGGCGGGCGCTACGCGTTCGACATCAATGCCGCCCTCGTGCCCGCCGCGTTGCGCGCCGCGGCGCGGCTTTACCGCAGCGGTCTGCTCGGCGACGATGCGATCCGCGCCGCGCAAGCCGGGCGTGCCGCCGAAACGTGGAAAACCGCCGAGCGCTTTTTCCGCGTGACGGTGCCGCAGGAGCGCGCGAAGCAGCAGGTCGCGGACTACGCGACTGCCGCCGGACTCGACCCCGGCCCGGCCACCGCCGCGGTCGATCGCGCGGTGAGTTTTCACGCCGTCGCGCTCGACGCCGCCGGCCGGCCGGTGCCGGTGATGAACACCGACGATGCGTTCCTGCTCTTCTTCACCGATCCCGCGCCGACGTATCTCGATGCCGTGGCGTTGCACCTCCTGCGGCCGTTTCCCGCGGGCTTGCGCACGGCGGTCGGCCTCGTCGTCGCAAATCCGGCCTACGGCGACGCGGCCGTGCAGCGCCAGTTCACGCGCGCCGATTATCACGGCACGGTGGTGTGGTCGTGGCAGCAGGCGTTGATGGCGGCGGGCCTGAAACGCCAGCTCGCGCGTCGCGATCTGCCGGATACGACGCGCGCGCAGCTCACGGCGGCGGAGAGGGCGCTGTGGACCGTGATCAGCGCTTCGCAGGCGCAGAGCGCGGGCGAGTTGTGGACGTGGGAGCCGAAAGGCGAACGCGAAGTACTCGCGCCCTTCGGCCAGACCGCCGGCCACGCCGATGAGTCCAACGCCGCGCAACTCTGGAGCACCGTCTATCTCGCCGTGCAACCGCCGCGGCGCTGAGCGCACCTTCGCCCTCCAGACCAGCCACTGGGGTGGGGCGACGGGTGCCTGGGGTGGCGCGGTGCTTCAGCCCGCGTTCGTTGCGTTT
>DASWVO010000357.1:0-6165 GCA_036406235.1 Opitutaceae bacterium
CGCGGCAGCGGCGGCTCGGCTGGCAGATCGTCGGCGCGGGAGCGGCGCTCATGCTCGGCGGCTTCGCCGCGAGCCACATCCTCTCGGGCCGTTTCTCCGTGCCGGTCGAAAAGCTCGCCCATGACTCCGAGGAGAACCGCACCCAGCGCGAGCGCGCCGAGGCCGAGCTCAAGTCGACGAGCGCGGAGCTGCAGCGCGCCGCCCGATTCTCCGCGGACGCCTCGCATCAGTTGAAAACGCCCGTGACGGTGCTCCGCGCCGGCCTCGAGGAGTTGCTCGCGAACGGGCGCCTGACCCCGCAGCAAACCGACGAGATCTCCAGTCTCATCCACCAGACCTACCGCCTGTCGAGCGTGATCGAGGACCTGCTGCTGCTGTCGCGCATGGACGCCGGCCAGTTGAAGCTCAAGTTTGGGGCAGTGAATCTCTCCGAGCTCATCGAAGCCTCCCTCGACGATCTGGGCGCGTTGCCCGACGCGATGGAGCTCGCGGTCGAAACGGACTTCCCGCCCGGCCTCCGCATCGCCGGCGAGAAACGCTACACGACCCTCATCCTCCAGAACCTTCTGGAAAATGCCCGGAAATACAACCGCCCCGGCGGCCGCATCCACATCGCCGCGCGCGAGGAGCACGGTCTCGTGTGTCTCCGCATCGCGAATACAGCGCGGCGGCCGATTTCCCCCGAGGCGCAGGCTCACATTTTCGAGCGCTTCCACCGCGGCGTCGTGGGGGAAAACATCCCCGGCTACGGACTCGGCCTGAACCTCGCGCACGAGCTGGCCCGGATCCACGACGGCGACCTACGGCTGGTCCGCTCGGACGACACGTGGACGGAGTTCGAGGTGCGTTTCCGCCCCGCCGAAGTCCTCGCCAACGCCCAACCGCGCACCTCATGAAGCGCACCTTTGCGATTCTTGCGTTCCTCCTGAGTCTCCCCGCGGCGTCGTACGGCGCCGATGAATATCTGGACCGCATGAGCGAAGCGCTGACGTTCAGCGCGCTCCAAGACACAGTCCGGGCCCGCATCAGCGGCAGCCTCGACCTCGAGACGTATTACATGCCGGAGCCCGTGTCGGATCTCGTGTTCAACGAGCGCGACTTGCTCTTCAACCCGCGACTGCTGCTCTTTCTCGACGCGCAGCTCGGCCCGCGCGTGTATCTTTTCGCGCAGGCGCGGATCGACCGCGGTTTCGATCCGGCCGACCACCACCTGCGACTGCGCCTCGACGAATATGCCCTGCGCTACACGCCATGGGACGACGGCCGGCTCAATCTCCAGTTCGGGCAATTCGCGACGATGATAGGCAACTGGGCGCAGCGTCACCTGTCCTGGGAGAACCCCTTCATCGACGCCCCGCTGCCCTACGGCAACCTCACGGGCATCTGGGATCGCGAAGCCGCCTTCAGCGTGGGCACACTGCTGGCCTGGTCTCACGTGCAGCCGGCCTCGGGCGGCGCTGATGTCGCTGCGGACAAGGACCAGCGCCTGCCGATCCTCTGGGGACCGGCCTACGGTACCGGCGTTGCGGTTTCGGGAGTGTCGGGACGCTTTGAATACGCGTTGGAGTTGAAGAACGTCGCGCCGGGCGCGCGGCCGGAAAGCTGGAGCGCCACGGAGGTGGAGTGGCGGCACCCGACCGTCGCCGGACGGGTCGGCTGGAGGCCGAACGTCATGTGGAACCTCGGACTGTCGGCCAGTCACGGCGCGTACCTGCACTCCGAAGCCGGCTACGAACTGCGGCCGGGCACCGGCCTCGCCGACTACTCCGAAACGATCGTCGGCCACGACCTCAGTTTCGCCTGGCACCACTTTCAATTCTGGGCGGAGGTTTACGCGGCGCGCTTCGAGATCCCGGGTTTGGGCGACTTCGAGACGGCCGCCTATTACCTGGAGGCGAAATACAAATTCACGCCGCGCTTTTTCGGCGCCGTGCGCTGGAACCAGCAGTTTTTTTCGGAGGTGGAGACGGCAGACCGCCGCGTGCCATGGAGTCGCGACGTCTGGCGGATCGACGTCGCCCCAAGCTACCGGCTCACCGCTCACATGCAGATGAAGCTGCAGTTGAGCCTCCGGCACGAGGAACCGTCGCCGGACGCCACCACGCACGCACTCTCCGCGCAGTTCACGGTACGGTTTTGAGGGAGGGATGAAACCGAGTGCAGGACCGGCCCTTGCAGCCGGGCCTGCCGCTTTTGCGGCCATCCCGAAGCGTAACAGGCTGGTTACCGTAAACCGCTTCCGCCGCACCCTGTCTCGCGGTAGCAAAGGGGAGGCTCTCCCATCGAGGCCCTTTGCGCCGGGAACGCCCGCCCCATGCCGCCCGCCCGCCTTTGCTCGCCGTCTCCGCCCCTGTCTGCGCCGACCCTGGTCCTCGCCGGCTGCCTTTTGCTGCTCCCGCCGCGTAGTGGCCGGGCGGAGACGGTCGTCGCCTACAAATACCAGGACTATGCGGAGAAAGGCGGTCGCATTGCGGTGGAGGCCCAATACGGCATGGTTGAGCAGTCGCTCGGCACCGATGCAAAACTGAAACTCACCGGAGTGGTCGATGCAATCGCGGGCGCCACGCCCACGGGGCAGCCCGCCGAGACCCCCGACGGCGAGGTGCCTCTCGCGCAGCTCGACGACCGCCGCAAGGCGTGGACCGCCGACCTCTCGCGGCAGTTCGGACGGACTCACATCACCCTTGGCGCCGCCAACTCTCGCGAGAGCGACTACGTTTCCACCGGCCTCTCGCTGAACACGCTCACCGATTTCCGCGACAAGAACACCACGCTGCTGGCTGGCATCGCGGGCACGCGGGACGACGTGAGCGTCTTCTACCAGTCCGAACGCGCCGACAAGCGCACCTTCGACGCGATCGTCGGCCTCAGCCAACTCTTCGGCCCAAAAACCTCGCTCTCGCTCAACCTCGCCTTCGGACGCTCGTCCGGGTATTTGAGCGATCCCTACAAGATCATCCAAAAGACCGTCGAGATCGCGCCGGGCCTCTCGCTTCCGCTCACCTTCGCGGAAAACCGGCCAGACGAGCGCGAGAAGTGGATCGGCACTGCGACGCTCAACCGCACCAGCGAGCGTTTCCGCGGCTCACTCGAGGCGGGCTACCGCCTGTACCACGACACATTCGGCACGACGAGCCACACGCTGTCCGCGTCTTGGTTCCAGCGCCTCGGCGCCCGGCTGATCGTCGCGCCTTCGCTGCGTTATTATCAACAGACCGCGGCCGACTTCTACCACCTGACGCTCGACGGCACTGAAATCGAACCGGACAACCGCCCGCGGCCCGATGGCCCATTCTACTCGGCGGACTACCGGCTCGCGAAGCTGCGGACCTGGACCTACGGCGTGAAGCTCGTCTGGACGCCGCGCAACGGGATCCAGCTCGATGCGGCCTACGAGCGTTATGAAATGACGGGCCGCGATGGCATCACGTTTGCCAGCGCCTTTCCCAAAGCCGACATCCTCACCGCCGGCGTGCGCGTCACGTGGTGAGCCTCACGCCGTCCACCCGCCGCGCCGCCCCTTTTCCATGTCATCGCATGCTCATCGGTACTTGGCCGTCGTGGCTCTGGCGCTGATGTCAGCCCTAGCCGCCGGCGCGGGAGTGCGCCCCGGCGACCCGTTTCCGCCGCTGGCCGAGGCCAGACTCGAAGGCGCGCTGCCGGCCACGGAGGGACGCGTGTTGCTCGTCGATTTCTGGGCCTCGTGGTGCGCGCCCTGCAAAGCCTCTTTTCCGGCACTCGCAAAACTACATGCGGAGTATGCGTCCCGCGGCGTAGTCGTGCTCGGCGTCAGTGTCGACGACCGAGCCGCCGACTACGCCGCTTTTCTGAAGAAGCATGCGCCGCCCTTCGCGACGGTACGCGACCACACGCATGCGCTTGCGGCCGCGGCCCAGGTGCCGGCAATGCCGACGACGTTTGTCATCGGTCGCGACGGGCGCGTTCGCACCGTGCAGGCGGGCTACCATGGCAAGGCGACCGACGAGGCGCTCCGCGCGGCCGTCGACGCCGCACTCGCCGATTCCTCCTCATCATGACTTCGCACGGTTGGATCCGTCTCATCCCCACCGCCATCGCCGTCGCGGGCTGCGCGCTCGGCACCGCCTGCAGCACGCCGCGCGTGCAACCCTGGCAGCGCGGCGCCCTCGCTGACTACACCATGCGCACCGATCGCGATCCCCTCGCCACGGCGATGGCGGAACACACCTGGTTCTCCCGGGAGGCCTCCACCGGCGGGCGCGCAGTTGGCGGGAGTGGTTGCGGCTGCAATTGAGCGGGACGATGTCGATTGCTAGGGTCCTTGCCGGTCGGACTTTACGCCGACACCAAGGCCAAGCTCTCGGGCGTAAAACCCGAACCATATTCGCAACCACTACCGATACAGTGCGGTGATCGGCGCAGCGGTAAGGACATTGTACTGGCGCATCGCCAGGCGCCACCACTCCGCGAGCGCCGCGGGCGGCTGGCGCCAGAGCTCCTCGTGCAGCCAGATCATCGACTCGGCATCGAGTAGAAGCGCGAGTTTCTCCTTCGAGGTGAGCTTGCCCGGGCCCTCCGCCAGCAGGCGGCGGCGGAGCTGCGAAAACCAGTCGCGCGAATCTTCGCTCGGCGTGCGCTGGCGCAGGAGCGAGACGTGCACCGCATTGATGTAGGGATCGAGTACCGCCTGCAGCAGCCCGTAGTCGGCGCGCAATACATCCAGGGGGCGCATGTGCTGGTAGCACTCGTCGAGATTCTGCCGAAGCTGGCGGAGCTCCAGCGGCGGCTCCGCCTCCTCCGGCGTGAGAAACAGCCGCCAGCGCAGCGCCGCCTGTCCGAACGATTTTTTCGAGAGCGCGATCGAGAGCGGGATCGAGAAAACCAAACCCGCAAGCACGGGACTCAGCCACCAGAAGAAAACCGGAATCAGCACAAACGCGGAGATGCCCCACACGAGGCCGAAGATTGTCTGTTCGCCGTGGGTCAGGATCGCCTCGCGCCAGTCGGTGTCGTCGTCCTCCGAACCGCGCCGCTGGGTGATCCACGACACGCCCTGCCCGAGCAGCGTGAAGATCACGAACTTTGAGTTGAAGATCATGTTGATCGGGGCGAGCAGCGCCGAGAGCACGCACTCGGAGAGCGCGCTGACCACAAGCGGGCCGCGCCCGCCGAAACGCCGCGCTTCCTCCCGGCGTCGCAGCGTCACCAATACACCGATGATCTTGGGCAGGAAAAGCAGCAACATCGTGAACCCGAACAGCGCGAGCGCCGTAGGCACGTGTTGCATGAAACTGAAGAGCGAGGAGTAGACCTGGTTGAACGTCGGGTCGCCCGGCTCGAGCACCTGGTTGAATACGTGGATCGTGCTCAATACGAGGAACAGCAGCCACAACGGCGAGGAGACGTAGGCCATGACCCCCATCAGCAGGTGGAAGCGGTTCACCGGGCGGAAGCCGCGCGCCGAGAGGAGCCACGTGTGCTGCAGGTTGCCCTGGCACCAGCGGCGGTCGCGCTTGGCGCTGTCGATCAGCGTCGGCGGGCCCTCCTCGTAGGTTCCCTCGAGGTCGTGGGCCATCCACACGGTCCAGCCCGCGCGGCGCATAAGCGCGGCCTCCACGAAGTCGTGCGAGAGGATGCGTCCGCCGAAAGGCTCGCTTCCGGGAAGGTCGGGCAGCGCGCAGTGCTCCATGAAGGGTTGCACGCGAATCACGGCGTTGTGCCCCCAGTAGTTGCCGTCGTGCTGCTGCCAGTAGTTGAGACCGGCGAGGAAGAGCGGGCTGTAGAGCCGGTTGGCAAACTGCTGCAGGCGGCTGTAGAGCGTCTCGCCGTTCACGAGCCGCGGCGCGGTCTGGATGAGTCCGACCTGCGGGTTCTTCTCCATCATCGCGACGAGCTTTACGATCGTATCCCCGGTCATGATACTGTCGGCGTCGAGCACGATCATGTAACGGTAACGCTTGCCCCAGCGCCGGAGAAAGTCGGCCACGTTGCCGGCCTTCTTGTTGATCTGATGCCGGCGCTTCCGGTAGAAAATGCGGCCGAAGCCGCCGACCTGCTTGCAGAGCTCGACCCACGCGACCTCCTCCTGGATCCACTGGTTCGGCTGGTTGGAGTCGCTGAGGATGAAGAAGTCGAAAGGCTCGAGTTTCCCCGTTTCCTCGACGGAACGGTAGATGACGCGCAGCC
>DASWVO010000358.1:0-31791 GCA_036406235.1 Opitutaceae bacterium
GCGCAGGATCGAGAGCGTGATGTTTTCGCCGACGGAAACATCCTCGACCACGCCGTGCGCCTTGCGGTCCTCGGGCACATACGCCAGCCCGCGCGCGAGCGCGTCGGCCACGGAGCGAATCGAAACGGACCGGCCGTCCACGAGGATTTCGCCCGACGTCGCCGGCGTGAGGCCAAACAGCACCCGCGCCAGTTCGGTGCGGCCGGCGCCGACGAGACCGGCCAGTCCCAGAATCTCGCCGTGGCGCACCTCCAGCGTAATGCCTTGCACGCCGGCGGGCGCAAAAGAAAGGTCGCGCGTCGCGAGCACGATCTCGCCGAGCGGCACGGTGACCTTGGGAAACATCTCCGCGAGGTCGCGGCCGGCCATCAACTGAATCAGCCGCGCGCGGTCGACGTCCTGGCGTTCATACGTTCCGATGTAGGTGCCGTCGCGCAACACGGTGAACCGGTCGGCGATGCGTAACACCTCGTCGAGGCGGTGGGAAATATACAGGACCCCGACGCCATCGGCGCGCAGCTTTTCCACGATCTCGAGTAGCCGCTCGGCATCGTGCTGGGCGAGCGAGGCCGTGGGCTCATCGAGGATGAGCACCCGCGCGGAACGGCCGAGGGCGCGCGCAATCTCGAGCAACTGCTTCTCGGCCATGCGCAGGTGCTTGACCGGCCGGTCGAGATCGAGTTCGGCGCCGATACGCGCCAGCAGGGTGCGCGCGCGTTCGCGCCGGGCGCGCCACGAGATCACCGCGCCCGGCTCGCCGAGGCAGAGATTCTCCACGACCGACAGTTCATTGAAGAGCGTGGGATTTTGATAGACGGCCGCGATCCCGAGCGCCTGCATGTGCCGCGGCGAGGGGTCGGCAACGAGCTCGCCCGCGATGCGAATCTCGGCGCCCGCGTCGGGCGTGACGGTGCCCGTGGCAATCTTGATCAGGGTGCTCTTGCCCGCTCCGTTTTCCCCGAGGAGCGCGTGAACCTCGCCGGCGCGGAGGGAAAAATCCACGCCGCGCAACGCGCGCACGCCAGGATACGTCTTGGCGATGCGCGTGAGCTGCAGCAGCGGCAGCGACGCGGAAAGGCGTGCGGGTGTGGGTGTCTCCACAGGGTCCGCTCATCAGTGCGAGCGATACGCCCATTGGCAAGTACGCCGAGTCGCACCGTCCGAACCGGCCAAGAAAAACGCCCTCGCCACCGCGCCTCCCTTCGCGGCTTTTCCTCGGCGGGCGGCGTCCCTGCATCTTGTCACTTAATAGGTGACAAGATGCTCGGCCCGCCTGCGCGCGCCCGCCGAGCAACAGGTGTCACCTGATATGGGCCGAAGGGTGCGCTTATCCATCCGTGCGCGCTTCCCGTGCGGGCACGGCCGCCACGGCGGGACGGCTCCGCGTCAGGCCAGCGGGTAATATCCGTACGCCTCGGTCCAGCGCCCCTCGACGATCGTCACGGTCGGGCTCGCCGGGAGCCCGCGTTCGTTGCGGTGTAGTTGGGCTACAAGCACATCGATCGCGTGGCTGCCGATGGTCTCGAACAACTGGTCCATCCCGGAAATGCGCTCCGCGTTCTCGTAGTCGAGGCCGACGACGGCAAGTTTCGCCCGGGCGCGCGCGTCGAGGACCGGCAGCAGGTATTTGCGAACGTGATTCGCGTTCACCGCCACGATCGCCGCCGGCCGGTGGCGCGTGAACCAAGCGCGGATCCCGCGCGAGCCGCTCCCATCGAGGCTCGTGAACGCCAGCGTCGGTTACCGCGTCGACGAGCACTGGAAAGCCCAGCTCAACCTCGACAACCTGCTCGACGAAGAGTACCTCGCCGCGAGCCTCGGGCGCCAGAACGTCTATCCCGGCACGCCGTTCAACGCACGGCTGACCATCACCCATAGCTTCTGAACATTGGAGGGCGGGGTCGACGATCCCGCCGCTCCCAATAATCCAACGGTTCGATACACTCACCTCATGTCCACCGCTCCCACCACCGACCGCATTCCGCTGCGTGACAAACTCAGCCTGGGCAGCGGTCGGCTCGTGGTGGACGGCACCCATCTCACGCTGCACGTGCTCGTAGGCCCCATCTACAACGATGGGCGTCAGCCCGGCGCTGCTGAGCACGGCGCTGTTCCGGCCTGCGCTGGGTCACGGGCATCTGCGCGGTGGTGTTTCTCGGGATGGGCCTGCTGCCCGTATTCCTGTGCCGGGAACGTCACTACGCGCGCGTGGCGACGGGGCAGCCGCGGCTTTCGCTGCGGTCCACGCTCGCGGTCGTGCGGCAAAACCAGCAACATCGTGAGCGGCCTCGTGGGCCTACGGCTTCGTGGGCTCGTCCTACCACATCGCCGCGATCCTCGCGTCACTGTTCCGGTATCCGCGCCTCAGCCGCGCCCTCGGCAAGAAGCGCATCTTTCAGACTGCCGCCGTCATCCTGATGCTCGGCTGCCTGTCGAAGCTCGTGCTGTATCGGCCCGGTCCACCGTGGCCGCAGCTCATCGTCATCGCCCCCAACGGCCTCTCGAATTCGGGCATGGCGCTCATGGCCGCCGCAATGCTCGGCGACATCGCCGATCTCGACGAATGGCAGACGGGCCTGCGCCGCGAGGCCGTGTTTTCCTCGGTGCTCAGCTGGGCCGACAAGGCCGGCACGTCGTTCGGCGCGCTGCCCGGCGGCTACGTGCTCGTGTGGATCGGTTTCAACGCGAAGCTCGGCGCCCAGGCGCCCGGCACGCTCGAGGCAATGAAGTTCAATTATTTCCTCGCGCCGTTCCTCGGCGCGCTTTTCGCCGCCTGGATCATCCAGCGCTACGCGCTCACCGAGCAGCGGGTCTCCGAAATCAAGGCGGGGCTCGCGCAGCACCGTATCGTTGCTCGCCCCCATGCCGAGACTGCGCGTGGTCTTCTACGGCGCCGGCACGCTGCGCTTCGTGGCGACCGACGCCTGCTGGGAGCGCGACATCCTCTTCACCCAAGCCGCTGCGATCAACGCGGCCGGCGGCCGAGTTCACGCCCGGCGCCATCCTGCTCTCGCTCAAGCGAGCCTGGCAGCAGGCCGCCGCCATACAAACCCAGCGCCGGCACCCCGCTCCGCCTCTGTCGGTCCCCAGCGGATACGGCGCAGTCGTCGGCCTCGTCTCACTCGGCCAGGTTGGCCGCCGCGCCGTCGAGCGCCTGCGCGACCTGAGGTCACCATCCTCGCCCACGACTCGTTCGCCCCGCCCTCGCTTTTCACCGAACTCGGCCTCGAGCCGGTCAGCCGCGAACAGCTCGCACGCATGGCATGAGGGGGCGCCCCCCCGTGGTGCAGAACGCGCTCGGAAGTCGCGTTCCGTCCCGATCCGGCTACACACTTTGGGTGTCGCCGCATCCCCGTCACCCATGCCACGCGTTGTCATCCTCTGCGTCTTGCTCACCGTCCGCGCCATCCCCGGGCCAGCGACTGCCGGCACCCTGATCGACCACGTCTGGTCGGGCCATCCGGTGAATTTCGCGCTCCTCACCGAGCGCGGGCACCAGTTCATCGCCTATTACGACGCGAACCGCCGCCTGACCGTGGCCGGGCGTCGTTTGGATTCGGATACATGGCGGCGGGTGCAGCCTCCCGGCGTCCCGGTGCGCGCGCGCCAGCGCGAATCCAACGTGATGGGCTGGGACAGCCACAATGATCTCGTCCTGGCGCTCGACCGCGACGGTTGCCTGCACGTCTCCGGCAACATGCACAACGACCCGCTCGTCTACTACCGCACGAGCCAGCCCTTCGCCGTGGAAACACTCGAGCGAGTCGACCGCATGACTGGCGCGCGTGAACGGAGCTGCACCTACCCGGTCTTTTTCAGAAACGCCGGCGGCGATCTGCTCTTCCGTTATCGCGACGGCAGCAGCGGCCGCGGCAGCGACCGCTACAACATCTATGATCCCGCCCGCCGCGCGTGGCGACCCGTGATCAACACGCCGCTGCTCGACGGTGAAGGCGCGCGCAACGCCTACGCGCTCGATCCCGTCCTGGGCCCCGACGGGCGCTTTCATCTCGTGTGGGTCTGGCGCGACACACCCAACAACGCCACTAACCACACGCTCAGCTATGCACGCAGCCGCGATTTCGTTCACTGGGAAACCAGCCGCGACGAAACGCTCTTGCTGCCCATCAGGGCCGCCTCTGGCGACGTGATCGATCCGGCCGGCATCAGGCAGGGACTGACCAACATGGGCCTCAACCTCGGCTTCGATGCTCGCCAACGGCCCGTCGTCGTCTACCACCGCTACGACGCGCACGGGCGCTCGCAGGCATTCATCGCTCGCCCCACCGCGACAACCGCCGGATCGGCGCCGGCCTGGGAGTTGCGGCAGCTCAGCAACTGGAACTTTCGCTGGGCGCTGTCCGGCCCCGGCTCGATCGCAAGCGAAGTGACGCTCGGCACGCCGCAACTCGCAGCCGACGGATCGCTCCTCGTGGATTTTTGGACGCGAAAGGCCGGCGCCGGCCGCTGGCGGCTCCACGCCGACACACTGGAATGCACCGCAACGTTGCCCGCGCGCTCCACGGCGCTGCCGGCCGAACTCGCCCAGGCAGCCTCGTCCTACCCGAACATGGAGGTGCAATTGGCGACGTCCCGCTCCGGGGGCCGTCTCTGGGTGCTGCGCTGGGAAACGCTCCCGCGCAACCGCGACCGCCCGCGCGAAACCGTCCCGCCGCCTAGCGAGCTGCGTCTCTATGAGTTTTCAGACACCGCGGCCGACACCTCCGATCCGACAGAGTAGCTAAGTCTCGAATACATCTTCCATGCGCCCCGCCCAATCTTTCTCCGCCTCCATGACCACCACTCCGCTGCGCACCATCGCCCCGAAGCTTCCCAGCGGGCTGCTCTACGGCGGCGACTACAATCCCGAGCAATGGCCCGAGGCCGTCTGGCGCGAGGACGCGCGCCTCATGCGCGAGGCCGGCGTCAATCTCGTGAGCGTGGCGATCTTCTCCTGGGCGAAACTCGAACCGCGCCCGGGCCGCTACACCTTCGACTGGCTGGACCGCGTGATCGACCTGCTCTGGTCGCACGGCGTTTCCGTGTGCCTCGCCACCGCGACCGCATCACCGCCGCCGTGGTTCTCGCGCGCCTACCCGGAAAGCCGGCCCGTTGATGTCAACGGCACGCGGTTTTCCATCGGCTCCCGCCAGCACTACTGCCCGAACAGCCGCGCGTATCGCGAGGCCGGCACCGCGCTGATCCACGAACTCGCCCGCCGTTACGCGCCGCATCCCGCCGTCGCCCTCTGGCATGTGAACAACGAGGTCGGCTGCCACATCCACGAGTGTACCTGCGACGTCTGCGCCGCGGAGTTTCGCGTGTGGTTGAAAAAGCGATACGGCTCGCTCGAGGCGCTCAACGACGCGTGGGGCACCGCGTTCTGGAGCCAGGGCTACGGCGACTGGGAGGAGATCATGCCGCCGCGCCGGACGCCGACGTTCCGCAACCCCGGCCAGGCGCTCGACTACCGCCGCTTCATGAGCGACTCGCTGCGCGACGTCATCATCGGCGAGGTCGCGGCCATCCGGGCCGTCGACCCGGACGCGAAGGTGACGACCAACGGCATTGGGCTCTTCCCCGGCGCCGACTACTGGGAGTGGTACCGCCACCTCGACATCGCCGCTTGGGACGCCTACCCGGATCCCTCCGGCGGGCTCGGCGAAGTGCGGGCCACCGCGCTCAGCCACGACCTGTTTCGGAGCCTGCGCGCCGGCCAGCCGTTCATCCTCATGGAACAGGCGACGACGCAGGTGAACTGGCGCGCGAACAACACTCTCAAGCCGCCCGGCCAGATGCGCGCGCTCAGTCTGCAGGCCGTGGCGCACGGCGCCGACGGCGTGATGTTTTTCCAGTGGCGCCAGTCCAGGGCCGGCGCCGAGAAGTTTCACAGTGCGATGGTGCCGCACTTCGGCACGGAGGAGAGCCGCATCTTTCGCGAAGTGTGCGAGCTCGGCACGGAGTTGAAATCGCTCGCCGCGGTCGCCGGCGCACGCACGCACGCTCGTGTCGCGCTGATCGTAAGCTGGCAGAACCGCTGGGCGCTCGAACTCGACTCGAAACCCACCGCACTCCCGTATCCGGAGATCGTGCTGGCGTTCTACAGCGCGCTCTGGGGCCTCAACGTCGCGGTCGACATCGTGACGCCCGATCACGAGCTCGACGGCTACGATGTCGTCGTGGCGCCCACGCTCTACCAGCTCACGCGTCCGCAGGCGGAGCGGATGCGCGACTTCGTCCAAGGCGGCGGGGTGCTCGTGATGAGCTTCTTCAGCGGTGTTACCGACGAGCATGATCACATCTGGCTCGGCGGCTATCCGGCGCTGCTGCAGGACGTACTTGGCCTCGCGGTCGAGGAATGGCAGCCGCTCGCGCCCGGCGTGACCAACGCGCTCGCCGTCGACGGTGACGAGGGCGAGGTTGCCTGCACCACCTTCTGCGAGTTGCTGCATCCGCGCGGCGCCCATGTGCTCGCAACCTACACGCGCGACTTCTTCGCCGGTCGCGCCGCCGTGACCCGGCACACGTTTGGCAAGGGCGAGGCCTGCTACCTCGCCACGCTCCCCGAACCCGGTTATCTTGCGCGCCTTCTCCACCGCGTGCTTCGCCCGCGCGGGATCAGCGCCCCGGTGCATGCCGATCCCGGCGTCGAGGCGGTCGTACGCACCGGCGCCGACGCGGAGTTTCTTTTCGTGATCAATCACCAGCCGACCCCGGCGCACGTGGATTTCGCCGACTGGCAGGGCGCCGACACCCTGATCGGCGAACCTGGAGCCGACCCGGTGAAGCTGGCCCCCTACGCCGTCCGCGTCCTGCGGCGCCAGCGCACATGAATCCTCCTCGCGCTCCATCGATGTCCACTCTCCCCTTCACCGGCAATCCGCTGCGCACGCGCGGCGACGTGCAGCAACTCGTCCGCGATCTCGTCGCGCCGCTCGGGTGGAAGGCTTTCCCAGAGCGCCTGCGGTGCGAGCGCGAGCCCGACGCCGAACGCGGTCTGCTCGACGATCTCGCAGCGTGGCTGCAGCGCATCAACGACGTGCGCCTGGTGCAGAGCAACTGGCTCTGCTTCCGTGTGCTCGTGAACCTCGGCCTGCGCCGCTGCGGCCTCGGCTGGCCGCCGGAACACGTGACAGCGATCTCGCCCAGCTCGATCGCTTTTATCTGGGCAACGGCTCGTATTCCGACGGCGAAACGACCGCGCATTTTCGCGACGGACGCCTCGGCGACTGCTACGTGCCGATGGCGTTTCACTACTACAGCCTGCTCTACGCGCGTCTTGCCTCCGCGGACGATCCGACGCAGGTGCGCGCGCACCTGCGCTGATGGTTGCGCCAGCCGATCTTCTCCGAAACCGGCCTGCTCACGATTGGCCACGCCCACCCCAAGCTGCTGATGGCCGAGAGCTACAATTCGTCGGGCTCACCCTACTGGGCCCCGAAGGCGCGGCCAGTCGAGGACCGGCTGGCCGGGATTGAGCGCGGTGATCTCCCGGGTCCGCGGGTCAGTCGCGAGGACGAGTTTCGCGCCTGGAACGCCGCACAAGTATTCAAAATGTGCCTACTCTACGCACTTTGGCTTCCGCGTTCCGCCGAGCGTGGCGACGCCGGCCGAGGGAACTCGAGGTGCTCGCGTGATTGCCGGAAAGGCGCCGATAGGCGCGCGAACGACTCCCACGCGGCGGACAACGCTTTTTCGTGTTTTTCACGGTCATTGCTACGGACTTTGCGGCGGGCGAAAACCGAGCGTTGATGAACGCCGGTTTGCCCGTTCATTTTGCTCCATGGTCAAAGGCCAGAAAGTCGTCTGCATCAATGACACCTTTTCCGAATTCATCCGGGCGATCTACAAGCAGCTCCCGGTCAAGGGTGACACCTATACGATCCGCGAGGTTTTTCTCGGACGCGAAAAGATCGTGAAGGGGGGCGACTCCGCCACCGTCGGCCTGCTGTTGGAGGAGCTGGTGAATCCGCCCGATCCGTTTCACCAGGGCCAGCAAGAGCTCGGCTTCTCGTCGGAGCGCTTCGCGCCGCTCGAGGAACTGCCGCCCGAGGAGGCCGCCGCCGAGGAGGAGCATGAACTCGAGCTCGTCGGCCCCGGCCCGGGGAAGCACGGTTGGGGCGAAAACTGAGCCGGCCCAAGCCTCCGAGGATGGACGGCGATCTCGGAGCGCTGTCCCCCGTTTGGATTTCCGCTACATCCCGCCTGCCGCCGGTAGCTCGAACCAGAACACGCTGCCGCCTTTTTCGGGAAAATCCGCACCGACGCGGCCGCCCTGCGACTCGACGAGCTGTTTCACGACGGAGAGCCCGACCCCGTGCGATTCTTCGCCGGCCGTCGGTCGCGGCGAGAGCTGGGCAAATTCCGCAAACAGCCGGCCGCGCTCCGCCGCCGGCACCCCCGGCCCGCTGTCCTGCACCTCGGCGCGGACCGACAGGCTCCGGGCCAGCAGGCGCACCGTCACGGTGCCCGGACTCGGCGTGAACTTCAGCGCGTTGCTCACGTAGTTCGTAAGCGCCTGGTAAACGAACGTCGGATCCGCCCGCGCGAGCAGCGGTCCGCTGGCGTCGGCAACGGTGAGTTCAATGGTTTTCCGCGCTGCGATCTGCTTGAACTGGCCAGCGACGGCACGGGCGATCGTCGCGAGTTCGATGCGCTCGCACGGACCGGCCGCCTCGCCAGGTTTACGCAGCTGGAGGAATGTATCGATGATGTGGCGCATCTGCTGCGCCGAGCTGTGGATATCCTGCAGGTAACCGCCGACGGCCGCCGCATCGTCGCCCGAGCGGCGGGCGAGTTCGCCGGTCATGAGGATGAGGCAAAGCGGATTGCGCAGGTCGTGCGCCGCGATGCGCATAAAGCTCTGCGTGAGGGCGAGCTGCGCGTCCAGATCGCGCCGCAGCCGCCGAAGCTCGAGGTGCGTGCGCACGCGTGCGATCGCCTCGTCGTGCTGCACGGGTTTTGTGATGTAGTCGACCGCACCGACGGCAAAGCCCTGCAGTTTCTCCGCGGTGTCCGCGAGCGCGGTCATAAAAATCACGGGCGTGTCGGCGGTCGCGGGCTGGGTCTTGAGCCGGCGGCACGTTTCAAAGCCGTCGATGCCGGGCATCATCACGTCGAGCAGGATGAGGTCGGGTCGCGTGCGCGCCGCCTGCTCGAGCGCGTCGAGCCCGTCCTCAGCGACCATCACGCGCAGGCCGGCGTCGCCCAGACATTGGACGAGCACGCTGAGGTTGGCGGGCGTATCGTCGACGACGAGCACGGTGTCGGCAGTTTTCATGCCGAGGGTCCCGGCGGGCGCCAGGGGAGGACGAGCTGGCGGATCGCCTTCATGCGGAAACGCGTGGTGAGGTCGAGGACCGCGCGGGCAAACTCGGCGTGCTCCGGCGAGCGGGCGAGCATCGCCTCGGCGTGGGCGCGCAACCCGGCGACGTCGCCGTTGCTCGCGAGTTGATAGATCGCCTCGGCGTCGGCCGCGGGCGGTGGCTCGGATGGCATCGGAAAGGGCGCGCTCGTTTCCGTCCCGGAACTCGTCTCGCTTGAAAAGTGCCACACGAGCCCGAGCAGCCGCTCGAGCACATCCCACAACTCCTCCTCGCGCACCGGTTTCGCCAGAAAGTCATCGCAGCCCGCGGCAAAACATTCGTGCCGGTCGAGATCGTAAGCGCTGGCCGAGACCGCCGCGATGCGGAGCGTGGGCGGAGCGAGCGTGCGCAAGCGGCGCGTTGTCTCCAGTCCGTCCATACCGGGCATGCGCAAGTCCATCAGCACGAGATCGGGCCACGTCGCCGCGCAGGCGGCGAGCGCCGCCTCGCCCGTGTCGACGTCGCGCACCGCGAAGCCGGCGCTGCGCAGCAATTCGCAAAGCACCGCACGATTCGAGGGATGATCGTCGACGACGAGCACCGCGCGCGTCGGACCCTCGTAACCGACCACGCGGCGCGGGCCGCGGCGGGGGCGGGCCGTGTCGCTCGAGACCGCCGGCAGCGGAAGATCGAACCAGAAACGGCTGCCCCAACCCGGCCGGCTCTCGACTTCGAGGCGGCCGCCCATCAGCTCGACAAGACTGCGGCTGATCGCGAGGCCAAGCCCGGTGCCGCCGGCCTGCAGGCGCGCATCGCCGACCTGCGTGAACGGCGCGAACAGCGTCGGCAACTCCGCGCTCGCGATGCCGGGACCGGTGTCGCTCACGGAGAATCGCACGGTGCCAGGCACGGCGCCGGGCTGCACGGAGAAGATGATGCCGCCGTGAACGGTGAACTTCACGGCATTGCCGACGAGATTGAAGAGCGTCTGCCGCAGCCGCTGCTCGTCGCCGCGCACCGCGAGCGGGAGATCGCTCGCGAATTCGGTGGCGAAGCCGATGCCTTTTTCCCGAGTGCGCGGCAGGAAGACGTCCGCCACGCCGCGCACGAAGCCCGGGAGGTCGAAGCCACAGAGGTTTAGCTCGAGTCGCCGCGCCTCGATCTTCGAAAGATCGAGCACGTCGTTGATCAACGTGAGCAGGTGCTCGGCGGAAGCGTGGATAACGTCGAGTCCCTGACGCTGGCGGCCGGTGAGCGCGCTGTCGCGCCGCAGGATCTGGGTGTAGCCGAGGATGCCGTTGAGCGGCGTGCGCAGCTCGTGGCTCATGCTCGCGAGGAAGTGGCTCTTCGCACGGTTGGCCTCGTCGGCCGCCTCCTTCGCGGCGCGCAGCGCACGCTCCGCTTCGTGCTCGGCGGTCACATCGATCGCCACCCCTTCGAGATGATCGAGCGTCCCGTCGGCGCGACGAACGGCGCGCACCGACTCGGAGATCCATAAAACCTGCCCGTCGCGGCGGCGGATCTCGGAGATGAAATCGGTCACAACGTCGCCGTGTTCGATGAGCTTGAAAAATTCCCCGCGCCGGTGCGGATCGACGTAGAGCTGCTCGCCGATGTCGTTGATCGCGTGCATCATCTCCGCGGGCGAATCGAAGCCGCACAGCCGCGCGAGCGCCGGATTCACACTGAGAAAGCACCCGTCGATCGACGACATGTACAGCCCCTCGACGGCGTTCTCGAAAATGCTGCGATAGCGCGCTTCGGCGCGGGCCAGCGCCGCCTCGGCCTCCTCGCGCAGGCGCCGCTCAGTGATGTCGACGGCGACATTGAGGATGCACGGCTGGCCGCCGATCTCGATCCGGTCGGCGTTGAGCAGCAGCATGTGCGGCCGGCCCTGCCGGCTGTGGAACTCCGCCTCGAAATCCCGCACTTGCTGCTGCGCGCCCAGCATCTGGACAAACGCATCGCGCTGCGCGGGATGCGCCCACAGGCCGAGTTCGAGCGTCGTGCGGCCGAGCACCTCGGCTTTGGTGAAACCGGCGGCGCGCAGGAACGCCGGGTTGGCCTCGATGAGCTGGCCTTCCGGATACCGCGCGATCGACATGAGCGCGGGACTGCCGTGGAACGATTTCGCAAAAAGATCCTCGGACAGGCGCAGGCTCAGTTCGCTCGATTCCAGCGCCGCCTGCGCGCCCCGGCGCGCCGCGGTCTCGACCGCGAGCGCGATCTTCGCGCTCTCCAGCTCCGCGGTGCGCTCGGCGATGCGCCGCTCGAGATCACGCTGCAGCGACGCGCGCTCATCGCTCACGGCATCGGGTGGGGCGACCGGCGGTGGCGAACCTGAGGCTGGCACGGACGAGGACTGCGACATGCGGGCGGGTGCGGGACGCGGGCAATAGAACGCAGTTGCGCCACGGACGCAACGCGCGTCATGCCAGCCGCTGGCGGCCAGGTCTGCACGGACGGGCCCATTGCGTGAACTCGAGTGACTGGAGTGAGAGGATCAACGGGGAAACAGGACCAGCGAGCAGACGATCAGCGACGACAGCGCCACGACGGTGAGGCCGACCGCCGCGAGCAGCGCGAGCAACCGCTGCGAGAGCGGCAGCAGCGGACGTTGAACGGAAAGCGAGAACAGGGCGAACATGGAGGAGACGGGTGGAGGGTTGCAGCGACGGGGAAAAGAGGGCGGTCAGGCGACGGCGGCGTCACGCGGAGTGGATACACGGCGCATTCCCTCCCGCATCTCCGTCGCCAGCAGCGCGTAGAGGTTGGCCCAGGCCGCGCGCACCTCGGGCGTGAAGTCGTCGCTGAGACGTTTCTCGAGGGTCCAGAGCAGCGCGCGGCCGACGGTATCATAGTGTTCGTTACGCACCCCGTAGCTTGCGTGACGTTCGCCGAGCGCACGCACGGTGTTGCGCAACACATCCGGGTGCTTGAGGCTGCTGACGGCGAGCGCGAGCGCCGTCATCAGTTTCTGCTCCTGATCGCGCATCTCGCCGTGGAAGAGCCCGCGCAGCGCCGGATCGAGTTCGAACAAGCGGGCGTAAAAGAGCGCGGCCGCCTCGAGGGCGCCCGGCGCCACCTTGCGGAAGGAGGTTTGGACGAGGGAGATTTCGTGATCGGTCAGGACCATGGCGGTTGTTGAGCGAAGTTGGACGGTTCGTAAGGCGTGACGCGGAAGTGTGCCCCAAACCCGTGCGTTCGGGTATGGGGAGAGTGGACACGGGCCGATCGGCCCCCTTGACGCGCCGCGAGCGGTCGCGGTCCGCCGCTTTACAACCGCACGCCCCGGGTGCAGTCTCGGCGCGAGTGAACCGATTACTCGTGATCGACGATGATGCGGCGTTGCGGCAGCGGTGTGCGGCGCTGCTGCGCCTCGAAGGCTTCGAGGTGATCGAGGCCGGCGACGGACGGGACGGTCTGGCCGCCGCCCGCCGCCACAAGCCCGACCTGGTGATCTGCGACATCCAGATGCCCGGGCCCGACGGCCACGAGGTCTTGCGCACGCTGCGCGACGATCCGGTCGTCGGAGATGTGCCCTTCGTCTTTCTCACCGGGCTCGGCGCAATGCCCGATCTGCGGCGCGGCATGAATCTCGGCGCTGACGACTATCTCGTGAAACCGGTGGAGCCGGCCGAACTCGTCGCCGCCGTGCGGGCGCGATTGCAGCGGCTCCAGGCGCCCGCCGCCGCGGCGAACGGCACGGAGCCGAAGACCGCCGCCGCTCTCGAGGCGTTGGGCCTCACGCCACGCGAAGCCGAGGTCCTCTACTGGGTCGCGCAAGGCAAGAGCAACCCGGAGATCGTGATCATCATGGGCGTGCAGCTCACGACGGTGAAGAAGCACCTCGAAAGCATCTTCGCGAAGCTCGGCGTGGAGAACCGCACGACCGCCGCCGCCATGGCGCTCGAGCGCCTGCGCTGAAGCCGCAGCGCGCAGGCGGAGTCCGGCTTCTCCGCTCGCAGCCCGAGGTGAGGGAGGCCGGCGACGACCGTTCGCCATTTACCCGGTGTCCTCACTCCGCGGCTACGTTCGACGGCATCGTTGCGAAGCGCCGGCGTCCGTCGGCTTTACTCGCGCGCGCTTCCCGGGAAGGCGCCGCGAATCAGCAATGAAGCGGGCCGCGACGAGCCGTTGTCCGCGACTCCAAAAACTGGAGACGCATGCGCCGTCACCGCCCGATGGCGACCGCACTTCCTTCGTCCCAAGGGGCGTTTTCTCCTCTGAAAAAGCAAAACAGCCGCCCGGCGAAGCGGGCGGCTGTTATAGTTGGTTGAACCGGTGAAGGGTGGTTACTTCTTCTTCTTCGCCGCGGTCTTTTTCTTAGCCGCGGGTTTCTTCTTCGCGACCTTCTTCACCGTCTTTTTGGCTTTGGCCATACGTGCTCCTGTTTCGGGATCTTGTGTTTGGTTCTGGTCTAGTGCCGGCGAAAAACGATTTCGCCAGCGTGTGGCGCACCGTGCGCCGCGTGGTCTTTAGAATCAACGTCTTGCGCGCAATTGCAAGAGTCCAGTGACGACTTCGTGATTTTTTTCCAAAGGGCGAAAAGCGGTTTTGAGCGTGTCGCCAAAAATCAAATACCTCGAAAACGGCTGCCGCGGGCTTGCCGCGCGGGGCCGCGGTGCCACGATCGCGCCATGATTCTCGCTGAGGCCAGCTCCTTCATCCGCCAGTGCCGCGACCGCATGCACGCGCTCTACAACAAGCCGGTGTTCGATGAGTGGATCGTCGTCACACTGCAGCCGGGTGCGCCCGTGCTCTCCTTCTACGAGGGCCCGCGCGTCGAGCAGTTCCGCCAGCGCTTTCTCGACGATGTGGCGCCGCTGCGGCAGGAGCTGGAGGGCCGGCACCTCTCCGTCGGCGACTTCGCGTTCGTGCTCGATGCGACCGGCACGGCCTACGACGCGTGCGTGCGCCTCGGCGGGGCGAGCTACCTGCTTTGCAACCACACCACGCGCTCGATGGCGGAGATCCGGCAGGATCCGCTCTGGCTCGCCGCACAAAAGGTGTTCGTCGAGCTCACGGAAAAATTCCGCGCCGATCCGCTCGCGTGATCGTGGGTCCGGGCACGCGTCGCCCATGCGGTGACGCGCCCGCGGGCCCGCGGGCGTCCGCGGGCCGGTTTTCGCTTTTCACGACGGTGCAATCCGTTGGATCGCGGTCTCCATCGAGTGGTTACGCAATCAATCCTGCATAGACAAACCACCCGTAGGCGGCGACGAGCGCACCGCCCGCCCAGCGGGGAAGCCGGCCGAAAAGCGTGATGAAGAAGGCATGCACCACCACCGCGCCGAGCAGGAGATACACGCCCGTTTCGAACAGCGGCGACAGCGGGACCGGACGAGCCAGCGCGCAGAGGCCGAGGCATAGCGGAATGCAAATGTGACCGTCGCCGACCTGCGAACTGTAGACGACGTCGGCGCGGCCGCGCCACGCGTAATAGAGCGCGAGCACGGCGTTGGGCAGCACGAGCAGCCAGCCGCTCAACCAGCCGAGGTGCTCGGCCCGCAGCACTCCGCCGCCGGCGCCCGACATGAGCCATAGCACGATCCAGTCGAGGCTCTCGTAGAGCACCCACGCGCCCGCGAGCAACAGCACGAGGTCGACGTAGAAGAGCGCGCTGAACGCCGTCTTCGTGCGCACATTATGCTTCAGCACGTCGAACACCTGCACGCACTGCCAGAAGAGAAACAGGCCGACAAGCGCGAGACCGTCGGCGCGCCCCAGACTCCCATCGCCGCCGAGCGCCCACGCCGCGCCGGTGAAGAACAGCACCGCGGCAAGCGTCAGCAGCAGCGATAGCCGGCTGATGCGATGCGCGGTGTCGTCGGCGTTCCTGCGCTTCGCCGGCCGCGCGGCTTTGCCGGATGCCGCAGCCGCCTGGCGCGCCGGCAGAATGTCCAGGCTCCAAAGCAAGGCGGGCAGGCCGAGGAGCAGCGTGAGATTCGTCACGTTGTTGACGAGCGCGTTGACGAGCACTTCACGCGGCGCGAGATCGTCGCGCAGCACGAGGTAGACGAAGACGAGGTTTCCCAGGCCCGAGCAATACGGCATCACGAGCGTGCCAAGCGCGGTGCCCTCGAGGCCGTGCTTCATCATCGCCTCCAGGCGCCAGACCATGAGCAGGGAGGCCCCGAGGAAGAGCGCAAGAAACGTGAGCGGATGCGTGAGACCTAGCGTCTCGATGAAATCGCGAAGTTGATGCACGGACAACGAAGAGGGAAAAAAGGAGCAGGGGGCAGGGAGCAGGGAGCAAGGAACAAATCCGGTTCGGCTTCTCCCCTGCTCCTTGCTCCCTGACCCTTCCGACGGCGCGCGCAGCTCGCCATCACCGATACTCGATCCACTCGGGCGAAGCGTATTGCTCCGTCAGCCCGTTGAGCTCGTCGTCGGAAATTTCCGGCCAGCCGCAGGGCGCAGCCTCGGCGGCGAGCGCGACGGCGAGGCGCTGCGCAAAGGCGTCGTGAAACACGTCCCAATCGAGCGCGCCGACGGCGGGGCGCCAGATCGAGCCTTGGAAGAGCAGGCCGTGCTTCGTGCGCTTCTGCGCCGCGCCGGCCACCTTGGCGCCCGTCGCTTCGTTGAGCACATCATAGAGCTCGGCGCGCGTGAAACAGACGCCGGGCGTAGGCGCCGGCTCCGCTGCGGAAAAATCGTTGCCGCCCCCGCCGGCGGACGCCGTTGCGCACTCGGGCTCGCAGTGTTCCTTCAAAACCACCGGCTGCCCAAGGGCGCGCAACGCGTCGGCGATGCACGCGTGGACCACGCGATAGCTCTGCGTCGCCCGCAGGTCGTAGAGCGCGTGGCCGCGCGGGATGACGAGCGCGTAGGTCCAGTCCTCGCGGTGATCGACCACCCCGCCACCCGTGGGCCGGCGGCAGAGATCGACCGGCTCGTCCGCCGGCAACTGCGCCCGCACGAAAGCAATCTTCTGAGCGAAGCCAAACGTGAAGGCCGGCCGGCGCCATTCGTAATGGCGGAAGCGGGCGCGGCCCTCGTCGGGATAGCGCTGCAGGAGCAGAAAATCCGCCGCCATGTTTTCAGCGGCGCCGCCGGTGCGTGTAGGAAGAAGGTCCAGAATCATCGATTGAAACGTGCGGAAGACGCGGGGAAGGACACAGCCGGGAGATTCCTCCGCGCACAGCGCAGGCTGAAGCCTCGCGCTACGGGAAGGCGTTCGAAAAACTGCATGACACGCTCTAGGTCAGAGCAAGATACCACGCACGGCAGGGCGGCGGAATCACGAGCTGCTCGAGCTGTTGTGCAAAGGTCTCCGGCTGGGTCTTGAGCGTGCCGGCCAGCGGCGCGAGATCCAGGCGGAGGTCGGCCTGACGCTTCGCCGCGACTGCGGGATCGTCGGCGCGCGAAACGGCCACGAGCGGCGCCTGCGCCTCGGTGAACTTGAAGTGCGCGCGGATACGCTGGCCGAGCTCGTAACGCGAGAGCCCCTCCGCCCCCGCCCAATGAAACACGCCGAGCAGCGCGGGCCGTTCGCAGAGCTCGACCAGGACCTCGGCCAGATTCTCCGCGGAGCAGACCTGACGGATCTCGTCCGTGTAAAGGCGCGGGACGCGACCGGCCGCCCAGTCGGCGAAAAGGCGCTCGTGCAGGCTGCGGCGGCCGCCGGGGCTGTTGCCGCCAAGCAGCGGCGCGCGCACCACCGCGGCAAACTCGGGCGCGCCGCGCAGGACGACGCGTTCGCTTTCGAGTTTCTGGCGTCCGTAAAGATTGAGCGGCGCGGGCGGCGCCGTGATGCCGTAGGGCGCCCGGTCGCCGGCAAAAACCTGCTCGGAGGAAAGATGGATCAGGCGGGCGCTCACGTGATGCGCGAGCTGCGCGAGCGCGGAGGGCAGCACGACGTTGAGCGTCTGGGCGCGCGCCGGATCGGCTTCGCACTGGGCGGGTTCGCTGATCGCCGCGCAGTTGACGATGACCTCCGGAAACAGCTCCAGCACCTGCGTGGTGAGCGCCGCTTCGTCGCTGAGATCGAGTGTGAGCTGCCGGGCCAGTCCTTCGATCGCCTCGGGAAACTGGCCGACCGTGCCAGTAACCACGTGACCACGACGGGCCGCCGCGCGGGCAAACGCGCCGCCGACGAGGCCGGAAGCGCCGGTGAGAAAGATGTTCATGGGGGGGAAAAGGGAGCGTCGGGCGGCGCAGGCAGGGAGTCGAGCGTCGAACATTTCGCGC
Organism: Opitutaceae bacterium; assembly: GCA_036406235.1. GTDB lineage: Bacteria > Verrucomicrobiota > Verrucomicrobiia > Opitutales > Opitutaceae > DASWVO01. The sequence goes on from DASWVO010000358.1 coordinate 17,499, forward strand.
GGGAGTCACGCCTCCGCAGCAGCCGGCGTGGAGACCCGCCGTCACAGGCACAACCGCGACGGCTGCGTCAGATCTCCGGCACGATCACCGGCGACTCGGGTGCCGGCGCCGGCGGAGGCAATGCCGGCGGAAGCAGTTCCGGCGAGAAGTGCCAGCGCACCCGCCAGCGCGGCAGGCCGCTTTTCTTGTGCACACGCTCATCCCGCTCAAGGGCGACGACCGCTCCTTTGCGCAGCGCGAAGGCGATCGGTTTTTTCCGCCCCCGCACCAGCAGCGTTCCCAGCGCACTCAAGTGCGGCTCATGTCCGACGAGCGCAAGGTCGTGGGTGGCTGGATACTCCGCAAGCCGGTGCGCGATGTCGCTGGGATCATCATCAGGCAGCAGATCGGATGTCTCGACCAGCAAGGTCTCGCCCCCGATCCCGGCGGCAAATCGCTGCGCGGTCTCGCGCGCGCGCACCAGCGGGCTGTGCCACACCTGCGCCGGATGACACGCGCCAGCCGCCCGCAGGAACGCTGCGATGCGGGTCGCGTCGGCGCGACCGCGATCACTCAAGGGCCGGACGGGATTTTCCTCCTCGGTCACCGCATGGGTATGACGCACGAGATAGAGCAGCATAATGGAAAGTCAGGGGCGACGACCGCGGGGGATGATCGCAGCGGCCGCAGTCCATCGTGAAGCATGCCGGACTTCAAACCTCGAAAGGCGTGAGGTCTCAAGCGATGCTGTCAATCGGCCGCGGGCGCATCGAGGAGCGCGCGCACCGCCTTCAAGACCGCGCTCAACGCGAACGGCTTCGGCAGCGCCGCTTGGGCGGCCGCGGGCAGCCACGAATACGGCGTGTAGGCCTCGTCCGGCGTGGCGAGCAGGCGCAACCCCGGCTCCTCGCCGAGGAGCGCGCGGACGAGTTGTTCGGCTTCGTGGGGGCGATCGTTGACCCCGAGGCACACAAGTTGAACGCGCTTCGCGTGACGCCGCACCGCCGCGAGGCCCTCGAGGGGCGTGGCGGCCGCGACGACCTTGTAGCCGTCGGCGGTGAGGATGCCCGCGACCATCTTTCGCACCACGTCATCGGCTTCGATGATGAGCACGGTTTCGCGACCGCCGGTTGCTGGCAGGGACGGCAGCGTGACATGAGGATCGACCGCCGCCTCCTGCACGCGCGGTAGAAAAATTTCAAAGGTGGAGCCCGCGTCCGGTGCACTCTGAACGGTGATGAAACCGCCGTTCTGCTGCACGACGCCGTAGACGAGGGCGAGCCCCAGACCGGTGCCCTGACCCGGCTCCTTGGTGGTGAAAAACGGCTCGAAGAGGTGCGCCTGCGTCTGGGCGTCCATGCCATGGCCGTTGTCCGCAACGGTGAGAACGACATACCAGCCGGGCGGCAGGTCGGTGAGCCGGCGGTTCAAGCCGGCCTTCGCCTCGCGCATCGCCGTGCGAATGGTCACACGCCCGCCCGGGGACAGCGCATCGCGGGCATTGATCGTGAGGTTGAGCAGCACCTGCTGCAGGTGCGCCCCGTCGGCGCGGACGTTGTCGAGCGACTCGTCGAGCGAGAGCTCGAGCGTCTTGTCGGGCTTGAGCAGGCGCGCGAGGATCTCTGCGTTGTCACGTACGAGCCGGTTTAGATCGATCACCTGCGGGGACATCTCCTGCCGCCGGCTGAAGGCGAGGAGCTGGCGCACGAGCGTGGTCGCCTTCTGGCCGGCCTCGTGGATCTCGGTGAGTTCCTTCAACGCCTTCGCGTTGCCGGCGACGGTCGTCGTGAGGATCTCGCAGTAGCCGTTGATGACGGAGAGCAAGTTGTTGAAATCGTGCGCGACGCCGCCGGCGAGCCGGCCGACGGCATCAAGCCGTTGCGAATGCAGGAGCGCCTCCTGCAGCTGGCGCTTCTCCGTCATGTCGCGATACGTGGCCACGAGGCAACTGATCCGGCCGCGCCGGTCGCACACGGCGCTCAGCGTCCAGGCCGCGTAGGGCGTCGAACCGTTGCGGTGGTGGAGATACCCCTCGCCCATCAGCGGCGCGGCGCCCGGTCGAAGACGCCGGCTCCAGCGCCGCAGCGCCACCAGGTCATTGGGCGCGGTATGCAAGAACGCATGCCCGCGGCCGATGAGCTCTCCCGCCGCGTAGCCGGTGGCGGCGCAGAACGCCTCGTTCACCCACACGATGCGCAGGCCATCGCGGCCGAGGCGTCGTTCCGCGATGAATACGCCCTCGCTCAAATCGCGCAACGCGGCGGCAAGCAAGCCGGCGCCCGGCGTGCGCCGGCGCGGCGTCGGACGTTTGCTGGCGCGGCGGGGACTCACGCGATCGGCGGAATCAAGGTGCGAGGCGTTCGACGATCCACGAGCCGCTGGCGTCGCGCCGGTAGCGCAACCGGTCGTGGAGGCGGTTGCGGCGCCCCTGCCAGAACTCGACGCTTTCGGGCACGACGCGAAAGCCGCCCCAGTTCGGCGGCACCGGCACCTCGGCCCCGGCGTATTTTTTCTCCAAAACCTTCAGGCTGTCCTCGAGCACGGCGCGGCCGGTGATGATGCTGCTCTGCAGCGACACCCACGCGCCAAGCTGGGATCCGCGCGGACGGCTGTGAAAATACGCCGCGCTCTCCTCGCGCGACACCCTGGTCACTGCGCCCTCGACGATCACCTGCCGCTCGAGCGCGAGCCAGGGAAACACGAGCGTCGCGCAGGCGTTCTCGGCGAGTTCGCGGCCCTTGCGGCTGTCGTAGTTGGTGAAAAACGTGAACCCGCGACCATCGACGGCCTTGAGCAGCACGGTGCGCGCCGAGGGCCGGCCCTCGCGGGTCGCGGTCGCGAGCGTCATCGCGTTGGGCTCGATGAGCTTCGCCGCCTCGGCTTCCTGAAACCACTTCTCGAACTGGCGGAACGGCTCGCGGGCGAGGTCCTTTTCGAGAAGCCCGGACAGAGAGTAGTCTTTGCGGAGATCGGCAAGGGACATGGGTGCGGCGAGCGGTGACGATGCGGGGCAGACCACGCGCTGTCAAAAGGCAAGCCGTGCGCCGCGCACGCTTTTTTGGATACCGCGGATCCGTGGAGGATGAAACCTCTCGATAGCGGCCGGTCGCCGGCCGGATTGCGCTTCGCGCGCCTGGTCCTTTCTGGCAGACGGAGCGCACGCATGCAGTCGCAACCCTGGTCGTATCCGATCCTTTTTCTCGCCGGCGCGATGTCGGGACTGGTCGACTCGATCGCCGGCGGCGGAGGAATCATCTCGCTGCCGGTGCTGCTGAACGTTGGGCTCCCCGTTCCGGTGGCGCTCGGCACCAACAAGCTCCAGAGCAGCTTCGGCAGCGTCACCGCCGCGTGGCACTACGCGCGCGCAGGCCTGCTCGAGGCGCGGGCCTGCCGCGTCGGCGTCACCGCGACGCTTCTCGGCGCCCTCGGCGGCGCCGCCGCCGTTCAGCAACTCGATGCGCGCGTCCTTGAATCCGTGATACCCTGGCTGCTCGCCGGCATCGTGGTCTACAGCATCGTGCGCCCCCAGGCCGGACTCCAGGACCATCCGCCGCGGCTCTGCCCGACGGCATTCTTCACCCTCTGCGGCCTCGCTCTGGGCTTTTATGACGGTTTCTTCGGCCCGGGCACCGGCTCGTTCTGGACGATCGCGCTGATCGCGGTGATGGGCTTCAATTTCCTGAAGGCCACCGCCTACACAAAGGTGATGAACGCGACGAGCAACGTCGCCGCGCTTGCCCTCTTCGCCAGCGCCGGGAGCGTCGACTATGCCGCCGGGCTCGTGATGGGCGCCGGCCAGCTCGTCGGTGCACGGCTTGGGGCTCGCCTGGCCATGAAACGCGGCGCACACTTCGTGCGCCCGATTTTTCTCACCATGGTCGTCCTCGTCATGCTCCGCCTCGTCTACCTGCATCTCACGCGCTGAGCGCTGCGTCTGCCGACCAAGCGAAAATCGAGAGTCGAAAATCAAACTTTCCGGATGACTCCCGCCGCCTACCTCGACGCCAACACCCCCGCGTTGCTCGCGCTGCTGCAAAAACTCGTGCGCATCGACACCGTCAACCCGCCGGGGGAAAACTACGCCGCCATCACCACGCTGCTCGCCCGCGAACTCGGGCGCGCCGGCCTGCGCACCCGCCGCCTGCCCGTCCCCCGCGCCGACCTGGAGCGGCACCTGCCGCCCGAGCAGCTTGCGTATCCACGTTTCAACGTCATTGGCACGCGGCGCGGCGGCCGTGAAGCGACCAGGACCATCCATTTCAACGCGCATTACGACGTCGTTCCCGTCTCCGGCGCGTGGCGCAACGGCGGCCCCTTCAGCGGCACGGTGGAGGGCAACTGGATCTACGGACGCGGCACCGCCGACATGAAGGGCTCGATCGCTTCGCTCATCCTCGCCTTGCGTGCCCTGCACGAGACCGGCACGGACCCGAAACTCCATATCGAGGTTTCGTTCACCGCCGACGAGGAGACCGACTCGCTTCTCGGGGCCGGCTGGATCGTGAAGCACGCGCCGATCAAGCCCGACTACGCGGTCGTCATGGAGGGCGGCGAGCGCGACGCCATTTGCTGCGGCCACAACGGCGTCGTGTGGCTCAACGTCATCGTGCACGGGCGCGCCGCCCACGGCTCGCAGCCCCACCACGGCGTCAACGCACTCGAAAAGATGTCCGCCCTCGTTCTCGCGCTCGAGGACTACAAGCGCCGCCTCGCGACGCGCACCTTCGCCTCCCCCGGGGGCGTGACCATGACGCCCACCGTCAACCTCGGTGGGGTGTTTACCGCGGGCCCCGGCGGCAAGGTCAACACCGTGCCCTCGCAGGCGAGCTTTTCGATCGACCGCCGCGTGCTCGCCACCGAGACCGTCACCGAGGCGGAGCGCGAGCTGCGCAGCGTGCTCGCGGAATCCGCCCGTGCGATTCCCCAGTGCCGCATCACGATTGAAAAGATCTCGGACAATCACCCATGCTTCAGCCCGCCCGAGCATCCCTTCTTCGGGGCGATGGCCCGGTGCGTTCAGCGTATCCGGCGTTCACCTACCGTATTCAACGTCTCGACCGGCTTCAACGACATGCACTTTTTCGTCGAGCACCTGCGCATCCCGACACTCGGCTACGGCCCGGGCGGTGAACGGTTCCACGCCGTCGACGAGCGCGCGTCGGTGCGCGAACTCGTGCGCAGCGCCAAGATCTACGCCGAACTGCTCACCACTTTCGCCGGTTGAGCCCACAACGGCGACACAACCTGTTTTGTCACCTATTAGGTGACGTCCCAGAGGAGATTCGCGTCCGGGATCTTGTCACCCATTAAGTGACAAGATTCGGGGTGCGCCAGGGTGTGATTGCGTGGTTGAGGGCTTGCGACGAGGTCGGGATGGACAGCTGGAATTCTCAGAGAAAGCGTTTTGCGCTTTCCGCGCCCACTCGTGTCGTCCGGTGCGTTCCGCCTGCACTCGGCGCGCCCAGGCGCGGGCTCCAGCCGCACGGGAATCCGAGCAGCCGGCCGCACATCGTTCATGACCGTCTCTAGAAATCGTGCTCGCCGGGGTACTCCCGGCCGTCGATCAAGGTGCCGAGGCAGCGCGTCGTGTATTCGAACGGGTCGCCGTCGTAGAGGGCGAGGTCGGCGTCCTTGCCCGGCTCGAGCGAGCCCACGCGGTCGGCGATGCCCAGGATTTTCGCAGCGTCGATCGTGATGCTCGCGAGCGCCGCGTCATAGGCGAGGCCGTGCGCCGCCGCCTCGGCCGCCTCGAACAGCACGACGCGCGTCTTCGGCACGTAAGCTTCGTAACCGCTCTGGATCGCGAAGAGCACGCCCGCCGCCTTCAGTTTTGCGGCCGTTTCCATACTGAGGTTTTCGGCGTCGTCGTAAGCTCGATACATCGTGGGATGCAGGATCACGGGAAAACCGCTCGCCTTGATCTGCTCGAGCACGATCGGCGCATCAGCACAGCCGTTGAGGATGACCTTGAGCTTGAACTCGTCCGCGATCCGCAGCGCCGCGAGAATGTCGGGCGCGCGCTGGGCGGTGACGAGGAGGGGCTGCCTTCCCTCCAGCGCGCGCAGGAACGCCTCGCTCCTCAAGTCGCGCGCGGGGCGCTTGGTTTCGTCCTTCGCCTCGCGCTTGCGCGCGTATTCCTGCGCCTTGATCAGCTCGGCGCGCAGCACTGCGACGGACTTCGCGCGCGATCCGGGGGTCTTGCCCTTCTCCTCGGTCGTGCCCTCCTTGCCGAGCGTCACCGCAATCATCGCCCCAGGTTGCAACACGTCCTCGTCGGCCGAACGGCCGTGGAGCTTGAAGATCCCCGTCTGTCCGGGGACGAGCGCGCCCGGCGCCGGTCCTGTATTCACCGTCGTGATACCGAGGGAGCGCACGTAGCCGACAAGTTCCTCGCGAGCGTTGAAGGCGTCGAGCGCTCGCAGGTCGGGTTGTACGGGCGCGCCCTTGTCGAGCACATCCTGGTCGTGCGGCTGGTTAAGGATGCCGGAGAGGCCGACGGTCGTTCGGGCGTCGACGAGGCCGGGTGTGACCACCCTGGCGCGCAGTTCCCGCGCGCCTGGAGGCACGGTCGTCGTTGCCGCGGCGCCGACGGCGGCGATCCTGCCGTCGGTGACGACCACGACGCCCTCCTTGATCGAGGCGCCGGCCAGGGTGTGAACGAGTTCGCCCCGCACGACGAGCGTCTCGGCGCGCGCGGCCGGGCACAGGGCGAGGCCGATCGCAAGGCTCGCGGACGCCAGGAGAAAGGACGTTGGCATAAGCGGTCGGTTAGGGTTTAGCGCGCGGCGCTGGCCGTGGCGATGAGGTCCCACGCGCTGCCGAAGCAGCAGAGGAACGGACGGCGCGGGTCGCCCGCGCCGGCGCCGCCGACCGCCCAGAGACGGTCCTGCGCATCGGAGAAATCGAACGCCTTCACGCCCTCGACCCAGGTCTGCTCGACGCGCGTGTACACGCTGAGCGGATCACCGGAGAGCACGATGAAGTCGGCGTCCTTGCCCGGCTCGAGCGAGCCGGTGCGGTCGTCGAGCCCGAGAATCTTTGCGTTGTTGATTGTGAGGGCGGCGAGCGCCCCCTCGCGTGTCATGCCGCCGCGCACCGCGAAGGCCGCGGAGCGCAGGAACAGTCGCGAGTCGCAAATGGGGTCGTCGGTGTGGAAGCCGACCACGACGCCGGCCTTTTCCAGCACCGCACCGGTCTTCCAGCGCGCGTCGCGCGCCTCGATCTTTCCGCCCGGACTGTCGAGCACGATCACCGAGCACGCCGCGCCCGCCGCCGCGATTTCGGGCGCGACCTTCCAACCTTCGCTGATGTGGTGGAGCACGACCTTGAAACCAAACTCCTTTTGCAGGCGCAGGACGGTGAGGATGTCATCGTAGCGGTGGGTGTGGTGCTGGACAACGCGTTGGCCCTCGAGGACCTCGACGAGTTCCTCGAGGCCGAGGTCGCGGGCCGGCGTTTTTTCGGCGTCGCCACCGGCCCGGGCGAGCTTGTCGCGGTACTCTCGGGCCTTGATGAACTCTTCGCGCACGAGCGCGGCCGACTTGGCGCGCGTGCCGGGGAAATTCGCGAGCTGCGCCTGCCGGATGGAATTGGTGCCGTTGGCCATCTTGAGTCCGCCGGCGGGTGATCCGTCGGGCAGGGGGATCAGCATGTCTTCGACGGTGCGGCCGGGACGCAGTTTCAGATAAAGGGTCTGGCCGCTGATGAGGTGGCCCGAGCCGGGCATGACGTTGACGGTGACGATGCCGCCTGCGCGCGCCTTCTGCACCGACGCGTCGCGGACGTCGAGGGCGTCGAGGACGCGAACCTCGGGCTGGAGCGGGCTCGAGTTGTCGGAACCAAAACTCGGCCAGCCGCCGATGTGTGAGTGCGAGTCGACCAGACCGGGCATGAGCGTCTTGCCGGCAACGTCATGAATCTCGGCGTCCGCGGAGATCGAAACGGTGCCCGCGGCGCCGATGGCCACAATCTTTCCGCCCTGGACGACAAGAACGCCATTCTCGATCGGCGGCCGGGTGATGGGGAGGATGCGCGCCCCCGTGAAGGCCACGGGCTTTTCCTGCGCACCCACGACGAAGGCGAGCGACACAAGGAGCGCGCCGCAGCAGGCGATTCGAAAGATCATCGGACGGCAATTAGCTACGCAATGGCCGGCACGCAACCGCGAGTCCGGTTTCCAGCCAGGTTCTTGCCCCGCACGAGACGGCGACTGGACAGGCCCGGCGCGCGGGCGGTAGGCTTGGCCTTCGTGAGTGCCACCGTACCTTTAGCGTTGTCCGAGATCGGTCAGATCGCCCTCAGCGTGCGCGACGTCGCTGCGTCGCTCGTGTTCTACCGCGACGTGCTCGGCCTTAAGTTTCTCTTCAGTGCACCGCCGGGGCTGGCATTTTTCGCGGCCGGCAGCGTGCGGCTGATGCTGGCGCAGCCGGAGAACCCGACGGAAACGGCGCCGCACAACTCGGTGCTCTACTTCAAGGTTCCCGACATCCATGCCGCCCAGCGCGAGCTCGCGGCCCGTGGCGCAAAGTTTGAGGGCGACCCACACTGCGTGGCGCGCCTGCCCGAACACGATTTGTGGATGAGCTTTCTGCGCGATCCCGACCGCAATCTCATAGGCCTGATGAGCGAGGTCATTCGCTAGCGAGCGTCCGTCGCGTGCCGCGGCATCACACGTTGTCACCATGAACTCGATACACGCCACCCCCCGGCCTTCGCGGCACACGGGACCCGGACTCCCTGTCGGCACCCAGTGCGCGGAGGCATTGCAATGAGCCGCGCTGGAAACCTCGCGCTGGGCGTCGTCGCGGCGGCGGTCGTCGGTGCCGGCGTCTGGTGGATCGGCTTCAAGTATCCGGCCGACCAGCGCGCGGCAGCCGCCGCGGAGGAGGCGGCCGCCGCCGCAACGCTGCGCGAGCAGCGCGAGGGGATGTTCGGCGCGGAGTCCGTGGCTCCGGAGGTGCAATGGCGCGAGACCGGGCTCGGTTACCGGGTTTTTTCGGAAGGCTCGGGGGTCAAGCCCATGATGGGCACCAAGGTCCGGCTCATGTATGTCGGCCGGCTCAAGGACGGGACGATATTTGACCGCACCGCAAAGCCCGTGGAGTTCAGCGTCGGGCAGTTGATCCCGGGAATGAACGCCGCGCTCCAGATGCTCGGCGACGGGGGCAAGGGCGTGTTTTTCATTCCGCCGGCACTCGGCTACGGGAACCGCCCCTTCGGGCCAATCCCGGCGAAATCCGGCCTGATCTTCGAAATCGAAGTGCTGAAGGTGGGTTCGTAGCGCGCAGGCGGCTCAAAACACACTCCGTCGCTTCGCGCCACCCCTCTCGAGAGGAGATTCAATCGCATGCCTGCGAAGGCTTGGGTCCCCTCTCGAGAGGGGTGGCCCGCAGGGCGGGGTGTGTTGAACCTGGAGTCGCCGGGGCACAGTCGCACACAAAGGCGGACATACAGCGCCGGACCCCTTGCGGCGATTCACATCGCGCGCACGGTGCGAGCCATCACGCCACGTCCATGAGCTCCGTTACGCCGACCCGCCGCCACCGCTCGTTTCATTACGCCTGGATCGTGGCGGGTGTGACGTTTCTTACGCTGCTGGCTGCCGCGGGATCGCGCGCGGCGCCGGGCGTCATCATTCTGCCGATCGGCAACGAGTTTCAATGGAGCCGCGCGACGGTGTCGTCGATCGTGTCGATCAACATCTTTCTCTACGGCCTCATCGGGCCGTTTGCCGCCGCGCTGTATCAGCGCTTTGGATTGCGCCGCACAATGGCGGCGGCCATGGCCCTGCTGAGCGCCGGCTACGGGCTCTCGATGATCGCAACCCACTACTGGCAGTTCGTCGCGCTGTGGGGCGTCGTCGTTGGTGTCGGTTCGGGGATGGCCGCCACGGTGCTGGGCGCGGCGGTCGCAAACCGCTGGTTCACCGCCCGGCGCGGCCTGGTGGTGGGCGTGCTCACCGCGAGCGCCGCCACGGGTCAACTCGTTTTCCTGCCGTGGCTCGCGCGCACGGTCAGCGCTGAGGGCTGGCGCGGCGCACCTTTGATCGTCGCGATTTCGACCGCGCTGGTCATTCCCGTGATCTGGTTCCTGATGCGCGACGACCCGCACGACGTCGGCCAGCGGCCGTACGGAGACACCGGGCCGGTCGCCGGGCCGCCGCCCGCCGCCACGGGCAATCCGGCGCGCCGGGCCCTCGCCGTGCTGACCGAGTCGATACGCATGCGCGACTTCTGGCTGCTCGCCGGCTCCTTCTTTGTCTGTGGCGCGAGCACCAACGGGCTGATCGGCACGCATCTGGTCGCGGCGGCCTTCGATTGCGGGATCCCCGAGGTGCGTTCCGCCGCGCTGCTGGCGCTGATGGGCGTCTTCGACCTCGCCGGCACCACGCTCTCCGGCTGGCTCTCCGACCGCTATAACAATCGGTATTTGCTTTTCACCTACTACGGGCTGCGCGGACTTTCCCTGCTCTTCCTGCCGCAGGCGCTTCTCGGACCCGCGGGCGGGTTATGGTTGTTCGCGCTGTTCTACGGGCTGGACTGGATCGCCACGGTGCCGCCGACAGTAAAGCTCACCGGGGAGGTCTTCGGGCGGGAAAAGGCGAGCATCGTTTTCGGCTGGGTGGTGGCGATGCACCAGGTCGGCGCGGCGTGCGCGGCCTTCCTAGCCGGTGTGTTGCGCACGACGTTCGGCAGCTATGCGCCGGCGTTCTTCGGCGCCGGCGCGCTCTGCCTGATCGCGGCTTGCATCGTGCTCCCGATCGGACGCCTGCGCCGCGAGGCGGCGGCCGCCCCGGCCGCCGCATAAGTTCCCTCGGCGGACGCCAGGCCGGCCTTGCAAAAGCACGATCCGCGGCGACACTTCGTGGGCGCGGCCTGCCTGCCTGCGCGATTGACCCCATGAACGAGAAGAGAGCCCCCGAGCTTCCCTGTCCGGGCCAGCCCCTGAGTTTTCACGACCGCGCCGAGATGCGCGACGTCTTCGAGCGCACCATCAGGCTCGCCGAACGGCAGCAACTGCGGCTGCGGCTGCCAAAGAGCGAGCGGCGCATGCAGAAATTTCCCGACATGCACTTCCACTTCCAGCCGGAGATTTTTCTTCAGCTGCAGGGGCGCACGGAGTTTCGTTTTCCGAAGGAAAACTTCGAGCTCCGCCCGGGCGAAATGTGCATCGTGCCCGCCGGCGTGCCGCACGGCGAGACGATCTACGCCGATGGCGGCCGGCCGTTTCGCAATCTCGTCGCCGGCTTCTACAGCCACACGCTGAGCCTGCACTTCGCCCACGAAGTCGCGCCGCATCGACCTGGCATCGAAGCGATCGAGTTCTTCGACGCGCCCAACCTCGCGGAGCTCGAAGGTCTGACCAACAGCCTCGTGCAGGCGTTCTTCCGGCAGGCGCCCGCGCGCGACCACGTGCTCAAGGGCCTGCTTATCGCGCTGCTGGGCATGTTTCAGAACCTCGTCGAGACCGGCGGCGGTCACCTCAACGAGGACATCGGCAAGGTGTTTCAGGTGAAGTGGCTCGTGCGCGAGCAGTTTTCCAACCCGAACCTCAGCGTGAAGAGCATCGCGGAGAAGCTGCAGTGCTCGCCGGACTATCTTTCGCACCTCTTTCACCAGGAAACGGGCGAGAAACTGATTCATTACATCCAGCGCATCCGCATCGACGGGGCGATCCTCGCGCTGGAGACGACGCCGTTGTACATTTCGGAGATCGCGTTCGCGAGCGGCTTCGCCGACCCGGCGTATTTCGCGCGTGTGTTCAAGCAGCACCGTGGCGAATCCCCGCAGGATTTTCGCGCCCGGCTCGACGAGCAGCGCCGACAGCGCGAGGCCCGGCCAAAGACAATCTACTTCGACCACGTCGACTACTCGCCGGGCCAGCCGACGCCCGCCGTCACACCGACGGCGATTTGAGTCCGTCGCCGTGCACGCCGGGGCCAAGCGCGGATCCATCTTCGGCGGGCACCTCGGAAGGCACGCGCAGTAGCGCCAGCGCAGCGAGCAGCATCGACCCACCTCCCGCCATCACGACCGGCAGGGCGCGTCCATCGAAGACGCGAGCGACAAGCCCGCCGAGAAGCGTCGCGGCAATGATCTGCGGCAGCACGATGAAGAAGTTGAACACGCCCATGTAGAAGCCCATGCGGGCGGCCGGAATGCCGTTGGCGAGAAGCGCGTAGGGCATCGAAAGGATGCTCGCCCAACCAATGCCCACGCCCGCCATCGAGACGAGCAGCGCCGCCGGGGTTTTCCACAAACCGACGCTCAGCAGCCCAAGACCGGCGCAGAGCAGGCAGGCGCCGTGCAGCGCCTTCGCGGAAAACCGGCGGGCGAGCGCGATGAGCGCGAACGCGAAGACGAACGCCACGCCGTTGTAAGCCGCAAAACAGACGCCGCCCCACTCGATCCCGCGCTGGTAGTCCGCCGAGCCGGGTTCGCCGCCAAAGACTCCGCGCGCGACGGCCGGCCCGAAATAGATCCACATGCAAAACAGGCCGAGCCAGGTGAAGAATTGCACGACGGCGAGCCGGCGCATCACGCGAGGCATGCCGCCGATGCCACGGAGAATTTCCGCGAACGCCCGCCCCACTCCGGCGCTCGCCGCCTTCCCGGCCGCAAACGCCGCGGGGTCCGCCGGCGGGTGTTCGCGCGTCGAAAAAATCGTGTAGAGGACGGCGCCGATGAAAACGACGGCTCCGATGTAGAACGAGACGTGCACCGTCAGCGGTATCCGGTTTCCGGATTCACCCGCGCCTCCGGTCGCGCCCGCGCCCAGCCCGAAGACATTCGTGAGCAGCCAGGGGAGCGCCGAGGAAAGCACCGCGCCGCAGCCAATGAGCAGGCTCTGCATCGCAAAGCCGACCTTGCGCTGCTGCGGCGGCAGCAGGTCGCCCACGAAAGCGCGGAACGGCTCCATGCTGATGTTGACCGATGCATCCAGCACCCAAAGCAGGCCCGCCGCCATCCACAGCGTCGAGGAGTTGGGCATCGCGATCAGCGCGAGGCTGGCGAGGATCGCACCGGTGAGGAAATACGGGCGGCGCCGGCCGAGGCGCGTCCACGTGCGGTCGCTATAATAGCCGACGATCGGCTGCACGACGAGACCGGTGACGGGCGCCGCAAGCCAGAGCAGCGGGATGTCGCTCTCGCTCGCCCCCAGGTATTGGTAGATCGCGCTCATGTTGGCCATCTGCAGGCCCCAGCCGAACTGGATGCCGAGGAAGCCGAAACTCATGTTCCAGATGGCGGGGAGCGAAAGCGGGCGCATGGGGCGATGGGCTGGGGGCAATGGATCGGGTGCGGACGAAATAGCAGGACTACCGGCCGGGCGACAAGGCCGCGGGCGCGCGCTGCCTTTGCGGGCGCGGTCCGGTTCTACGTTCGGGCGGCTCACTGTACTCGCAGAGCGTGTAGTCCCCCGTCCGGTCGTAGAGGCTGATCCAGGCGTGAAGTGTAGCGAGTTTCTCACTACCGAAGGTCTCGAGTTGTCCGGTGCTGAAGCGCCATTGCCAGTTGCCCTCGGCGGTGCCGGGCCGGTTCAGCGCCGCCGCAGCCGGCAGGTCGAGCAAATCCTGCATGGGCACGACGGCCAGCCGCGAGGTCGTGGCCAGGAGCGCACGGATGATCGGCCAGGCGGAGCGTTCGCCCTCCAGCCGGAAATAGGCGTCCACCTGGTCCGCGTACGCGGCGGGCAGCTGTTCGAGCCAGCCACGCGTGGTGTTGTTGTCGTGGGTGCCGGTATAGGCGACGCTCTCGGGCGGGAAGAAGTGCGGCAGGTTGACGTTGTGCGCGTCGTGCCCGTAGGCGAACTGCAGGACTTTCATGCCCGGCATTCCCGCCGCCCGACGCAGCCCGACGACGTCCGGTCCGATGTAGCCGAGGTCCTCGGCGATGATGCGGGCCTGCGGCAGCGCCGCTTGGACCGCGCGCAGAAACGGGAGCCCGGGGCCCTTGCGCCAGACGCCGCCGCGTGCGTCGGGAGCGCCGGCGGGAATCTCCCAGTAAGTGTCGAAGCCGCGGAAGTGGTCGAGGCGGATGATATCATAGAGATCGAACGCCGCGCGCAGCCGGTCGATCCACCACGCATAATCGGTGCGGGCGAGATGCTCCCAGTCATAGAGCGGGTTGCCCCAAAGCTGACCGGTCGCGGAAAAATAGTCGGGCGGCACGCCGGCGACGGCAAGCGGCTGGCCGAGCGGATCGAGCCGGAAGACGGTCGGGTTCTGCCAGGTGTCGGCGCTGTCGAGTGCGACGAAAATCGGTACGTCCCCGATGATGCCGACACCGCGCTCCGCCGCGTAGCGCCGCAGATT
>DASWVO010000359.1:0-2136 GCA_036406235.1 Opitutaceae bacterium
GAATCATTGGCCCGAATCGGTTCCGCGTTGCGGCGCGTTCGCCGCGCCCGCCTTCACCCGCGCCTCGACCTCGCGCATGACCTGCGTCGCGTGCAGCCGCAACGCCCCTTCCGGGTCGAGCCCCTTCGCGCGCGCCGCCGCGGTGAGCTCGAACAACATCCGGCCCAGCGTCGCCCCGTCGAGCTGGCGGCCCAACGCATCCACCTGCGCCGTGTCGACGCTGCCCTCGGCGGGCAGCGCTTTCTTCTGAATCTGTTTCCAAACGGCCTCGGCGAACATCAGCGCGGGCAGTCGCGGCGGCAGATCCTTGAAGACGCCCGCGCCGTTCGCCACGGGACCGTTATTCTTCTCGGTCTGCTTGATCTCGTCCCACTGCGCGATGACTTCGTCCGACGTGTCCAGCTTGCCCGTGCCGAAGACATGCGGATGCCGCCGCACGAGCTTGTCGTTGATCTCCCGCGCCACGTCGTCGAAGTTGAAATGCCCCGCCTCCTCCGCCATCCGGGCGTGAAAGACGACCTGGATCAGCACGTCACCCAGCTCCTCGCGCATGTGCGGCAAGTCGCCGCGATCGATCGTGTCGATGAGCTCGCTCACCTCGTCGATCAGGCAGCGCACGAGCGTAGCGTGCGTCTGCTCCTGGTCCCACGGGCAGCCTCCCGGCCCGCGCAGCCGGGCCATCGTGTGCAAAAGATCGTCGATCGCGCTCATGTGGCGCTATGGCCGCAAAAAGGCGCAGAAAACGCAAAAGCGAAAACCCCCGAAATTGTCCCGCCGCCCGCCGGCACTGGCACCGATCTGTCATTTCCTCCCAGAAATCCGACACCGCACAATGTCACCTATTAAGTGACATTCCCTCTGAAGCTCGCCTGAGCATCGCGTTGCGAACCGGCACCGCAAAAAAGGCTGGGCGGCCCCGCTGAGCGGCCGCCGGCACCCATGCCTGGATCCGACTCGGAATGATTCTTGCGCCTTTTGCGCCTCTTTGCGGCTATTGAACTCCATGTCCGACAAGCTCACCGAGATCATGGCGCACAAACGCCGCGAGATCGCCCCGCTCACGCGCACGGTGGCCGAGACCGAACTCGCCCGGCTCAACGCCGCCTTGCCGCGCCCGCCGTCGTTTGCGGCCGCGCTGCGGCGCGCCGACCGGCAGCTGGCCGTGATTTCCGAGATCAAGCGCCGCTCGCCTTCCGCCGGCGAGATCAAGGCCGACGTCTCCGCGATCGAGCAGGCCCGCCGGTATCGCGACGCCGGCGCCGACGCGCTTTCCATTCTGACGGACGAGAAATACTTCGGCGGCAGGCTCTCCGACCTCAGCGACGTCGCCACCGAGTTCCGTTCCACCCCGCCCGCGCGCCCGTGCCTGCGAAAGGATTTCATGGTCCACCCGTTGCAGGTCGCGGAAGCACGCGAGGCCGGCGCAAGCGCCATCCTCATCATCGTGCGGGCGCTCGACGACGAGGAAATCCGCGCGCTGTTCGGGGCGGCGAACGCCGCCGGACTCGATGCGCTCTTCGAGGTCCATCACGAATCCGAACTCGACCGCGCCGTGCGTCACGGCGCGCGCATCATCGGCGTGAACAATCGCGATCTCGCGATCTTCAAAACGGATCTCGCGCTCAGCGAGCGGCTGATTCCGCAATTTCCGAAGCACGTCACCGCCGTCAGCGAAAGCGGGATCTTCACGGCCGCCGACGCGGCGCGGGCCCGCGCCGCCGGCGCACACGCGGTGCTCGTCGGCGAAGCGTTGATGAAAGCACCCGATCCCGCCGCGCTGATCGCGGAGTTCAGGAAACGCTGATCGGTCGAGAGCCCGTGCCGCTCAACGCACACGTCCTGATGCCAGCCGGTGGAGCCCGCCGGGACGGCGGGCTTGCTCGTGAGTCTCCAATGCAGCCCGGCGGGGACGCCGGGCTCCACCGGCAAGCTCCAGACTCTCCGCTCTAGACTCTCAGCTGGTCTTCGACTCGCACCCCCATGCCTCTGACGCCCACCGCCACCCGCGAGCTGCTGGCGCAGCTCGGTCATCAGCCGAAGCGTTTCCTCGGCCAGAATTTCCTTGTCGACGGCAACATCGTGCGGAAATCGCTCCAGCTCGCGGAGGTGAAATCCGGCGATGCCGTCGTGGAGATC
>DASWVO010000360.1:0-6808 GCA_036406235.1 Opitutaceae bacterium
TGACGCCGGAGTTTTCCTACGAAGCCCCGGCGAATTCGCTGACGATCTTGCGGTGGAAGACGGGACGGTGAAACCGGAGCCGGACTTTTGCCCTCGCGCGCGGCCACGGCGCCGGCTTTCCCCGCAGGCCCGGCGGATTAAAGATAATCCGCCCTACCACCAAATGGCTTTTTGTCCGACGATTCCTTGGAAATGCACGCAAGGCGCGAACGTTCTTTAACCGCAAAGATCGCAAAGAGCGCAGAGAAAGGAGTTCTCACCTCTTTGCGTTCTCTGCGCTCTTTGCGGTTAATTAAATCCATTTCCATTCGGTTGCGGCGGAGCCGCGCTGTGTCTCTGTGGTGTCATTCCAACTACGGAATTTTAACATGAAAACCCGTCGCGAGTTTGTCAGGTTGGCGGTGTCGGCTGGTGTGTTGGGTGGCGGTCTCAGCCGCGCCGCCGAAAAGCCCAGTGCCGCGGGCGTGGTGACGGCCGCGAGTCTGGCTGGCGCCGGTGCGGCGGAGATGGCGCGGGCCGACTGGTGTCGCGTCGCCGGCCAGCTCGCCTCGCCGCTGTTGCGGGCGCTCGCCGCGCGAAGGCTCAAGGCCACCATGCCGGTCGAGTCGCATCCGTCCTCCACGGACCGCCCCAGCTACACGCATCTCGAGGCGCTCGGCCGCCTGCTGGCCGGCCTGGCGCCGTGGCTCGAACGGGGCGGCGACGCGAGCGACGAAGGAAAGCAGCGCGCGGAATGGGCGGCGCTCGCCCGCGCCGGCATCGATGCCGCGACCGATCCGGCGTCGCCGGACTTTCTGAACTTCTCGCAAGGGCGCCAGCCGCTGGTCGATGCCGCCTTCCTCGCGCAGGCGCTGCGGCGCGCGCCCGGCGAGCTGTGGGGAAGGCTGGAGCCACGGGTGCGGCAAAACGTGATCGCGGCCCTGCGTTCATCCCGCGTGATCTCGCCGCCGGAAAACAACTGGACGCTCTTCGCCACGACCGTGGAGGTGTTTTTGTCGTCGGTCGGCGAGGCGCGGGACGAAGCCCGGCTTTTCGATGGGTTGCGCAAGCACCGCGCGTGGTATCTGGGCGACGGCGTGTATGGGGACGGGCCGGAGTTTCATTGGGATTACTACAACGCGTTCGTCATCCAGCCCATGCTGCTGGAGGCGCTCGACGCGGTGGGCGACGAGGTGGCGGAGTGGGGGGACTTTCGCCAGCAGGTGCGCGCGCGGCTCACGCGTTACGCGGAGATCCAGGAACGGCTGGTCGCGCCCGATGGCTCGTATCCGGCGGTCGGACGGTCGATCGCGTATCGCTGCGGTGCGTTTCAGGTGCTGGCGCAGGCGGCGCTGCGCCGGATGCTGCCGGCGGGCCTGGCGCCGGCGCAGGCCCGGGTCGCGCTCGGCCGGGTGATCCGTCGGACGCTCGGCGCGCCCGAGACGTTTGACGAGCAAGGCTGGCTGCGGATCGGCCTGAGCGGGGCGCAACCCGGGCTGGGTGAGCCGTACATTTCCACCGGCAGCCTGTACCTGTGCAGTGTCGCGCTGCTGCCGCTCGGCCTGCCGCCGGAAGATCCGTTCTGGAGCGGGCCGGCGGTGCCGACCTCGTGGGAGCGGGTATGGGCGGGCGAAAATCTGTCGGCGGATCATGCGCTGAAGGGGTAGCGAGGACGGTGGACCGGAGACAGAGATCAGACGCCAGAGATCAGAGGCCGGCGGCGAGAAACCGGGGAGGCGATGCGTGCGCGCCGAGGCGGGCACAGCGCCGCCCTCCAATGAGGGGCCGGGAACAGCGGTTTCTGACTTCTGACTTCTGACCTCTGATGTCCGGCCTCTGGATCTGCTCTCGCCGCCGTTTTTTGGCGCCGGTTATTCGTTCGGCAGGGAGCCTGCTGCAGCGTGGCTAATCGCTGCTGTTTCAGGTTATAAATTTCCCAAAAGCTCCTTGCACGGGGTAGGGGCGTTCGTAACGCTGCGGCGGTTTCGGCCGAAAACAAACTCACACACCATGGTCTCGCCCAACACTGAACTCGCCTACAACAGCAAGATTGAGGGTGACGTCGTCGTGTCCCGCATGGATGCGGTGATCAACTGGATCCGCACGAATTCCATGTGGCCGATGCCGATGGGTCTCGCCTGCTGCGCGATCGAGCTCATGGCCGTCGCGTCGAGCCGGTTCGACATCGCGCGTTTCGGCGCGGAGGTCATGCGTTTTTCGCCGCGGCAATCCGACTGCATGATCGTGGCCGGCACGGTCACCTACAAGATGGCGCCGCACGTCCGCCGCATTTACGACCAGATGGCGGAGCCGAAGTGGGTCATCGCCATGGGGGCCTGCGCCAGCTCGGGCGGCATGTATCGCAGCTACGCCACGCTCCAAGGCGTGGACCGTATCATTCCCGTCGACGTCTACGTGAGCGGTTGCCCGCCGCGGCCCGAGGCGCTGCTGGACGCGTTGATCAAGTTGCAGAACAAGGTCAAACGCGAGCACTCCGCCAAACGCCTGATCGCCTGAGCGAAAGACCATGGAGCTAAGAGCCAAGCGCCAAGAGCTGAGAGCCAAGAGCGAAGAGCCGGAAAGCCGGTGCATCGCCATTTCCGCAGTTCTACGGCGCAACGTGCCAGCTGCCCGGCTCTCAGCCCTCAGCTCTTAGCCCTTAGCTTATCCGTCCGCCCATCCTTTCCGATCCGACCACGACCGACCGACCTGCGACCCAGATGACCGCGCCCGCCGACGTCACCGCCGCCCTCCAGGCCAAGTTTCCCAGCACCACACCGCGCGCCAGCAGCGATCATCCCGCGGTCAACGTTGCCATGGGCGACGTCGTCGCGGCGTTGAAGTATCTGCGCGACGAGTTCGCGTTCGACTTCCTGATGGACATCACCGCCATCGACTGGGCCGAAGGCGCCTCGCCGCGCTTCACGGTGGTGTGGCATCTGTATTCGAGTTCCCACCACGGCTACCTGCGCGTGGCGGCCGCTTGCGCCAACGACCTCGAGCCCGAGGCGCCGACCGTCATCGATCTCTGGGCCGGCGCCAACTGGCACGAGCGCGAGACGTGGGATTTGCTCGGCATCAAGTTCACCCACCATCCCGACCTGCGCCGCATCCTGATGTGGGACGGTTATCCCTACCACCCGCTGCGGAAGGAATTTCCCCTCGCGGGCATCGAGACGGAGCTGCCCGACCTCGAAGTCGCCGACGAGACGAAGGCGAAGGTGATTGCCGCGCCGATGGCCGGCGGACCGTTCGTCGCGTCGCCGGGCGAGATGAACCTCACCGAAGCCGAGCCGCGCGCGAAGGACGAGAGCTGGAACGAGCGCCGCCCGAAGGCCGAGTAAGACGTAATTAACCACGAAATACACGAAACACACGAAATGAAGGCACTGACTTCGCCGCTTCGATTCCGAGTTTGGTGTGATTTCGTGTGTTTCGTGGGCAACTAACCTTTTCCGATTCGATCGATGGCCACTGAACACGCCTTTCCCGACAACGCTGCGAAGACCGCCGCCGCCGCGCAGGAGTTTGAGACCGAGAAGATGTCGCTCTCGATGGGGCCGTCGCACCCGTCCACCCACGGCGTGTTGCGCCTGCAGATGGAGCTCGACGGCGAGGTGCTGACCAAGTGCGACCCGGTGCTCGGGTATTTGCACCGTGGAGACGAGAAGATCGCCGAGAACATGACCTACAACCAGTTCGTGCCCTACACGGACCGGTTGGACTACCTCGCGCCGCTCGCCAACAACGTCGCCTACGCGATCGCGGTGGAGCGCCTCGCGAAGCTCGAGGTGCCGGCGCGCTGCCAGGCGATCCGCGTGATCATCTCGGAGATGGCGCGTGTCTCGTCGCACCTGATGGGCCTCGGCGCCTACGGCATCGACGTCGGCGCGTGGACGGTTTTCCTGTATTCGTTCACCGAGCGAGAGAAGCTCTACAAGCTCTTCGAGGAACTCACCGGCGCGCGCTTCACGACGAGCTACACCCGCATCGGCGGTTTGCAGCGCGACATCCCGGAAGGTTGGGAGAAGCGTGTCGATGCGTTCTGCGACCAGTTCCTGCCGATCCTCGACGAGATCCTGAAGCTGCTGACGCGGAACAAGATTTTCATGGACCGCACGGTGGGCGTGGGCGTGATCACGAAGGAGGACGCGATTTCCTACGGCATCACCGGTCCCAATCTGCGCGGCTCGGGCATCCCGATGGACCTGCGCAAGGACAAGCCCTACTCGGGCTACGAGCAGTATGAGTTCGACGTGCCGATCGGCACGACCGGCGACTGCTACGACCGCTATCTCGTGCGTGGCGAGGAGATGAAGCAGTCGGTGCGCATCATCAAGCAGGCGATCGCCCAGCTCCCGGGCGGCGACTGGTATGCGAAGGACGCGGTGCGGATCTTCGCGCCGCCGAAGGCCAAGGTGCTCACGTCGATGGAGGAGTTGATCAACAACTTCATGATCGTGACCGAGGGCCCCCAGATCCCGGCCGGCGAGGTGTACTTCGAAGCCGAAAACCCGAAGGGCGTGCTCGGCTTCTACGTGGTGAGCAAGGGCGGCGGCGTGCCGTGGCGCCTGAAGATCCGCAGCCCCTCGTTCTGCAATCTCTCCATCCTCCCGAAGATCTGCGTCGGCACCATGGTGTCGGACGTCGTCTCGATCCTCGGCTCGCTCGATTTCGTGATGGGCGAATGCGACCGGTAAACCGCTGAATTCTTTTGCCCACGAAACACACGAAAAGACACGAAATGAAAGCACCACTGCTTCAGTTCCGTTTTTCGTGTCGTTTCGTGTGTTTCGTGGGCGCCACTCCTTTTCCTGCTCGATGAATCTCAAGCCCGAAACCCTCACACGCATCGACGAGGTCATTCCGCATTACCCGGTGAAGCGGAGCGCTACGCTGCCGCTGCTGCACCTCATCCAGGAGGATGTCGGCTACATCTCCGACGAGGCGATCGAGTGGATCGCGCAGAAGCTCGAGCTGCAGCCGATCAACGTCTACGAAGTGGTGACCTTCTACCCGATGTTCCGGCGCAAGCCGATCGGCCGCCGCCACATCAAGGTCTGCCGCACGCTTTCCTGCGCGCTCATGGGCGGCTACAAGACGTGCGAGACGTTCGAGAAGGAGTTCCACACGCATGCCGGTCCGACCGAGGTCTCGCCCGACGGCGAGGTGACGGTCGAATTCGTCGAATGCCTTGCGAGCTGCGGCACCGCGCCCGTGGTGATGATCGACGAGACCCTGCACGAGCAGGTCGACACCGCGAAGGCGAAGCAGCTCAGCGACCAGATCAAAGCCGAGGCCAAGCGAAGCGGTAAGCAGTAAGCGTTAAGCTCCAAGTTCCCAACCACTCGATGCCCTCCCGTCCGACGCTTACCGCCCACCGCCTAAAGCCTATCGCTTAAAGCCTACAGCTTACAGCCTACCGCCTACCGCTTCCCATGCCCGAACAACGTCGCATCATCTTCAAGCACATCGACGAGCCCGGCTACACCAACGACCTCGCCTGCTACGTGCGCAACGGCGGCTACGAGATCCTCAAGAAGACCGTCCAGCGGAAGCCCGAGGAGCTCATCGACGAAGTGAAGAAGTCCGGCCTGCGCGGGCGCGGCGGCGCGGGTTTTCCCTGCGGCGTGAAGTGGTCGCTCGTCGACCGCAAGAGCGGCAAGCCGATCTACCTCGTCGTCAACGCCGACGAATCCGAGCCGGGCACGTTCAAGGATCGCTACATCATCCACCAGGATCCGCACCAGCTGATCGAAGGCATCATGATCAGCAGCTTCGCGAACAACGTGAAGCAGGCGTACATTTATATCCGCGGCGAGTTTCCCGAGGGCGCGCGCATCCTCGAGAAGGCGATCGCGGAGGCCCGCGCGGCGAACTTCGTTGGCCCGAACATCCTTGGCACCGCTTACAGCTGCGAGATCTACGTGCACCGCGGCGCCGGCGCCTACATCTGCGGCGAGGAGACCGGCCTGATCGAGTCGCTCGAAGGCAAGCGCCCGTATCCGCGCATCAAGCCTCCCTATTTCCCGGCGGTCCTCGGCCTCTACCAGTGCCCGACGATCGTGAACAACGTGGAGACCCTCTGCCACGTGAAGTACATCGCGGAGGTGGGCGGCGAGGCGTATTCAAAGATTGGTACGCCCAACAACACCGGCACCCGTATCCTCTGCGTGTCGGGCCACGTGAAGAAGCCCGGTTATTACGAGTACGAGTGCGGCAAGATCACGCTCGGTCAGCTCCTCAACGAGGTGTGCGGCGGGCCCCGCGACGGCCGCACCTTCAAGGCGGTGATTCCTGGTGGCTCGTCGGCCAAGATTCTCAAGTTCGGCGAGACGTTTACGCTGAAGAACAAGGACGGCTCCTCGCGCACGCTCACGGTCGAGGACATCCCGATGGATTTCGACACGCTCGCGGCGTGCGGCACGATGGGCGGCTCCGGCGGCGTGATCGTGATGGACGACTCGGTCAACATGGTCGAGGCGCTCGCCAACATCAACGCGTTCTACGCCCACGAAAGCTGCGGCCAGTGCACGCCCTGCCGCGAAGGCTCGCTGTGGATGAAGAAGATCACCGCGCGCATGGTGCACGGCGACGCGCGCAGCGAGGACGGAGCGCTCCTCAAGAGCGTGGCCGACCAGATCGCCGGCCGCACGATCTGCGCCTTCGGCGAAGCGTGCTCGTGGCCGACGCAGAGCTTCATCGCCAAGTTCGGCGACGAGTTCAAAGCCTACCCGCAGGCCAAGCAGGCCGCGAAGCCGTCCGACGCCCTCGAACTGGTCTGATTCACTTTTTGCCCACGAAACACACGAAACACACGAAATCGAAC
>DASWVO010000361.1:0-13536 GCA_036406235.1 Opitutaceae bacterium
AAACCTGAACGGTTTGCGCACGCCGCACCCGGAGCAATTCAGTTGGGAGCTGAGCGGGTGAAGCTGTCGGCCTGCGGCCTCGGTAGTGCGCCGAGGGCCCTGACAGACGGCGCCTTGCGCCGACAAGGTGAGTCAAGCGACGACTCTCCGGTCTTCTTGCCCTGGGCTCTCGGCTCCAGGCTCTGGACTGCATGGATCCGGCACCGGCCCGATGCAAAAGATGGAAACGAAAATGCTCGGTTGAGTGAACTGCGCCGGCTTGGACTGGCCGCGACATCGACTCAGCCTGTGGAGGCTTTCCCCAGTAATTCCCCATGTGAGCACTCTTTTATGATGTTGTCCTCCCTCCTGTCCCGTCCCCGGCTCTCCGTCGTCGTAGCCGGATTTATGATACTGCCGGTGGCGCTGTCCGCCGCCAGGATCGACGGCGCCTGGCGCATTCTCGTTGGCTCCGATCCGCTCGAGCTAACCGCTGGCGAGGATGTGGCCCGCGAGTTGAAGGAGCGGGACGGACTCTCGCTGCCGGTCGCGGTGGCCGGCGCAGCCGATGCCGGGCCGGCGATTGTCATCGGCACTCCCGCCGACAATCCGCTCGTGGCTGCAGAAGACAACAAGGCGGCCTTCGATCTTTCGGGGACGGACAAGGAGCGCTACCATCTCGTGACCCGCGGCGACAGACTCTACGCCGTCGGCGCCACGCCAAAGGGCGCGATGAACGCGGCGTTTCGCTTCCTGGACCGCCAGACGCGGGAGACCGCCGGCATCGACGAGGCGAAAAGTCCGTTGTTCCGCTACCGCGTGGGCGGCCACAAATATAACCAGTCTCCGCCGCCCTGGTGGTCGGAGGAAGACCAGGCGCGCTTCTATGCCCGCAACTATCTCAACGTCGTGTGGGGCGAGAAGCATGGCCCGCCGCTCTCCTTCGAGGCGCGGAAAAAATACGGCCTGGGACTCATGGCCGAACTGCGCTTTCCGAAAAGCGCGGGCGAGAACTGGCAGCAGATGGGGGCGGCGTCCGAGGCCTGGTTTGCCGACCCCGCGAACAGCGACTCGGCCTACTACAGCAAGGAGGGCAGCAAGCGGCGGGTGGTCAGCCCGTTCGACACGGCGGGCCGCAAGGCCTACCTCGATGGCTATCGCACCATCCTCAAGGCCAATCCCGACATCGCGATCCTGTATTCGATTTTTGGCGACTACGTGGCGATTCCCGGTCCGGAAAGCGTGCGCATCAGCGATGGGAAACCCTACGGCCACTCGCGCGAGGAGACGATGCTCGAGATTCTCAAGCTGATGAAAGAGGCGATCGGCGACCGCGACATCGCGCCCCGCGCGTGGATGTGGCACGGGTTCTACGGCCAGCCCGTCGAGCGCGCCGCCTTCATGCGGGAACTTCAGAACCACGGCTTTGGGCCCATGTATAACGAAGCCGGCGACGATGATTGCTGGCTCACCAAGCTCGACAACTTCGACGGCACCGCGCTCGCCACCGGCCCCGACGGCAGGAGCCTCTATGGCCCGAACTACCTCGCCCTGGCCTCCATCGGCGGCGCCTGCGAAAGCGGCCATCCGGTGATCGGCACCCCGCTGCCGCGGGTCGCCGCCTACAAGCTCGGCCGGATCGCCGCCGCCGGCGTGAGAGACGTGGTGCTCTGGTGGGCGTCCGCCGAGGGCTGGGTCTATCAGCCAAACATCCGCGCGATGGCGAAGCTCATCTGGGCCGACAACGCCAGCAGCTACGGCAACTCCAAAGACTTCGCTTCCGCGGAGCCGTTGCTCCAGCAGATCGCGGAGGAGGATTTCGGGCCCGAACTCGCGCCAGAGGTCGTTGCGTATTGGCGGAAATTCGACGAGGCGATCGTGTCCGATTCGCCGCGCTACAAAAAGGCCACGGAGGAAAACTACGGCGATCCGGCGACGGGCGGCCTGCGGATTTATGATTGGTACCAGCGCCTGGGCGTGTACACATCGTGGCCGTTCGGCGCGGCTTTGCTGAAGCCGGTCACGCCGGAGGAAATGGCGGCGACGAAATACGGCGGCTGGGGCAGGAATCCGTACACGCTGGCGAATTACGCCGCGGTGATCGGGCACATGGCCGCCGCCGAGCGCGATCTCGAAGCGATCGTCGCCAAGGCGTCCAACCCGGGGGCGAAGCACAGGCTCGAGGACACGCTCACGTGGACCACGCTCTACCGGCTCATCCTCATCGCGCAGTCGCATCACGTGCAGGCGCGCAAGATCGTGGACGACCTCAAGGACGAGCCGCTCGACTCGCCGACACTGCGCTCTGCATTCGAGCCGTTGGTGCGCGAAGCCATCGCGAACACGAAGGAGATCATCGCGCTCACGCGCACGCTGCCCGAGAACGCCGAACTCACCATGGCGCACCGCGACGCCGTCTATAACCTCTGCAAGCGCGATGCCGAGATCGCGAAACTGGAGGGCAAGCTGATGCCGATGCAGATCTGGCTCGGCCGGAGCGAAAATCTCGCCAGGGGCAAGCGCGTGCAGGCCTCGTCGGAGGCGTCCGGGGAGCGCGTGGCGGAGCTCGCAGTCGACGGCAATCCCGAGACGCTGTGGGCGTCAGAAGTCGGGGAGACCGGCTGGATCACTGTCGATCTGGGCAGGTCGCAACCGCTGACTTCGGCGCGGCTCGTCTGGAAAACGGCCTTTGCGAAAACGTATGAAGTGCAGGTCGCCGACAAGGCTGCGGCCAGGCACTGGAAGACCGTCTACAAGACGGAGAGCGGCAAGGATGGCCCGGTGTCGATCATGTTCCCGGAAGGCACGACCGGCCGTTTCCTTCGCATCCTGTGTCTGAAGCGCGGCTCCCCCTACGGCTACGCCCTGCGCGAAATCGAGATCTACGGTGAATAGTCCCTTCCTCATGTTCAAGAAAACGACGGCCAGAGCTAACGCCGCGCTTCTGCTTGCTACCTTGATCCCCGCCGCCGCGCATGCGCTGGAATTGCGCGACGACTGGCAGGTCCTTGTCGGCACCGATCCGCTGGAGACGACCGCCGCCGAGGTGTTCCGCGACGAGGCTGCATGGCGCTTCGGTGTCCGGGTCGGCGCGCCGCAGCCCGAGGCGGCCGTCGACGTCGCGCGGCCCGCGCTGGTCATCGGCACGGTGACCGACAGTCCGCTCATCGCTGCCGAGCACGCGCGCGCTCCGTTCCACCTCGACGCAGCCGAGCCGGAGTCGTTTCACGTCCGGCTTTCCGGCAACCGGTTGTTCGCCGTGGGGGCGTCGCCCAAGGGCGCGATGAATGCTGCCTTCCGCCTGCTCGACCGCAACCGTGCCAGCGTCGACAAGGCCGACTTCTCCGGCCGCCCGAATTTTCGCTGGCGCGTCGGCAACAATGAGACGAACCAGGCGCCTCCGCCGGACTGGTCGCTGGACGACCAGGCCCGCTATTCCGCGCGGCATTATATCAATGTCGTCTGGGGCGAGAAGAAGCGCCCGCCCGTTCCGTATGACGTGCGCAAAAAGTACGGCCTCGGCCTCATGGCCGAGACCCGTTTCCCCCAGGCCGGCATGGAGGCGTGGACAAACGATCCCGCCAACCGCGACGCCGTCTTCAGCATCGATCCGGCCAAAAAGCGCCCGAACCTCTGGATCGACCCGAAGGGACTGCGGGTTGTCAGCCCGTTCGCCCCCGCCGGACGCCAGTGGTATCTCAATTTATACCAAAAGCTCCTCCGCGAGAATCCCGACCTCAAAGTCGTCTACAACATGTTCTCGGATTACAACGTTCTGCCGGAGACCACGGACAGTTATAATACCTTCACCCGGGAGCCCTACACGCACAGCACCGAGGACACGATCGTCGAGATCTTGAAAATCGCGCGCGAAGCCGCCGGCGCCGATTCGGGCATCGTCCCTCACGCCTGGCTCTGGCAGTCCTTCTGGAATCAGCGCAAGCGCGAGCTGGCGTTCATGGACCGCCTGAGAGCGGAGGGCTTCGGCGTCATGTACAACGAGGCCGGCAACAGCGACGACTGGATCTTCCGGCTCAACAATTACGACGACGTCGCCCTGAAGACCCGGAACGGACGGAGCGCCCACGGTCCCAACTACCTGCCCATCGTTTCCGCCGGCGGCACGTGCGAAAGCATCAATCCCACCATCGGCATCCCGCTGCCGCGCATCGCGGCGCACAAGCTCGCGCTGCTCGCCCGGGCGGGCGGACGCGACTTCATCCTCTGGTGGGGCGGCTGCGAGGGCTGGACCTACGAGCCGAACATCGAGGTCGTCGCCGAGATGATCTGGGCGGAAAAAGAGGAGTTCGCTCGCCATGCGTCCGAGAGTTTCGACTCGGCCGTCCCGCTCCTGACGCGCCTCGTGGAACGCGATTTCGGCCAAGACCTCGCGCCGGGCGTGCTGGAGTATTACCGAAAATTCGACGCCGCGATCGTCACCACCCTGCCGTTGTATAAAAAACCTTCCCGCGAGGCGCAGGGCGATCCGGCGGAAAACGGCCTGCATATCTATAACTGGTACCAGCGCCTCGGCACCTATACCAAACCCCATCCCTTCAAGGGCGTGTTCCTGGAGCCGGTCACGGCGGCGGCGTTCGCCGACACCCCGCGTTTCAAGCAGTCCGTCGGCTGGGGGGCGAACGACTACGCCGTGGCCAACTACGAGGCCGTGCTGGGCCGCCTCCGCGACGCCCAGGCCGCTCTCGCCGGCGTCTTGGAAAAGGCTCCCGCCGGCCGTCCGCGCGAACGCCTGCTAACCATGTTTAACTGGAACCAACTCCTCACGCTCCTGTGGGAGGCACAGTCCCACCACATGAAGGGCTTTGCGCTCGTCCAGTCGCTCGGCGGCGAAAATGCCGACCGCGACAAGGTCCGACGCGCACTCGCGCCGGTGACGGGCGAAAGCATCCGCAACACCGAGGCGATCCTGGCGCTGCTCCCCGCTTTCGCGCCGAACATGAACCTCCTGCAAAGCCACTCCGGCGTCGTTGCCAACCGCGGCAGCGTGGCCGACGAAACCCGCAACCTGCAAAAGAAACTCGCCGCGATGAAAGCGGAGTTGGAGGAACTGGGCGAAAACTAAGGGCCCAAGGTAGGAGCGCGCTGCGCGCGGTTGCGTAGCGCAAGCGCGCTCCTACAACGGCGTAGCCGCGTGCGCCAGCGAGTGGTTCGGGCGGTCGTCCACTCGCTGGCGCTCGCGGCTACGGTCTTATCTGTCGTCGGTGGGCCGGCCGCTCGCGTCGAATTTCCGCACGTGGGCCACGAGCGCGGCGAGGTCCGTGCGAGCGATGCCTGCGACGGTGTCGGCGGCGCCGTAGGTCATGAGCAATTCGCCGTCGCGCACGAGGCCGCCGCACGTGAAGACGCAAGGCGTCT
Source organism: Opitutaceae bacterium (assembly GCA_036406235.1). Lineage (GTDB taxonomy): Bacteria > Verrucomicrobiota > Verrucomicrobiia > Opitutales > Opitutaceae > DASWVO01. The sequence goes on from DASWVO010000361.1 coordinate 5,356, forward strand.
TGAAGCGGCCCTCGAGTTCCCAGCGCTCCCGCGCATACATCAGCCGGTCTGGACAGCGGTGCGCGACTTCCGGCCAACCGTCGGGACCGGGTCGGAGAATCATGAACGACTGCGTGTAACCGACGATGCTGTCCTGCTTGCCATGATACGGCAGCAGCCACTCGCCGTTCTCCAACGGCAACGGCACCCAGCTGGCGCCGACGCGGTTGCCCTCCCAGGGGAACGCGGCGCGTGCCAGCAGGCGGTGTTGGGCCCGGTCGGTCGCGAAGTCTTCGAGGCGGTCCGCGACCGCGACGAAAATGCTGGGAGGCTGCCCCGCGAATTCGGCGCCGTAGCACTCGGGTTGGAAGGGACGATGCAGGCACACGTAACGCTCCGCGCCGGCGATCAGGAGTTTTTGCGGAAACAGGAAAACGTCGCGGTTGTCGCCGCGTGCCGGATCGGACAGGTGGGTGACGTAGCGGAAGGCGGCGTCGTAGTCGCGGGTTGCGAGCTTGGGAAGATCGACTTCGAAAAGAACCGTGACGGTGAGGTTTTCGGAGGCGGCGCGCCCCAGGTTGTGACCCGGGCGGATCGCCCAGGCTGGAGCACACTGCATCGGGTCATCGTGTTCCCAATACGGTCCGGGCGCGAACATCCGGCAGGCCACGGACAGATACAGTTTACCGTCCAGCCGGAAAAGCCGCGGGTCCTCGATGCAGCCGTTGGCGTGGTTCACTTTTTGTGAGCCGTCGCGCGCGAGCACACGGATCGAGTCAGGCTCGCGCGCCAGTTGCGGCGCCAGGCAGGGGCGCGAGAAGTCGGCCTGCCAGGTGTGACCGTCGTCGTCGCTCCACGCGTAGCCGAGAAAGATCGGATACGGCAGCGGCTGCCCGGGTGTGCGCGCCTGCGGCCACGGTCCGGTGGCGCGAAACAGCATGTGCAGCCGCTTCGAGGCCGGGTCGTCGGTCAGCGACGGGTTGAGAACCATCGTGTCGGCCCAGGACACGCCGGGTTGCGGCGTAAGGACCGGGCCTGGCGAAACGCGGATGTTGGGAAGGGAGGGAGAGCGGATCATTGAGAACGAAAAGTATCGAATGTTTCGCTACGAAGGCCTGACGCAGCGCGGTGCGTCCCCGTTGCGCTCACGAGCGCGGGTTGAGGCACCGCGCTGCGGGAGAGCGGCGGCCGCGATTCAGGCTTACACCGACTGCACCTCCGCGCGTTCCGGCGCGGTACGGTGCGTATCCGCGGTTTGAGGACGCCGCACGAGGACGAAAAGGATCACGGCGGCCGTGAGGTGCAGGGCGCCCATGATGACGAAGAGCTGGTTAAGCGTGAAGGGGAAGCCGGGCTGTCCGGCCTGGCCGAGGAGCTTGTTGAAAACGAACGCGCCGGTCGCGCCGAAGGTGCCGGCGATGCCCCAGACGCTGGCGACATTGCCGACAGGGAAAATCTCCGCGACGATGGGGGCCAGTCCGGACATCCAGCTCATGCACACGGCCGCGATCACGCAGAAGGCCGCCATGACCAGGACGATGCTGTCGAGATGGGGCACGAGGGCGCAGAGCGGGCCGGCGATCGAGACGGCATACAGGAGGTTTTTGCGGCCGAGGAGCGGGTCGGTGCGGTGGTTTCGGGCGAGGCGGTCGGAGAAGATGGAGGCGCCGAGTCCGCCGACGAAGGAGGCGAGGAACGGGATGCCGACGATGCCGAGGTTGCCGAAGGCGACCGATTGCTGCTTTTCGAGGTAGCCGGGCAGCCAGTAGAGCATGAAATACCACACCGGGTCGCTGACGAGGCGGGCGAGGATGATGCCCCAAAGCGCGCGCGTGCCCCAAAGCTGGGACCAGGGAAGCGCGACGGGCCCGGCGGCCGACGAGAGTGACGTGGATGACTTGGGAACGGCGGCGGACGCGGGCGACGCGGCAGGGGCCCGGTAGAAGAACCACCAGACGGCGGCGATAAGGAGTCCGAGCAGGCCCGGGATGAGGAAGGCCCAGCGCCAGGTGCCGCTGACGGTGGTGAGCCAGACGACGATGAAGGCTGTCGCGATGGTGCCGACACTGCCACCGACGCTGCACAGGTTCATGAACAAGCCACGGTTGTTCCGGGGCGCCCAGTCGGTGGCGACGCGAATGCTGACCGGGGCCAGTCCCGGCTCCGCGAGGCCGAGCAGCGCGCGGAAGATGAACAGCTGGACAAAGCTCTGCGCCAAGCCGCAGCCGATGGTGGCCACGGACCACAGTCCGGCAAAGATCAGCAGCGCGATGCGCGGGCCGATCCGGTCCACCACCCAGCCCGAGAGGATGAGGGCGGAGGCGTAGCAAAGGGTGAAGACATTGACGAGGTCGGCGTAGCGACGCGTGTCGAGACCGAGGGAAGGGGTGCCGATGAGCGTCTCCTGCAGGACGGAGAGCGTGGTGCGGTCGAGGTAGTTGAGAAACGAGACGCAAAAGAGCAGCGCGAGCACAAACCAGCGGAAAGTGGAGTCGGCGAAAAGCGCCCGGGCCTTAGGAAGGAGCTTGGACATGAAGGGGTTTGTGACGGGAGTTGCGGAAGACGGGAAAAAGGGGAACGGGGAGCGAACGACCGAGGGGAGTCACACCGCGGAAAGTGTGAACTCGCAGACCAGATTTATCTTCACGCGACATTGCGCGAGATGGCCATTCCGCAAGCTTGCGAGGAATGGGAATAAAGTTTCACAAAAACGCTATAGCTGGTTGGAGAGAATCGTTGGAGCGGTTTCAGAAAAGCCGTAGCCGAAAGGCGGGGCGAGGCGTCTCGCCGAGCCGCGGCTCACCGAGGACGGTTCGCCCTACCGGCCGCAGAAGATCCGGCTAACGCCTCCGCGCTCCGCAGCCTCCGCGTTTAGATCTGATCCGAGCCGGCATCGTCGTTCCTCACGGTGCGGCGTGGACGGCGAACTCGTAGAGGCGCACGGTGCCATCGCCGGTGTGGTTTGCCTTGGTGATCAACAGTCGGGCGTAGCGCGCCGTCACCGGGCGGATGAAGCGGTGGGTGACGCCCGCCGTGTTGTCGGTCACGGCGTCAACGTCCTGCCAGCGCCGGCTGTCGCGGCTGGTCTGTAATTTGAAATCGGCGGTGTTGCGCTCCGCGCCGGCGCTGACGGTCGCGTCGGGGGCGGGCAGCTTTTCGTTGGCGCTGTAGTGGCGCACCCGCCAGCGGTTGAAAGTGCGCAGCGCTCCGAGATCCACCGTGAGCGCCACCGGGGCGGGGGCGGCGCTTTCCCAGAGGGTGAGGGGATCGCCATCGGCGGCTCGGGCAAAATCCGAAAGGAAATCGGAGGAGACAACGCGGGCGCCGGCCACGAGGTTGATCCCCAGGGCGGCCTCGAGCTGCGTCTTCACATAGACGCCCCAGAAGGGAGTGGCGGGGTACGCGTAGTTCGCGTCGTCCCGGAACTCGCCGACCGTGCCGCTCAGAATGACGGGGGTCGCCTTGTAGTGAAAACACCAACCGGTCCAGTGCGCGCGGTTGCCGTATGTGGCCGCGTCGTTTTTCCACGCGAACAATTCGGGCACCCACGTTTCATGGCGTGCGTCCGGCGCGAACTTTTGCTGCGTGACGTCGCCGGGATCGAAGCCGTTTTCGCCGACGAGAATCGGATGGCGGCGACGGACGGCGGCGACTTTGGCGTCCCACTTTTCGCGCCCGCCCTTCCACGGATAGATGTGCGTGTCATATACGATGCCGTTGCCTTTTTTTCCACGCGCGCCGCCGGAGCCCTGGTCGACCAGCGCGTAGTCGCCGGCGACGCCGGTGAGATCGTAGCCCCAGTCGAGACCGCCGGCGATGATGATGTTGCGCGCGCCGAGGTCGCGGATGAGCTCGACGACCTGCTGGTGGCCGGCGATGCCGGCGCCGTCTCCGTTGCGCCACACCTCCCACGTGGTGTCGTGGGGCTCGTTGAGAATGCCGAAGAGGACGGCGGGGTGGTTTTTATGTTTCGCGGCGGCCTCGTGCCAGAAGTCCAGGTAGCGCGGGTCGTCGAACTGCTTGTAATGGTGCAGGTCGAGCACGACGTAGTTGCCGGCCTCGGCCACCATTTGTATAAAACCGTCGATCTGCTTTTTATAGTCGTCGCGCTGCCAGCCGGCGACGCTGACGGGGAGGCGGATAAGGTTGGAGTGCCAGTTCTCCATCGCCTCTTTTATCGAGCGGGCCACGCGCTCGTCGGCGGGATTGGCCGCCCACTCGCAACCCGGAACGTTGAGGCCGGTGAGGTGAACGACCGCGCGCGTATCGTCGGCGAGCACGATCTGGTTGCCCGCGACCTTTAGCTCGCGGGACTGAACGGCTGCCGGCGCCGACGCGGCCGCGGTGAAGACGAGGAAGCCGAGAGCGAGGCGGATGGTTGCGGTTGTCTGGCGGCGCAGGGGGCGGGGAGCTGGCGCGCGGGTCGGAAGCTGCATGGATGAAAAGGGGACGTCGGTGCTGGTTTCGCGGGCAGTCGGGGCACTGGCGCTTGCGCAGCCGGGCCCGCGGGAGGCACGAAAGGGGCGTGGCGGGAGTTTTCAATCTGTATTCGTCCTGTGGTTATTCTGCGTAACGGCGCCCGGTCCGGGCATGCTGTTTTCGTGCAACTTTTCTCGCCATTCGTGCAAGTGTCGCCCCTCGCCCCGCCTGACGGGGGCGGCTTCATCGCCTCTTGCGGCCTGCTGATTCCCCTCGGTGGACCGTCGGGCCAGTCCTCGCCACTCGCGCCCAAGTCCTGTCATCCATCGGCGTATGACGAATATCGATACACTTTTCTCCCCGGCTGATGCCCGGGCTTTTCTCGGCAGCCAGCTTTGGCTGGAACCCACGGAATCGGAGGAGCGCATCGATATGCTGTTCGGCAAGGCCGCTGACACCGGCCTCGGCTGGGCGCGGCTGTTCCTGATGTGGCCGTGGATCGAGCCGGCGCCGGGCGGGTGGGATTTCTCGCTCTTCGATCGCGCGTTCGACGCGGCGCAGCGCCACGGGATCAAAATCAAGGCCACGCTCACGGCCAACTCCCCCGCCTGGCACGTCGGCACGCCGTCGGTGCTGCATTCGCATACGGGCATCCTGCACGAAGCGCAGCGCCCGCGCATGCGCGAGTATGCCGAGCGTTGTGTGACGCGTTATCGTCACCATCCAGCCCTCGGGCAGTGGATTCTCTGGAACGAACCGATGCAGGTCGTGCCCATGCGCGCGCATGAAGGTTATCTGGCGTTCTGGCGCGGCTGGCTGCGGGAACGTTATCGGGGAGATATCGGAGCGCTGAATACGAAATGGCGCACCGGTTACCCCAGTTTTGACGAGGTGCCCTTTTGCGAGGATGTGCCGCATCCGGCGCATAAGGACTGGTGCTGGAATGCCTACGGTCCGTGGCTGGACAACGATGCCTGCAGCCGGGCGTATTTGGTGCATCCGATCCAGTGGTTGCGGGAGATTGTTCGGAGGCATGATGCCACTACGCCGCTGTGTGTGAATCCCACCGGCGTTCTGGGGCAGGCCGGCGCGCCGAACGAGGAGCTGAGCCGCGCGGTCGATATCATTGGCTGCAGTCTGCACCCGGCGTGGCATTTCTCCTTTGCGAACCGGCGCCGCTACCCGGCGCTGGTGGCGGCGGGTGTTTATACTTTGCGCGGCCTGTCGTCGCAGCCCCGGGTCGAAGTCACCGAGTTGCAGAGCGGCAACACCTGGCTCTCCGGCTTCAAGCCCAACGACGTCACTCCGGCCGAGCTCGTACGCTTTCATCTCGCGGCGCTGGCGGCGGGCGCGGAATCGGTTACGGGCTGGTGCTTCAACTCGCGGCGGGCCGAGTTCGAGGTTGGCGAGTGGAATCTGCTGGACGATTACGATCAGCCGAGCGAGCGCAGCGCGGCGGTCCAACGCTTGCACCGTTGCCTCGACGCGGTTCTCCGCCGGCTTGGCCCGTGGAGGCCAGCGTCGCGCGAGGTGGCGGTGCTGGTCTCGGGGGAGGCGCAAGCGATCGAGCGCGTCGCGCGTTCGCGACAGGTGGGAGGCGTTTCCGGCCGTGGCGAGAACCCGCATTGCGCCGCGGTGCTCATCGCAGCGGAGGCGATGGCGCTTGGCCGCCCGGTCGCAATCAAGGACATCTCCAACCTGGAGAACGCCTTCTCCGCTCCCGTGCTGGTCGCGTCAGGCCTGGCGTCCTGGCAGCAAAGTGAAATCGACTCCCTGCTGTCGCGCGTCGATGAGGGAGCGACGTTGTTGGTGGACGGCACCTGCGGCCGCCTCAATTGCCAGACGGAACTCTACCGCCCCTGGCCGGGTGGCCTGGCGGAGCGCACGGGACTGCGGGCGCGCCGGCTTGAGTCGCGTGGCGAAGGTTACCCGTTGTTGCTCGACGGCCTGCCCGCGGGCGCCGCGCCGCTTACGCGCACGCGGTGCGAACTCACGGATGCGGCGTGGCAGGCGGTGCCCGGTCTGCGCTTCACGCTGGATGGCGAACCGGTTGTATATGAACGAAGTTTCGGCAAGGGACGCATCCTTTACTGCCGTGTACAACTCGGCGGCGCCTTGCAGGAATCGGAAGCCGGAAGTCCCTGGGCGCGCTGGCTGCTGAAGCGCGCGTGCGATTCGTTGCCGCCCGCGGTCCGTCCGCTCACGGGCGGGCAGGCCGGAGGCGCGATCTGCCTGAGGGTGAGGACGCCGGCCGCCGATCTGCACGTCGTGCTCACCGACGACCTGATCGCTCGCGAGGGGCAGCCCGTCGTGCTGGCCCTTCCTGCTGGCCGCTATTTCGATTTTTGGAGCGAAACCGAAATCACCGCCACGGCGGGTGAAGCGACGCTCCTCTGCGCCGACGGCATCGCGTTGCTCGCAAAGATCCAGATGACTGCCGGAGGAGCGAGGACGCCTTTCCGTAGCGCGCTGCCTTAGCCCGCGGCGGTTGCGCATCCAGGCGCGCGCTACAGCCCCGCGCGCCCTTGGACAGCCGCCGCGCAAAGTGATTTCAGATCCCCGTCGGAACTGAGTGGATACGGTTGAAGCCGCCGGAGGCGCGGAGCTTGCGCAGTCTGCGACTGCGCCCGCGGGCGTGTGTGCCCGCCGCTCGTACTTTGCGCCGCCCGATTGCAATCTCTGTCGATCGCGAAATGCCTGCGGCCGCGATGCGCAAAAGGGAAAACATTTCCGGCAATCGCGGCAACGGTGCCGACTCGCGGTGCGGAGAAATAGTTACACGCTGCGGGTCCTCCCGTGCCGTACCCTTTGTCACGATGCGGCCCCTTCACCCCTGCAAACCGAGAACCATGCGATCGATTTCAGCCGTATTTTCGCGCCCCCTCCTTGGGGCCACCTTGTTGCTCTCGCTACCTGGCGCAGGCTTTGGCCAGGAGGAATTTCCCTCCGTTTCAGAGTCCACCGAAGAGGTGATCGAACTCACGCCCTTCGAGGTCACGGACGCCGACGAGGGCGCGTATGGCACGGCGAATACAAACGCCATCACCGGCACGAACATGCCGCTGAGCAAGGTGCCGGTGGACGCCTCCGTTTTCACGCGCGGCTTGATGGACGATCTTGCGGTGGTCGACATGGGCGAGATGCTGGTGAAGATCGCAGGCTTCGGCCGGCCGTTGACCGGCTCGGGCGAGGGCACGCGCGGCAACGAGGAAGGCGACGCGACCGACTTCAAGAACTTCACCGTGCGCGGCCTGCCGGCGAGCAACCAGCGGCGCGACGGCTTCATCCGCTCCGACGCGACGACGCTGGATGGCTTCGACATCGAGGCGGTCGAAGTGATCAAGGGCTCGCAATCGCTTCTCTACGGCGCGAGCGACGCCGGCGGCGTGATCAACTTCGTCGCCAAGCGCGCCGCGCTCAATCAGAACAAGTTTAAGTACAAGATCAAAACCGACTCCGAGGGTTCGCTGCGGCACGAGGTCGATGCGAACGTCGGCGACAAGTACTTCGCGATTCGCACGACGGCCGTGAAGGACGACACTTATTTTTGGAAGCGGATCCTCGATCGCCACCACAAGGGCTACTTCCTGACGAGCACTTTCCGGCCGATCAAGCAACTGACGTTTCGTGCCGAGTATCGCAACTTCGAGCGCTCCGAGATCAACGGCACGGGCGGCACCATCCGAGCGCCCGCCGACTTGCTGACCTCGACCGGCGAGAAAGTCGACGGCCAGCACACCAAGCAGCTGCTGTTCAAGGGCGAAGGTGATGTGGTTGGCTTCG
>DASWVO010000362.1:0-3106 GCA_036406235.1 Opitutaceae bacterium
TCGTCCGTGAGATTGCTTCCCTCGAAGCGGAAGTCCCAGTGGCGGCCCCAGAGCTTCCGTTCGTAGGAAATGTACGCGTCGACCTTCGTGTAGGACCACGCGTTGATCGCGGCCTGATCCGGCAGGGAGGGATTGCCCCGGCGATTGCCGACGTAGATCACGCCGACGCCGAGGCCGACGCCCTTGAGCGTGTCCTGCTTGAAACGGTAGTTGTTCCAGATCGAGAACTGGTGGCGGGGAATGTTGGAGGCGCGCCCGAGCCGGACGGCGCTCGAGTCCTTCACGACCTCGGCGTCGATGTAGGAATAACCCGCCGCAATCTGCCACGCGGCGGCCGGCCGCGCCTGGAGGCTGGCCTCGAAGCCGCGGCTCGCGGTCTCGCCGGCGGCGAAGTAGTAGCCCGAGTGCTCGGGATCGGTGAAGGGCGCATTTTCCCGCGTGATGTCGTAGCCGACGAGGGTGCCAGAAAGGCGTCCGTCGACGATGTCGAACTTGAAGCCGTAGTCCCAGCCCGAGCCCTTGATCGGCTCGAGGATCTGGCCGCCGTAGCTGAAGACCGTCTGCGGGATGAAGGACTCGCTGTAGCTCACGAAGGCGGTGACGCGCCGGAGCACGCGGTAGGAGGCGCCATAGCTCTGAACGATGTTGTCCTGGTCGGTGGCGACACGCGTGCCTTCGCCCATGAGATTTTTCCGGATTGTATCCACCGTGCTGTAACGCGCCGCTTGCATCAGCGTGAGCCGGTTGCGGAAGAGCGTGAACACGTTGTTCATCGACAGGCCGGTGTTGCGGTTGAGCACGCGACGCAGGTCCGAGGGTTTGTATTCGTTGGGATCCTCGGGATTGCCGACGGTGAAGTCGTTGGCCGAGCCGAGGTCGATGTTCACATCGGGAAACTTGGTCGCGCGCCGGAAGACGTCGTTCTTCTGGTCGTTGTAGGAAAACTCGGTGCCGACGATGAGCTTGTGGCTGATGCCGGCGTAGCGGAAGCTGCCGAGCAGATACGCCTGCGGCGCCAGCGTGTAGCTCACGGCCGCGGGTTCGTAGCTGGCGTCGGAGCGCACCACGGTGCGCGCGCCCGTGGCGGCGTTGAACGTGACCTTGGTCGAGCCCCCGACGAGGAGCCGCTCCAGATCCTGATACGAGTAGAAGAGGCCCGCGCGGACCGACCACACGGGATTGATCGTGTAGGTGTAGTCGGTGATCGCGCTCAACTGCGTGAGGTCGGACCGCGTGTCCGGCCCGTTGCGGTTGAAACTCTTCAGGACGTTCGGCTCGAAGTAATACTGGACGACGCCGTCGACCGTCTTGCTGTTGAAGTAGGGCACGTCCGCAGCCGGCACGATGCGGTTGCTCACGTAGTGAACGTCGGTCTGGACGGTGGTGCGGCGGCTCGGCTTCCACAGCCACGTGCCGGCGAGGACGGTCCGCTTCCGGTCGGCGAAATCCTGGTAGCTGCCAAAGTCCTCGACGACGCCCGCCACGCGGTACGAGAGCGTCTTGGATTTGTTGGCCGGGCCGCCGTCGACGATCTGCGCGCGGAAGCGGTCATAGGTCTCGTAGCGGGCGTTGAGGCTCGTCGTGTGCGCGGCGGGCGGCTTGCGCGTGATGTAGTTGAGCGTGCCGCCCGGCTCGATCGGGCCGGAAAAGACCGACGACGGACCCTTGATGACCTCGATGCGCTCGAGCAGGATCGGATCGACGATGAACGAGGTCGCGTAGCCATTGCGGTAACGCGTGTCCGAGGGGAAGCCGCGCAACGTGAAGCGGCCACCCGCGATGTCGTCGCCACCGGGCGGGCTCTCCTGATTGACGCCGGCGGTGTATTGCAGCGCGCTCGCCAGATCGATCGCCCCGATGTCCTTCATGAACTCCGAGGAGACCACATCGACCGCCTTCGGCAGATCGAGCAGGTCGGTGTTGAACCGCGTGCCGGAGAGGGCGTTGGTCACGCGATAGCCGTCATCGGCCGCGGAATTGACCTCGAAGGGCGACAGTTCGATGACGTCCTCGGCGGCCGGCTCCGTAGAGGAAGCGGCCGACTCCTGGGCGCGCGCGGTCGCCGACAGCGTCAGGCAACCCGACACCAGCACCAAAGAGAAACGTGAGTGGATTGAATGTAACATGGGGGAAAAGCAGTCCGATTTGACCAATGCCTCGGAGGGGCGACAGGGGCGCGCCGGACGAACGGCACGATTAGCGACCGGCCGCCGCGCGCGGACAACGGAAATGCCGGCGCAACGGCGGAGCGGATTCCATTACCGGAACACTCACCAGCCCCAAAGCTCGACTTCGTCGAGCGTGCCGCCAGCCGCCGGCCACTCCGCCCGCACCTTCACGTAGCGCGCGGCCACGCGGTCGAGCGAAAGTTCGAGCTCCTGCGTCGGGCGCACCGGCGCGACTTCGCCCTGCGGGGCAAAGGTTTCGCCGTCGTCGCTGGTGAGCACCTGCAAGCGCGTGAGCGTGACCGGCTCCGGACCGCAAACGAGATTCACCCGCGCCAGTTCGCGCCGCGCCTGCAAATCGAAGACGATTTCGACGACGGGCTCCGCGTAACGGGCGTAGTGGCTTTTCACATACCCTCCGCGGTTGAAGCTGTTGCGTTCCCCGCCCATGCTGCCGAAACCGCTTTGCAGCGCCTGGCCCTCCTTCACGCGACCGCCGGGATCCACCGGGTCCTTCACCTGGCCGGAGCGCGGAGCCGCGTAGCGGTAGGTTGCGCCGGTCTCGACGCGGTAGGGGAAGGCCGCGGGATAATTTGCATTCGCGGTCAGCAGACGCGGGATGTCGGTCTCGGCGGGGGCGCCGGCCAGCTGCTTCGTCATGACCGCGCGGTCGCCCGAGGCGTCGCGCCAGCGCACGATCACCGGCTGCAGGCGATCGGCCGGCAGCGTCGCCGCGGCCGTGACGGTGAACGCGGCCGCGGCCTCGCCGCCGGCCGCCACGGACGACGTCGGCAGGCTCGCCGGCTCGACCGACCAGCCGGCCGGCACCCGCACGTGAAAGGCGCCCGCGCCGAGAGGCGCACCCGTGGTGTTGATCAACCGCACCGGCAGGCGGACCGCCTGGCCGGGCTTCACGAGCGGCGTCAGGCCGTCGACGGCCC
>DASWVO010000363.1:0-3558 GCA_036406235.1 Opitutaceae bacterium
CGCCGGCTATCTCGTCGGCGGACGCGTGATGGACGTGATGGGGGTGCGCACCGGCTACGCCCTCGTCGTCACCCTCTGGAGTCTCGCCGCAATGGGCCACGCGTGGGCGCGCTCCGTGGCCGGATTCTGCCTGGCCCGCCTTGCGCTCGGCCTGACGGAGGGAGGCAACTTTCCCGCGGCGGTGAAGGCGGTCGCGGAGTGGTTTCCCAAAAAGGAGCGCGCCCTGGCCACCGGCATTTTCAATTCCGGCACCAACGTCGGCGCGCTCGTCACGCCGCTGCTCGTGCCCTGGCTCACGGTGAGCTACGGCTGGCCTGCCGCGTTCCTCGTCACGGGCGCGCTTGGCTTCCTGTGGCTGGCGGCCTGGCTCGTCTTTTACCGCGACGTCGACTCACATCCGACCGTCTCTCCCGCGGAACGCGCCCACATCCGCAGCGACCCGCCCGATCCTGTGCTGAAGCCCGGCTGGTTTGCCCTGCTCCGCCACCGGCAGACGTGGGCCTTCGTCGCCGGCATGTTCATCTCCGGTCCGGTCTGGTGGTTCTACCTGTACTGGATTCCCGACTTCCTCCACAAGCAGCACGGTCTGAATCTGCTGCAGCTCGGCCCGCCGCTCGTCGTGATCTACCTGATGACCGACGTCGGCAGCATCGGCGGCGGCTGGCTTTCGTCGCGGCTCATCGCGCGCGGCTGGTCGCTCAACGCCGCGCGCAAAACCACCATGCTCGCCTGCGCGCTGTGCGTCGTGCCCGTGTTCGCCGCCGCCCGTGTATCCGATCTCTGGATCGCCACGCTCCTCCTCGGCATCGCCGCCTCGGCCCACCAGGGCTTCGCGGCCAACCTCTACACAATGGTCTCCGACACCGCGCCGCGGCAGGTCGTAAGCTCGATCGTCGGCCTCGGCGGCATGGCGGCGGCCATCGGCGGCATGGGCATCGCCAAGCTGGCCGGCTACATCCTCGAGTGGACCGGCCATTACCTGCCCCTGTTCGTCCTCGCCTCCGGCGCCTACCTGCTGGCGCTGCTGGTCATCCACCTCCTCAACCCGCGGCTGGAACCGATGCGGCTTCCGATATCCGATGCATGAATACCGAATGGCAGTCTGACGCCGAGCTTTGCGCGCTCATCCGGCACGAGCTCTACACGCCCGTCGTCGGCGACATCCTCGACGCGCTCGGGCGCTACCACCAGTTCCTGCCGCCGCCGGTGCAGCCGCTGCGTGAGACCATGGTCGTGGTCGGCCGCGCCATGCCGGTGCTCATGATCGATGTGCACGGCCCGCAGCGGAAGCCCTTCGGCCGGCTCACCGAGGCGCTCGACGATCTGCGCCGGGGCGAAGTCTATCTCGCCGCCGGCGGCGCGCGGCGTTGCGCCTATTGGGGCGAACTGCTCACCGCCACCGCCCGCATACGCGGCGCGGCCGGCGCCGTCATCGACGGCTACCACCGCGACACGCCCAAGGTGCTGGAGCAAAACTGGCCGGTCTTCTCCCGCGGGCGCTTCGCCCAGGATTCCTCGGTGCGCACCGCGGTCGCGGATTTTCGCTGCGCCCTCGAGATCGGCGGCGTCTGGGTCGAACCCGGCGACCTCGTGTTCGGCGATCTCGACGGCGTGGTCGTCGTGCCGCGCGCCCTCGAGGTCGAGGTCGTCACCCGCGCGCTCGAGAAAGCCCGCGGCGAAAAAGTCGTCCGCCACGCCATCGAGAACGGCATGAGCGCGACGGACGCCTTCAAAAAATTCGGCATCCTGTGAGCACGCACTCCGCCAATCCCGTCGTCACCGGCCTCGAAACCTGGCGCTGCCAGCGGCGTGAAGCGTTGTTCGACTCCGCCCGCACGGGGCGCAGTCCGATGAACTGGGATGTCGTGGTGCTGCGCCTCACCACCGACTGCGGCCGGCACGGCCACGCCACCGCGCTCGCCGCGCGCTCGAGCACCGTCACGCAGGCGTATCTGCACGAAACCATCGCGCCGGTCGTCCTCGGCCGGCCCGTGAGCCAGCGCGAGGCGATCTGGCACGAGCTGTGGACCATCGACCGGCACCTCGCGTTCTTTCCTGTGTATCTGCCGGGGCCGCTCGACGTCGCGCTCTGGGATCTCGCGGCGCAAGCCGCCGGCCTCCCGCTTTACCAGTTCATCGGCGAGTGCCGCACGAGCCTGCCGACCTACGCGAGCAGTCTGTTCATGGCGGATGCCGCCGACTACGTGAAACAGCTCCAGAGCTATCAGGCGCGCGGGTTTCCCGCCTACAAGGCCCACCCGCCGGGCCCGTGGCGCAAGGACATCGAGGTGCACCGCGCGCTGCGCGACGTCGCGGGGCCGGATTACACGCTCATGACGGATCCGGTCGCCGACTACGCGCTGGAGGAGGCGATCCGCGTCGGCCGCGACCTCGAGAAACTCAACTACCATTGGTTCGAAGAACCGTTCCGCGATTTCGAGCTGCAGAAATATGCCCGGCTCTGCGCCGCACTCGACATTCCCATCGCCGCCACTGAGACGACGCGCGGCGGTCCGTGGGGTGTCGCGCAGGCGATCGCGCTCGGCGCCGCGGATATCGTGCGCGCCGATGTGTCGTGGAAAGCCGGCGTCACCGGCACGCTCAAGATCGCACACCTCGCCGAGGCGCATGGCCTGCGCTGCGAAGTGCATTGCACGACGATGGGCTTCATGGACGTCGCCAATCTCCATGTGAGTTGCGCGATCCGGAATTGCGAGTTCTTCGAGCTGCTCGTACCCGAGGAGCCCTTTCGTTTTCCGATGAAGGACCCCTATCCCATCGACGCCCAGGGCTGCGCGCATGTGCCCCGGCAACCCGGCATCGGCGTCGAGCTCGACTGGGACGCGATCGACCGGACGTGCGTCGAGCACAAGGTGTCCCGGCTTTCCCCGTGATTCGAACGTCCGCCGTCGCACATGTCCTCCCACGTTCCTCTGTCCTCCCTCTTCGATCTCTCGGCTCAAACGGTCCTCATCACCGGCGGCGGTTCCGGTCTCGGTCTCGGCATGGCCCGCTGCTTCGTCGCGGCGGGCGCCCGCGTTGTCGTGGTCGGCCGGCGACGCGCCGAGTTGGACGCTGCGTGCGCGGCCCTCGGCCCATCGGCCGCTCCGCTGGCCGGCGACGTCACCCAACTCGCCGCGGTGCCCCGCCTCGTCGATGAAGCCGAGTCGCTCGCCGGGCCGATCACAGTGCTCGTCAACAACGCCGGTAATCACCTCAAAAAGCCCGCGCTCGAGACCACCGACGCGGAGTTCGCCGCCGTGCTCGAGACGCACGTCTATGGCGCCTTCGCACTCACGCGCGAGGTCGGCCGGCGCATGATCAAGCGGCGCTCCGGCTGCGTGTTGTTCACAACGTCGATGGCGGCCTTCATGGGCATTCCGCTGATTGTCGCCTACACCACCGCGAAGACCGCCTACCTCGGCCTCGTGCGCGCGCTCGCGACCGAATGGGGGCCGCACGGCGTGCGGGTCAATGCGATCGCGCCCGGCTGGATCGCCTCGCCGATGCTCGAGCAGGCGCTCGCGGGCGATCCGCAACGCACGGCGAAGATACTCG
>DASWVO010000364.1:0-1718 GCA_036406235.1 Opitutaceae bacterium
AGCCTCTGCCGGTTCCGGAAGCGGTGACGAACGGAAAGGCCACCCGGCGGTCGAAGACCTCCTGATGGTGCAGCCTCCTGACTGCGTGCGTAAAAAGACGTGGCGCGGCCGGAGCGTTTGCGGCAAGGTGCAGGGCTCACGCCCATGCGCCGCCTGCCGATTGGAAAAGTCAAACGGGTGCATCCCTACCAGTGGCTCTGGGAGCCGCTGGAGGATGACGCCGGCTTCCTGCTGCGAGCGATGTTCGGTGGCAAGTCCGCCTATCTCGACGGCAAGCTCATGCTGCACTTCACCGCGGGCGAAGAGCCGTGGCGTGGCGTACTGGTGTGTACGTTTCACGAGCATCAGGCGTCGCTGATCGCGGAGTTTCCCCAACTGGCGCCGCATCCGATTCTGCCGAAGTGGCTGTATCTGGCGGAAGCCGACGATCAATTCGAACGCGTCGCGGCGCGGCTGGTGGCGCTGGCCCGGCGGCGCGACCCACGGCTGGGCGTCGTCGGCGCGGCAAAGAAGAAGCGGAAGAGTCCGAAGCGCAGCGGCGTGAAATGACGCTGGCCGGCGACGAAGCGGTCGTTGCCAGGCTGGCGAGCCGGGGGCGACGCGGCTCCAGAGAGCGGAGACGACGATCCGCGGTCCTCGTTCCTGCGTCCGGCCGCCAAGCCGTTTCTCGCGGCTTGATTTTGGGGCGGGGGCTCGCTCTCGTCTTCTATGGCTCAAACGATTGCCGTCCTCGATTTCGGTTCCCAATACACGCAGGTCATCGCCCGCCGCATCCGCGAGTGCCAGGTCTATTCCAAGATCTACCACTACGCGACCCCGGCCGCGGAACTCCAGAAGGACGGCGTCATCGGCATCATCCTCTCGGGCGGTCCGAGCAGCGTTTTCGCGAAGGACGCGCCGATTCCCGACAAGGCTCTCTTTGAACTTGGCGTGCCGGTGCTTGGCATCTGTTACGGCCTTCAGCTCATGGGCCACCTGCTGGGTGGCAAGGTTTCCAAGAGCACGCACCGCGAATACGGGCATGGCACGCTCACGATCCAGAAGCCCGGGCGCCTGTTCGCGAAGCTCCCGAAAAAGCTCAAGGTCTGGAATTCCCACGGCGACCGCCTGATCAAGCTCCCGCCCGGCTTCAGCGCGATCGGCACGACCGATAATTCCGAATACGCCGTCATCGAGGATCGCTCCCGCAATTTCTATGGCATCCAGTTTCACCCGGAGGTGTTTCACACCGAGCGCGGCGTCGAGGTGATCCACAACTTTCTCGTCGGCGTGTGCGGCGCGGCGCAGGACTGGACGACCAAGGACTACATCGAGCACGCCGTCGAAACGATCCGCGCCAAGGTGGGCAAGTCGCGTGTGATCCTCGGGCTCTCCGGCGGCGTCGATTCGTCGGTCGCCGCCGCGCTGATACACCGGGCGATCGGCAAACAGCTCACGTGCGTCTTCGTGGACAACGGCCTCCTGCGCAAGGGCGAGCGCGAGGCGGTGGAGGATCTCTACGCGAAGCACTTCAACATTGATGTGCGCGTGGTCGACGCCTCGAAGCTCTTCCTGAAACGACTCAAGGGCGTCATCGACCCCGAAAAGAAGCGCAAGATCATCGGCGTGACGTTTGTCGAGGTGTTCGAGAAGTCGCTCAAGCAGATCGGCAAGGCGCAGTATCTCGCGCAGGGCACCCTTTATCCCGACGTCATCGAGTCCGTCGCGATTGCCGGCAA
>DASWVO010000365.1:0-16042 GCA_036406235.1 Opitutaceae bacterium
CGCGAGCGCTCCGAGCATCGATGCGGTGATCACGACAATTACGTGTAGCGTTTTATTCATGTTGTTATGAAGGAAGAACTGCCAAGACAACGCCTTTGGCAGGCCGTCAGCCAGCTAGCCCACAATGTCTCAAAAGTATCCGTTCGCTCACCGTCTCGAACAATGGCCGGCGCACGATCCGTTAATCACAAAACGCATTAATTCAGCTTCGTCATATGCTCGCGCTCGGACGGCGTGAGGTCGGAGGCGAGGACGACGATGAAGCCTTCCTTGTTTTTCAGGAGGGACGCTTGCGACTCGGTCAGGGTCTGCTGGATCGCCGCCGGTTCGATGTTCCACATCGAGCCGGTCACCGGGTCCACCGCAATCATGCCAATCAGGCCGCCGAAGACGATGTTGCCGAAATACCAGCCGGAGAGCGTCGGGCGCAGCTCGAGCTCCGCCGTCTGGTGGCCTTCGAGCTCGAACTTCACGACGTAAGTCTGGCCCTTGAAATAGCCTTTCTTCGGGTCGAGCGACACCGTGCACGGGGTCGTCTGCACCGTGACGACTTCGCCGCCGGCCTTGCGGACGTAGGCCTTCGCTCCCGAAGGCTGCGTGTTGAGGGTCACGGTGCGGTTGCCACCATGTACAATGGAGGCGCAACCGGTCAAATTAAGGCCTGCGGCGAGCAGGGCGGTTCCGATGGCAAGGCGAACGGAGGTCTTGTTGGACATGAAAGTTGAAGCAGACGGGAACGGTCCCGGCAGGCTGGACGCCTGCGTCGTGAGGGGCCGCGCGTAATGAGAAGCTGAAACGGACGGACGATCTTCTTGGTAGTCGCCGGCCAGGTGGCGGCGAGGGAATTTATGTGTGAATTCCCGACCACGACCGGCATTCTTATACCGATTGCCGACCGGATTCTGAACTCACTCGAACTCAAACGGAAACGTGACGCGTCCCACGACAGATGTGGCAGCCCCCGCCTTCGTCGCAGGATGGAAGACCATGCGCCCCACCGTTCCAAGGGCCGAGGCCCCGAAAGCAGGATGGGTGGCGGACTCGACCTTGGCTTCGGTGACGTAGCCCTCGGTCGTCAACGTGAAGACGATCGTCGCGCTTCCGCTTTCCCCGCGCTCGATCAAGAACGGCGGAAAAACTGTCCGCGGCATAAAGCGCATTCTCGGCGGTTTATCATAGTCGCCGCTGATGGTTATCTGGCCCGGAAAGGGCTCCTTCGGCTTACGGACGGCCGAAACGCTGCCGGTCGCACAACCGGACAGCATAAGCGTTAATATGGCGAATGCCGGTAATAGATAACGATTCACAGAATTCAGCGAGCGCCACTCACTGCGCCTTTGGTCATCTCCCTTGTTTTCTTTTGGCGCCATCACGCACGTGGTGCCTTTTCCGCGTCTGCCAGGAAATGAAGCAGAGTTATTGCACTCGCATCCGGGTGCACAAAACAAGCAGCTCACTCCGGAAAATCGAGGGGAGTCAGAAAGGCCGCGATGAGAAAGAGCGGGATGGCGATCAGGCTTTTCAGAAAGGGGCGTTTGGCATCGTCCCAGTGCACGATGATAAAGATCAGGCTTACAAAGGGGACGAGGAGGTAACCGAGGCCCCACAGGACCGATTTGCGAAACGCGAGGATCAGGAGCTGGATGCCGTAAACGAGTGATACCAGCATAGCGGCGGCAAGGAGCACGAAAGCGAGGATCTGCATGACGGGATTGCTAGTTGAACGTTCGCCAACCGGCGCGAAGAGCACGGAAACAGGCAGCGCACATACCCGCGGGCGCGGGAGGAGGCGTCTGCCCACTCAGGGCATCGTCGCGAAATCGGGGAAGCGTCTAGAGGGGATGTTGATTAAGCTGGATGAGGACCCGCGCACGAAAAGCAGAGCGTATAGGAGTTGGCGAGGGAAATTGGGACACGCGGTGCACATTGCGCAGCTTAGTAGACAAGCTGGATGGGTTTATTGCCGCGACGACGCCAACGGCTTTGCCAGGCGGCGAAGGCACGCTCGCTCGAAACATCAGCGTTCGCAGCCGCGAGACGCGCGGAGCCGGAGCGTGTACACACATGTCGTCCGGCGCGCGAGCGCGGCGATCGGCTCAGCTGCCATACCCGTCGCGTCCACCGGTCGGGCCGGCGGTGTCGGCGGGGCGCGGTTGCGCGTGCTCGTCGTTGCTGCCTGGGCGCCCGGCAGCGAAGAGCTCGGCCAGGCGGGCCACGAGCGCGGGGAGCTTCATCGTTTCGGATGATGCGTAGCGAGGCGGCGCCGACGCAGATCGGCGCGTATTGGTTTCGAATTCACAGGCGTAGGGCATGGCAATCAGGGCTGGAAAATCGGATGGCCGCGGGCGCTTCGCCCGGAACAAGGTGCAAAGTGGACCGGCCGGCGTGCGACCCTCCGCAGCCAGGAGTGTCCCGATCCGCCTGCCATGCTCGCCTCCGCCTCGGCTCGCTCGAACCACGGCCTCGGCAACGGCCGGGAAAGAGGACGGCGCGCCATCGCGCCGCCCTCGCAATCCCATTAACTAACAGATACCCATGGCAGAAAGGGTGCGCGCCCGCCGACGCTTCGCCGCCGATCCGGATCATCGTCGACGCCCCAGGCGCCCGCGCCGCAAAAAGCCGCAGGATGTCGGGCATCAAGCCCGACCCACCGGGGGCGGCTGGGCCGTCGAGGCTGAAACGAGGAAGTGACGGATTGGACTGCAAAGGAAGTGCGGACGACTGGAGACAGACGGCGACACCGGTGTCTCCATGTACAGAAACGCGCGAGACCGATCCTTTCTTTCACAAATCTTCAGATTTTTTTCAGGGGAACCCCGAAGCCGTTCGAAAGGCGCCGCTTATCGCCACCGATCTTCGCTCACGCCCGGTGATAGCGGGCTCTGAATCCCCGATCGCACGCTCCGCCGGCTCGACAGCACGCTCTGCAGATCTGACAGCGCGGTTTGCAAGCCCGACAACGTGCTCTGCGGACTCGACAGCGCGCCCTGCAGACCCGACAGCACGGTTTGCAAGCCCGACAGCGGGCTCTGCAGACCCGACAGCGCGCTTTGCAACCTCGACAGCGCGGTTTGCAGACCTGACAGAGCGGTTTGCAGACCCGACAGCGCGCTTTGCAAGCTCGACAGCGGGCTCTGCGGAGCCGACAGCGGCCTCTGCAGACCTGACAGCGCGCTTTGCAAGCCCGACAGCGGCCTCTGCAGACCTGACAGCACGGTTTGCAAGCCCGACAGCGCGCTCTGCAGGCCCGACAGCACGGTTTGCAGGCCCGACAGCGCGCTTGGCCAGCTCGACAGCGGAGGTTGCAAACGCTCCGCCGCGGCGCGTTTGCGGTCACGCGCGCCCCGTTTACCGCAAGATCCCGGCCCAGAGCATGTCGCCCTCGAGGGGCAGACCGCGGTTGGCGGGGGTGAGAGGGCGGAAGCGGCTCATCACGGCGGCGACCAGCACCGCGAGGCGTTCCGCATTCGAGGGCTTCACCATATAGGCGTTTGCGCCGTGCTGCCGGCAGAAGGCGATGTCGGTCTCCTGCATCGAGGAGGTGAACATCATCACGGGCAACGCGTCGAACTCGCGGCGCGCACGAATCCACGCGAGCACTTCGAGCCCCGACAGCTCCGGCAGTTTCACGTCGAGCATCACGGCCGTCGGCAACGGATGTCGCTGCCGGTCCGCGTAGTCGTCGCGGCCCGCGAGATAGTCGACCGCCTTCCGGCCGGTCGGGACGACAAGGAGCGACTGCGGACAACCCAGCTCGGCGAACGCGCGCACCATGAAAAACGCGTCGTTCTCGTCGTCCTCGGCATACAGCAGGTACCAAGGCGCGTTCATCGGTTCAGTCTCCGTCTTCGAGTTCGATCCAGAAGGTGCTCCCCTCGCCCGGACGCGAATCGACGCCGACGACGCCGCCCATGCGCTCCACCGCCTTGCCGACGACCGCGAGGCCGATGCCGGTGCCGCCTTTCGTCGGATCGATTTGGTAAAACATACTAAAGATCTTTTCCTGCGCTTCGGGCGGCATGCCGATGCCGTTGTCTCGCACGAAAAGCCGGCGCTTGGGCGGCGCCGCCTCCGACCAGATCCGCAGCCGCGGTCGCACCTCCGGTCGGGCGAATTTGACGGCGTTTTCCACGAGGTTCGAGAGGCACTGGGTGAGCGCCACGGGGTTGGCGCGGACGGAGCCGAGCGGCCGGACCAGTTCGAGGTCGGCCGCACCCGAGCCCGTCGCTGGATAAGCGAGCACGATGCCGGCCACGAACTCGTCGAGGTCGACGCGCTCCATCGGCATCGCGGAGCGCGCGACGCGGCTGAAGACCAGGACGTCGCGGATCAGGCGGTCCATCCGCTCGGCCGCGTTCATGATGCGGCGCAGGTATTCCCTGCCCTCCCCGGAGAGGCGGCCTTCGCAATCGGTGCAAAGGATGCTCGCATACGTCTGCATCGCGCGCAGCGGCGCCCGCAGGTCGTGCGAGATGCTGTAGGAATAGGTTTCCAGCTCGGACAACGTCTCCTGCAGCCGCGCGGTGCGCTCGGCGACGCGCTGCTCCAACTCGGCGTGCGCCGCCACCAGCGCCCGATCGCTGCGGGCCCGTTCGACGAGCGGCCAGACGCGGGCGGCGACATGCTCGAGGAGCGTCGCGTTCTCGGATGTCCACCGCCGCGGGGACGTCATCGAGACGACGAGGATCGCCGTCTTCGCGCCCTTGCGGGCGAAAGGCTGGGCGAGGAACGCGCGCATGCCGGCGGCGGTGTAGCGCTCCGCGTTTTCGCGCGTCAACGCGTGCACGGACACGTCCTCCACCGCCAGGCCCTCGCCCGAGCAGCTCCGCCACCACTCCGCCCCGTGGAGCACGAAATCGTCCACGCCCGGCGCCCGGACGCCCTCCCGCACATAGCCTTCGCTGACGACGAGGCGGCTTTCTCCGTCCTGACACTCGACGAAGTGGCAGCGGTCGACCTCGAGGAAACGACCGAGCGCGGCGACCGCGGTGCGGATAATCGCCGGCTCGTCCCGCAGCGGCACCAGCTTGTCGGCGAGGTCGGCCAGGAACAACCGGCGTTGCTCGGCGAAGCGGCGCGCTGTGATGTCCTCGAAGAGAACGCCAACCCGTCGGCTGCCCGTCTCGCCGATGCGAAACGCGTACACGCTATACCAGCGGTTCAGGGCGCGGGCGGCCTGCTCGAAGCGGATCGGTTCACCCGTGAGCGCAACGCGGCCGTAGATATCGAACCAGTGTTGCTCATGATCGGGCGCCAGATCGCGCATGCGAGCCCCGCGGGCATTGGGCAGGCCGGTGAGGCTTTCGAAGACGGCATTCGTCTCCAGGAAGACGTAGTCGATCGGCCGCCCCCCGGCGTCGAAGATCATCTCGACGACGCAAAAGCCCTCGTCGATCGAGTTGAAGAGCGAGCGGTAGGTCTGCTCGCTCGAAGCGACCGCCGACTCGGCCCGGCGCCGGTCGGAAAGATCGAGCGCGACGCCGAGCACGTGCGGCGCCTCGGCCGACTCGGGGCGGATGCGGGTCACGTGGAGGGAGACCCAGAGCTCGCTGCCGTCCTTGCGCACGCAGCGCTGTTCGATTGCCGTGGAGGAGCCGTCGTCGCCACGCCGCACCTGCTCCAGCTTTTCCAAGCCGGCCGACCGGTCATCGGGATGGGTGACGTCCTGATACCCAAGGTGCCGCAATTCGGCTTCGGAGTAGCCGGTCATCGCGCAGAATTTCGGGTTGGCGGCGCAGAGGCGCCCTCCGGCGTCGATCTCGACGACGCCCACCGCATTCAGGCTGAGCAGGGCCCGAAAGCGGTCGGCATCACCGGCGAGGTCGGAGCGTTCACGGAAGGCGGACGACAGGGATTGCGACATGACTGGAAAGGGCAGACGGCGGCGGGCAGCGCTTCAGTGCGGCAGCCGGAAAAGCCGCATGGACCCGCTGAAACCCAGTCGGTTGCATCCCTCGATCCGGCGAGGCTTGGGCGGAGGTTTGAGGACGGAGGGGGCGGAGAGTTGAGGGCTGAAAGTTGAGAGTTGAGAGTTGAGAGCCTGACAGCGGGCGCTTTGCGCCCAACGACGTGTTTCTCCCGCCGGCGGCCGAAGGTGGCGCGGTGCTTCAGCCCGCGCTCGGAAGCGCAAGGAGCGCAGGCTTCGACGCGGCGGGATCGGCGATTTCGCCGTCCACCCGAACGCTCACAAGCCGCGATAAAGTCGGAAGTACACGGACAATCCGCCGCCCCGCGCTCAGAACACGACTTTGCCCGTGGCGAGTTTTTCGTGGAGCAGCCGCGTGGCGCGGTCGAAGACATCGGGCAGCGCCGCCTCGAGCACCTCGGGCGTGAAGCCCCACGCGGTGAGCAACTCGGAATTGAGCGCGATCAACAGACCCTCCTCGCCCTGCCCCGCCCCAAAGGTCGCCGCGAGATAGTTCGCCGCGTGCACGTGCACCGCGAGCGGCAGATGCTCCGCCGGCATGACGGCGGTGGGCGGGTTGTGCGCGGCCACCGCGACGAACGCGTCGGGAAAACGCCAGCTCTTCAAGAGCTCCGCGCTGACGAGCGCGTGGTTGTAGCCGAGTACCGCCGTCTCGGCCTCGAGCCACGTGCAGCCAAACTCCTGCTGGTGCGCGCGGATGGCGCCAAACTGCTCCGCGCAACCGTAGGCGACCGCGAGCTTGCCGAGCGCGTGGACCATCCCGGCCGAGTAGGCCGCCTGCGGATCCACCCGGCCGCTGCGCTCCGCGAGCAGCTCCGCCGCCACCGCGGTCACGAGCGAGGCGCGGCAGAAGTCGCCGGGTTCCCAACGGTATCCGTTGACCTCATACGTCGTCCAGCGGCCGGCGACGGAGAGCGCGGTGAGCCGGTAGATCTCGCGCTGGCCGAGGCGCAGCACGGCCTCGCTCAACGTCTCCACCGGCGCGCTGCCGCCGCCAAAGAAGGCGGAGTTGGCCAGGCGCAGCACGGCGCCGACGAGCACGGGATCGATGCGGATGAGCGCCTCGAGGTCGTCGATGTCGGAATCGGGCCGCGCGAGCACGTCGATCAGCCGCGGCAGGAGCGACGGCGCACAGGGCAGGCGCAGAGCCTTTTCGCAGACTTGGGCGAGCGTCGGGATCATCGGGGATCAGTTACGGAGAATGGGCCCACGAAACACACGAAATACACGAAACAATGATAGAAGAAACAAACCCAGACCAAGGCGGCCACCGAAGGTTTTCGGAAGCAGAGGCCGCCCGGAGTCGGGCCCACCTTTTCGTGTCTTTCGTGTGTTTCGTGGTTAACAAAATTCCGTGGCTTGGCTCACGCGGCGCAGAGGGAGGCGGGGTCGAGGATCAGGGCGATGTTGCCGTCGCCGAGGATGGCGCCGCCGGCAACGCCGGGCAGGTTTTGCAGGAAGCTGCCGAGGTTCTTCACCACGACCTCCTGCTTGTTGAGGAGTTCGTCGACGAGCAGCGCGTAGCTGCGGCCGGCGTTCTCGACGATCACGACGATGCCGGCGGTCGGGTCCTGCACGGCGTCGGCGATGCCGAAGCGCTCGTGCAGGCGGTGGATCGGGAGAATCTTGCCGCGGTGGTCCAGCGCCTCGCCGCGGCCCTGGATCTTCGCGAGCGACGTGCGCACCGGGCGCAGCGCCATCTGCACCATCGTGCTCGGCAGAATAAAGCGGTCGGCGCCCACGCGCACGAGCAGGCCGTCGATAATTGCGGTCGTAAGGGGCAGCCGGATACGGAAAATGGAGCCTTTGCCGACCTCCGACTCGATCTGGATCTGGCCGCGCAGCTTCTCGATGTTGCGCTTCACGACATCCATGCCGACGCCGCGGCCGGAGACGGCGGTGACCTTCTCCGCGGTGGAGAAGCCGGGCAGGAAGATAAGATTGATCGTCTCCTCGCGCGTGAGCTGCACGCCCTCGCCGACGAGGCCCTGGCGGCGGGCCTTCGCCAACACTTTTTCGGGATCGATGCCGCGGCCG
Organism: Opitutaceae bacterium; assembly: GCA_036406235.1. Taxonomy (GTDB): domain Bacteria; phylum Verrucomicrobiota; class Verrucomicrobiia; order Opitutales; family Opitutaceae; genus DASWVO01. The sequence continues at coordinate 7,964 of DASWVO010000365.1, forward strand.
TCGTCGGTGAGCTCGATCACGAGGCTGCTGCCTTCGTGGTAGGCGCTGAGGCCGAGCGTGCCCGCTTCGGGCTTGCCCAGAGCGAGGCGATCGACCGGCGACTCGAGGCCGTGGTCGAGCGCGTTGCGCACCATGTGGACGAGCGGGTCGGTGATTTCCTCGACGACGGTGCGGTCGATTTCGGTTTCGTCGCCGCTGGTGACGAATTGGGCGCGCTTGCCGCACTCAACCGAGAGATCGCGCACGAGGCGCTCCATGCGCTGGAACATCGGCTTGATGGGCACCATGCGCAGCGCCATCGCGGTGTGCTGGAGTTCCTTGGTGATGCGGGTGAGCTGGGCGAGGTTGCGGCCGAGCGCGGAGCCGTCGCCGCCGAGGCCCTTGGAGGATTCCTGCAACTGGCTCTGCACGATCACGAGCTCGCCGACGACATCCATGAGCGAGTCGAGCTTCTCGGTGTTGACGCGCACGGTGGAGGCGCCGCCCTGACCGGAAGGCGCCGCGACGGTGCCGGCGGTGGCGTTGGCGGGAGTGGGCGCGGCAGATGCGGGAGCGGAAAGAGTCGGCGTGGAGAGCGTGGCCGGGGTGGCGGCGGCCGGCTCGTAGCGCGATGCCTCAGCCCGCGCTTCGGACGATGTCGGCGCGGGCTGAAGCACCGCTCCACCAGGGGCGGGTGTCCCTTGGGGACGCGGCGCTCCCGCCGCATTTTCTGCAAAGGCCGCGACGGAAGGGCCGCGGTTCCACGTGTCGGCCTTCGCGCCCTCGCCGGCGCCGGCGGCGAGGCGTTTCACGGCGCGGATGAGATGGGAAACGGGGACGGCGGTTTCGGGCAGGCGGCCTTGTTCGAGCGCGACGGTGATTTGTTGCACCATCGCCTGCACGGCATCGCGACTGCGCAGGATCTCCGTGATGATCTCGGCGGTGAGGCGCAGCTTGCCGGTGCGCGCAAGGTCGAGCAGGGATTCGACCTCGTGCGTGAGCGTGTGCATCGGCGTGAGGTGCAGGAAGCCCGAGACGCCCTTGATGGTGTGGAAGGAGCGGAAAAGGCTGTTGAGCGCGTCGCGATCTTCGGGTGCGGCGTCGAGCGTGAGCAGCGCCGCCTCGATCTGCAGAAGGTGATCGAGCGCCTCGGCGTGAAACTCGGCGAGCAGTTCGCCGTTTTCCTCCAGATTGAGATCGAGCACGGCGTCGACGGCTTCGGCGTCGGCCGCGGCGCCCGCCTCAGGGGCGTGCTCCGGCGCGAAGGCTTCCCCCGGAGGTGACCCGGGACTGACGGGGCTGATGGGTTCGGCGGCAGGCATCGCTGCGCCGGATGCGGCCGCGGCGATCGCGCCGGGCAGCCAGCCGACGAGGCGGCGGAGTTCGCCGAGCGTGGCCTCGTCGAACGGCTGGGCGGCATTGAGCCGGGCGTCGAGCGTGGCGTGGAAGGCCTGCAGCGGCGCGATCAGGGCCGGGAGGCCGGCGCACAGGTCGAGCAGTTCGCTGATCAGGCTGTAGGCGGGAATCAGCCCCTCGTCGCTGCCGACGCGGGCCAGGATCGATTCGCCGGCCAGGCGGTTACTGACATCGTCGAGGGCGGCTAACGTGGCGGCGGAAATGGGCATGGTAAGCGCGTGTCGCACGAAGGCGTCCCTGTCTTTACGGCACCGCCGCGCGGAACTTGAGGGCGTTCAGGCGCTTCGCTGAATGAGCAATGTCCAATGACCAATGGGAAATCCGAACGCAGCGTCGTGACCGCTGGGAGTCCGGCACGACGAGTCCACGGGAAGGCGGATGCCTCGCCGCCAGTTCGACTTGCGCTTGGCCAACACGCGGCCGAGGGCGGCCGCGCCCCTTGGTCCAGCCTCGGCGCCGTGCTGTGCCGCCCATTGGGCATTGGAGATTAGGCATTGGTCATTCCCCTAAAGTCCCCCGTCCGCCGTCCGATATTGGCAGGGATTCCGGTGCAATGCGCCGGCCTGCCCATTTCTCCCGCTCATGAGCAAAGTTTCCCTGACCGACACCGCGTCCCTGGCCGGCAAGTACCTCACCGTCGTCCTCGACAACGAAGCCTACGGCATCGCCGTGTTGAAGGTTCGCGAGATCATCCGCCTGCAAAAAATCACGCCGGTGCCGCAGATGCCGGAGTTCGTGAAGGGCGTGATCAACCTGCGCGGCCGCGTCATCCCCGTGATCGACCTGCGCGTGAAATTCGGCCTGAAGGCCGAGATGGCCGAGCGCACGTGCATCGTCGTGGTGCAGGTGCGGGTGAGCTCGGGCGCGAATGTGCAGATGGGGCTGATCGTCGACAGCGTCGAAGAGGTCGTGAACCTCGCCGCGAACGAGATCGAGCCGACGCCGGATTTCGGCACGCGCATCGACACCAGTTACCTGCTCGGGCTCGCCAAGGTGAAGGGCGTCGTGAAGACACTGCTCGACATCGACCGCGTGGTGTCGCCCGACGCGATGGAACGGGTCGCCGCGCTGGGCTGAGGAAGAGCAAGCCCAGGGCTGAGAGCTCAGAGCTCAGAGCTGAGAGCGGGAAGCAGAAGCCAGCGCCGAGAAGGCGTATAGAGCGGGATCGCCGAGCTCTCAGCTCTAGGCTCTCAGCTCTCAGCTCTGAGCCCTGAGCTCTCAGCCCTAAGCTCCCGCCTCCTCGTCCACCTCCCCGTCGAGCACCGCGCGCAGGCGGCCGGCGAGGACTTCGAGATCGTAGGGCTTGTCGAGAAACTCGGTCTGGCCCAGCGCACGCAGTTCCTGACGCGACTCCGGGGTGAGGTTGCCGCTCAGGACGATCACCCGCGCCCCGGGCCGGGACTGGCGGATCGTCTTCAGAATCTCGATACCGTGGATGCGCGGGAGATTGAGGTCGAGCAGCACGGCGTCGATCACCTGCGGGTTGCCCAGGATGAACGATGCCGCCTCGGCGCCGTCGGAGACGGCGTGCACGCGATAGCCGCAAGCGCGCAGCACGGTGCCGAGCAGGTCGCGCAGGCTCGGCTCATCCTCGACGATGAGGATGTCCTCCTTGCCGGGGGGAAACGTCTGGCTGCGGGAAGGCTCCGGGACCGGCCCGCCGGCCGCGCGCGCGGCGAGCGGGAGATAGACATGAAACGTGGTCCCCTCGCCCGGTGCGCTCTCCACGTCGAGCAGGCCGTGATGGTTGAGCACGATACCGTAGACGACGGCGAGGCCGAGGCCGGTGCCGCCGTGCCCCTGCTTGGTGGTGAAAAACGGCTCGAAGATCCGGCTGCGCACCTCCAGCGGGATCCCGCAACCGGTGTCGCCCACCGACACGGCCGCGTAGTCGTGCTGCGGATCGCCGTGCAACGCCTCGAGCGCGGCGCCGGGGACGCGCCGCGTGCGCAGCGTGAGGACGCCGCCATCGGGCATCGCATCGCGCGCATTGACGCACAGGTTCATGATGACCTGCTGCAACTGGTTCGGGTCGGCCGCGAAGGCGGGCAGCGTATCCTCCAGTTCGCTACGAAACTCGATCGTGCGCGGGAACGTCGCGGCGAGCATGCCGACCAGTTCGCCGATGAGCTCGTTCAGGTCGACCGGCCGGTAGCTCACCTCGGTCTTGCGGCTGAAGGTGAGGATCTGGCGCACGAGCCCGGCCGCGCGCTGGGCGGCGCCGTGCACCTCGCGCAGGTATTTCTGCTGCAGCTCGTCGCCGGTCGCGCAGCGGGCGAGCGCGATCTCGGCGAAACCCTTGATGATGGCGATGAGGTTGTTGAAATCGTGGGCGATGCCGCCGGCGAGCGTGCCGAGGCTCTCCATCTTCTGCGCCTGGCGGAGCTGGTCCTCGAGGCGCTTGCGCTCGGTGATGTCCTCGCGCAGGCACAGCAGGTGCGTGATCTCGCCGGTTTGGCTGCGTATCGGGGCAACGGTGACAGCCTCCCAGACCGACGAGCCGTCCTTGCGCCGCGTGCGCAGCTCGCCGCGCCACTGGCGGCCGGCGGCGACGGTTTCGCAGAAGGCCCGGTAGGCGGCCTCGCCCGGGTGACCCTCGCGCAGCACGCGCAGATCCTGCTCGAACACCTCCTCGAGGGTGTAGCCGGTGACCTGGGTGAAGCGCGGGTTCACGTATTGCACGCGGCCGCCGGGCGTCGTCATCACGATCGAGACGGGGGACTGGTCGACGGCCTGGGCGAGCTTGGAAAAATGTTCCTCGGCGAGGCGGTGCTTGGTGACGTCGCGGCCGATCGAGCGGAGGGCCGCCGGCTGCCCCTCGGCGTCGTGCAACAGCGTCTCCTCCCATTGCAGCCAGCGCCAGCCCTGGGCGGTGTGCCAGCGGTGCTCGCGGGCGATGTGGTAGGGCGGCCGCTGTACGCGCGCTGCCGCGGCCTGCCAGTCGGCGAAGTCGTCGGGATGAACGAGGTCGGCCACGGCGAGGCCCGGCCATTCGGCGGAGCGGCGTCCGAACTTGCGCCCGAACGCGGAATTGACGGCGATCACCCGGCCGGCGAGATCGCACACGACCGCGAGCTCGAGGCTGCGCGCCCACGGTCCGACCCAGGGATCGTTGACCGCGGAGTCAGCCGCATGGAGGGGGGTGAAGGCTGCGGGCGGGCTCATTGGAGGACGGAAAAACTGAGAGCCGAGAGCTGAGAGCTCAGAGCCTGACAGCCGGCGCCTTGCGCCGAAAAGGAAGGGATGTGCGGATTCACCGGCTTTCTAGCTCTTCGCTCTGGGCTCTTGGCTCTCAGCTCCTGGATCCCCTCAGATCAACCCGCTCAGCACAGTCGGCAGGCGCTGCACGCTGTTAGAGAGGGCGGCGCGCGCGAGGCGCACCTCGCGTTCGCCCTCGCCGTAGAGAATGCGCCAGCCGGGGAGCTGCTCCCAGGCGTCGCCGGAGAGCGGCGGGATGTCCTCGAAGCCGCCGGGGATGCCGGCCTGACGCACGAGCTGGTCGGCGACCTGCACTGCCGCCGCGTAAAAGGCGTGATCGGGCGCCGCCGCGGGATCGTTGTGATAAAGCACCGCCTGCACGATCTCGTCGGCGAGCTGGTGGCGCTGCAGGTAATAGCCACCGATGCGCGCGTGGTCCCAGCCGACGAACGCGCGCTCGGCCGCGCACACTTCAGCCGTATTCAAATAGGCACGACCGACGACCTCGGCAAACTCGTCGGGGAAGGCGGTCGCAAGCACGACCTTGCCGACGTTGTGCAGCAGGCCGATGATGTAATCGGTGTCGTCGTCGATCAGGAGCGTCGTCGTCGCGAGGATTTCGCGCGTCATGATCGCCGAACCGATCGAGTGCTTCCACAGTTCGCGCCAGGGCAGGTGCTGTTGCGTGCGCCCGATCGTCTCGAGCTCCTCGATGACCGGCGTGGCCATCGACAGCTCGCGGATCTGGCGCAGCCCGAGATAGAACACGGCCTCCTCGATGTTGTTCACCTTGGCGCTGAGCCCGAAATAGACGCTGTTAACCATCCGCAGCAGCCGGGCGGTGAGGGAGGGATCGCGCCGGATGATCTCGGCGATCTGCGCGTTGTAGCTCTGCTCGGAGTTCACCAGCCCGGCGAGCTGGCGGTTGATGCTCTGCAACGAGGCGAGCTTGGGACACGCGTCGATGCGCCGGCGAATTTCCTGATCGGAATAGGGTGCGACGGGAAACGGAGGCACGGAAGCGAGATTGGACGGCGACAGGGGAACCACGACTTTGGTTGATCGACGCGAGCCGCCACGGATTAAGGCAAAAACACTATTCATAGCACTTAATGAAGTCAGCGGCGTGCCGATCTCGGCCGCAGGCGTTCATGATTCCATCTGCAAAATTCCAGCAACTCCTGCAGGAAGCCGTCGCGCATCATCAGGGAGGTCGCCTGGCCCGCGCCGAGGCGATCTATCGCCAGCTCCTGGTCACGGCGCCGCGCAGCGCGCAGATCACGGACTTGCTGGGACAACTCGCGACGCAGCAAGGCCGCACCGCGGAAGCCCTCCGGCTGTTTCACCAGGCCTGGCAGCTCGATGAGCGAGCGGCGCCCGTCGCCGTGCGGCTCGCGTCGGCCTTGATCTCGGCGGAGCGCACGCCCGACGCCGAGAAGGTGCTGCGCCGCGTCACGCAGAAAAATCCGCAGAGCGCCGACGCCTGGAACGCGCTCGCCTACACGCTGAAAGTGCAGGGCCGGCTCACCGAGGCCGTCGAGTGCCACGAACGCGCGGTGAAGCTCAACCCCAACTTCCTCGAAGGCTGGTACCACTACGGACTCACGCTGGCGTCGCTCGGCAAAAATTTCCAGGGGCTGCACTGCCACGAACGCGCGCTCGCGATCAATCCGCGCTATGCCCGCGCGCGCTTCGGCCGCGCGCAGGCGTTGCACAAGGTCTACCGGCTCGAGGAGGCGATCGCCGACTACGACGCGTTTCTCAAGGCCGAGCCGAATCACCACGAGGCGCGCAGCTACCGGCTCTTTGCGCTGCAGAATCTCGATTGCATTTCGCGCGAGCAGCTCTTCGCCGAACACTGCGCCTATGGCCGGGCCGTCGGCGCCGGGCCCGCCACCCTGCCCGGCTACGATCTCTCGCCCGATCGCCGGCTGCGGGTTGCGATCCTTTCGCCGGACCTGCGCACGCACTCCTGCGCGTATTTCCTCGAGCCGCTGCTGCGGCAACTCGATCCGGGCCAATTCGAGCTGTATCTCTATCACGACCATTTCTCCGAGGACGACGTCTCCGCCCGGCTGCGCGGCCTCGCCGCGGTCTGGCGCAATTTCGTCGGCCAGCCGCACGCCGCGGTGGAACGCGCGATCCGGGCCGACCAGCCCGACCTCCTCATCGATCTCACCGGGCACATCGGCATGACCGTGCGCCTGCCGCTCTTCGCCCGCCGTCTCGCGCCGGTGCAGATCACGTATCTGGGTTACCCCGACACGACCGGCGTCGCGGCGATGGACTACCGCTTTACCGATGCGATCGCCGATCCGCCGGGCGAGGGCGACCGCCTGCACACGGAAAAACTGGTGCGCTTCGCGCCGACGGCGTGGTGCTACCAACCGCCGGCCGACGCGCCCGAGATCGCGCCTCCGCCGTGCGCGACCGGCGCAGACGTGACGTTCGGCTGTTTCAGCAGCCCGACCAAGTTCACCGATACGCTCTTCGGGGCGTGGGCGCGGATCCTCGCGAGCGCGCCCGGTTCGCGACTGCTGTTGAAGGGCCGCGACTTCAACGAAGATGCCGTGCGCGAGCACATGCTCGCCCGCCTCGCGCGCGCCGGCGTGCCGATGGACCGGCTCGAACTCCTGCCCCGCACCGCCGGCACCGCCGAGCATCTCGCGCTCTACAACCACGTCGACGTGGCGTTGGACACGTTTCCCTACGCGGGCACGACGACGACGTGCGAAGCGCTCTGGATGGGCCGGCCGGTCGTGACGCTCCGCGGCGACCGCCACGCAGGGCGCGTCGGCGCGTCGCTGCTCACCGCCGCCGGCCACCCCGAGTGGATCGCGACGAACGTCGACGATTACGTGCGGATCGCCGCCGGGCTCGCGTCGGAGCCCGCGAAGCTCGCCGTCACCGCCGCGTCACTACGCGAACAGATGCGCGGCTCGGCCCTGATGGATGAAGCCGGCCAGGGCCGCCGTTTCGCCGCCGCGTTGCGGCGCTGCTGGCAGGAGCGGGTCGCAGCGATGCCCGCCACGGCCATCGTCGACGTAGTATAGCCGCGATGCGTGGCGCCGCTCGCCGGCACTGAAGTAACGCAGGGGGACCGTCCGTCTCCGAATCGATCGTCGGCCAGAAGCCTGCACCACAGGGGCGTTCGGCGACGCAACTATCCGACTGAACCATCACCCGGAATCTTTTGCCGCTCGCACCGCAAAAATCGCCCAGCGAGATCCTTCACACAAAAAAGCCGTCATACCGTTCTACTTTTCAACAGCTTACAACACGCCATCGATTGCTGGCCCGCCTGTTGCTGATGGAGCGCCTGCATGCCTCCGACCACCGTTTCCAGCTTTAGGATCGGCTCAACTCCCAATACCGCCGTATCCCGTAGTTATCTAATATTAGCCGGCTTCCGAGCACGTCGAAGGCTCGATTTTTTTCCTGGCGGTACCGTGCACCGGAGCGCTCGGACGTCGTACGGCCAGCTGC
>DASWVO010000366.1:0-3522 GCA_036406235.1 Opitutaceae bacterium
CAAACGGCCGGGGCTGCCGGAGGAGCAGCCGGCGGAGCAGCCACACGCAGGTGAGGCAGGCCGCCGAATACACGAGGGCGAGCACGCCGATCACCAGCAATCGTGCCTCTTCTCCGAACGCATAGACGAGCGCGAGACTGATGAAGGCGAGCGCCAGCACGGTGGTGATCATCGACGCGCTGATCCAGATGAGCGTCTGGACCAGCCGGAATTTTTCCTCCTGCAGTTCGAGCGACAGGAGCCGCATGCGCTCCTCGACTCCGGCGATCAGGTTGTCGCCCAGGTTTCGGAGCGCGTCGACCAGGCCGCCCGGGCCGTTTGGGTGGTCGGAACTCACAGCAGCGTTTCGTTACTTGGTGCGCCGACCCAGCAGCACACCGAGCAGCACGCCCACTCCCACGGCGATCGCAAGGGCTTGGTAGGGGTTCTCGCGGATCGTCTCATCGGCCTTCCGGCCGCCGGCGATGATCTTCTGCTTTGTGTCGCCATATAACTCGGTGAGCCTTTCCTGGGCGGCAACGAAGCGCGCGCGCAATGCGCTGAGCGTCTCATCGGAGGTTTCGGCGATCGAGTCGCCGAGGGTCTTTTCGGCTTCCTTCACGAGGGTGCGAAGTTCGTTGAGCAACTCCTCGGCCGTTTGGGTTTTGACGTCTCTCATGAGGATTTGGGTTGAGGGTGGTGGGAAACAATAGCACCGCCTTCGCGCGACACTGCGCCGCCGTTGCCATTTGCTTGGCAATTCTTGCGGTTGCAGAACGTTGCCGCGTACTCCGCCGCATTGCCGTGCGCGCGCGTTCGCCCGACTCGACGCGATGAGGCCTCGGCGCCTTCTCTCCCGCGCGCCCCAAGTCGCGGAGCACGCCGATCGTGCTGAGCCGGGTGTTGCTCAGTCGCCTGATTTCCACACGGCGATCTCGGGCTCCTGCTCATTGGGCGACGGTTCCACCACGGGCTTTGCCGGATAACCGATGACCAGCGAGAAGATCGGCGTGAGATCGAGTGGAATCTCAAGCTCCTGCTTGGTTTCCGGCAGCGTGAGCCACGGGCGGGCAAACGCGATCGGACAGGTCCCGAGCCCGTGTGCGTGCGCCGCGAGCATGAGGTTCTCGGCAGCCAGGCAACAATCCTCCGCGGGATCGAAGGTCGTCGACTTCGCGCAGATCACCAACAGTGTGCTGGCGTTGTAGAATGCATTGTAGGCCGGATCGGCCAGCATCTCATCGGGGCCGCAAAGCTCGAAGGAAGGTGCGCGTGTTGCGAGCAAGTGCGCTTTGATGCGGTCGGAGTAATTTCGGAGCCGTTTGCGACCTTGATAGACGCAGAAAACGATCGGCTGGCGGTTCGTCACGCACGGAGCCTGGGCCGCGGCGCGGAGCAATTCGTGCAAAACGGTTCGCGGCACTTCTTGTGGCGAATAATCGCGCACGATGCCGTGGTGGGAAATCGCCTCCAGTAGTTCCATGGCTGATTCTCCTTACACCGGGTGAAACTCCTCTTGTTCGCTGGAATAGTTTCCGAAACGCGCGGCCGAGTTGCAGCGGGCGCGGTGCAGCAGGACCTGTTGGGCGGCCGGGATATTTTCCGGCCGACCCGACCAGCACTTCAGTGCCGGAGCCTGCAGCGCCCGCCCGTAGGAAAAGCTCAATTCCCACGGCGGACGCGCGAGCTGGTTCAGGGCGTTCAAGTGCTCGGTTGCGCGCAGGTCGCTCTGGCCGCCGGACAGGAACACGATGCCCGGCACGGCGGCGGGCACGGCCTGCCGGAGGCAGCGTAGTGTCGTTTCAGCTACATCGCCGACGCCGGCTTGTTGCGCGCAGTCCTTGCCCGAGAGCACCATGTTGGGTTTGAGCAACATTCCTTCGAGGCGCACATGGTGGTCGTAGAGCGCCTGGAAAACGCATTTCAGCGCCAGTTCGGTGACTTCGTAGTGGCGCTCGATCGAGTGCTCGCCGTCCATCAGCACCTCCGGCTCGACCACCGGCACGAGGCCGGCCTCCTGGCTCAGCGCCGCAAAACGCGCCAGCGCGTGCGCGTTGGCCTCGATGCCGGCGCGGGTGGGCGTGTAGGCTCCGATGCCGATCACCGCGCGCCACTTTGTGAAACGCGCGCCGAGTTGCCCGTATTCCGCAAGCCGCTCCCGCAGTCCGTCGAGTCCCTCGGTGATTTTTTCACCGGGAAAACCCGCCAGGGACTTCGCACCCTTGTCTACCTTGATGCCCGGAATGATCTCTTCGCGCCAGAGCAGCTCGACCAGCGGCGTGTGATCGGCCGCACGCTGCCGGAGGGTCTCGTCAAAGAGGATGACGCCGCTGATGAAATCGCCGAGCCCGCGCGTGCGGAAAAGCATCTCGCGATAGGCGCGGCGGGTTTCCTCGGTGGAGGCGACGCCGATCGTCTTGAATCGCTTCTCGATCGTCGGATGGCTTTCGTCGGCGGCGAGAATGCCCTTGCCTGAGGCGACGAGCGCCCGGGCGGTGGTGTCAAGTTCGAGTAGGTTCATGGCGATGCCTCCGGGCTGTTCGGTCGCTTACACCATCGGTTCCTCCTCCGTCTTCCTGCCGGCTTTCTCCTCGGGGAGCTGGGCGATCATGCAGGAGGTCGTCAGCACGAGGCCGGCGATCGACGCGGCGTTTTGCAACGCGGTTCGCGTGACCTTGCACGGATCGAGCACCCCCATCTGCACCATGTCGCCAAATTCGTTGGTGAGCGCGTTGAACCCGAAATTGCCCGCGCCTTCGACGACGCGATTCAGCACCACGGGCGGCTCTGCGCCGGCGTTTTGAACGATTTGTCGCAACGGCTCTTCGAGCGCGCGCAGCACGATCCGGACTCCCGCGTCCTGGTCGCGATTATCGCCGTGCAACTCGCCGGCGGCGGCCCGCGCCCGCAGCAACGCGACGCCGCCGCCGGGGAGGACGCCCTCCTCGACCGCCGCGTGCGTGGCGTGCAACGCATCTTCGACGCGTGCCTTTTTTTCCTTCATCTCGGTTTCGGTCGCCGCTCCGACCTTAACGACCGCGACGCCACCGGCAAGTTTGGCCACGCGTTCCTGCAGCTTCTCACGGTCGTAGTCGCTGGTCGTCTCCTGGATTTGCTGGCGGATCTGGTGGATCCGGGCGGCGAGCAGTTTCTCGTCGTTGGCCCCGCCGATGATCGTGGTGGTGTCCTTGTCGATCTCGACGCGTTTCGCCCGGCCGAGATCCTCGATGCGGGCGCCTTCGAGCGTCATGCCGGCCTCGTCGGTGATGACGCGGCCGCCGGTCAAGACGGCGATGTCCTCCAGCATGGCCTTGCGGCGGTCACCGAACTCCGGCGCCTTGACCGCGCAGGCCTTGAACACCCCGCGGAGATGATTCACCACCAGCGTTGCGAGGGCCTCGCCCTCGACGTCCTCGGCGACCACGAGAAGCGGCTTTGCCGTCTTGGCGATCTTTTCGAGGATTGGAAGCAGGTCGCGAAACGCCGCGATCTTCTTGTCATGAATCAGCAAATACACGTCCTCGAGGACGACGCGCTGCTTCT